>CAYGSV010000096.1:409-2864 GCA_964352635.1 uncultured Algimonas sp.
GATTGTGTGACGTCAGATAAGGCATCGAGCGCTGACCAAATTTGAGCGGCGAAGTCTTCAATGCTCATTTTTGACACGGGAACATCTGACTCCCCGTGACCTGGACTGTCTATTGCAACGATAAGCCTGTCATTGGCTGCAAGTCGCATGAATTCTATGAATTCACGAGATGATTTCGGGCTTTGATGTAAGCAGATAAGGGGTAACTTATCCGAAGGCGCACCCAAAATACGATAATGCATTTGGCCGTAATCAGCATCAACAAAGGCGCGTCGTGGCGTGACCATTAATTTGCCTTCTGCAAACGACGAATATCGGCTAAATCTTCTGGCGGAGCTGTCCAAAGCGGAGCTTCCGCTTCAACGTAATCTCTCAAGGTTTGAGGCACGTCATCATAATCCGTGATGCGCCATGTCGTCATATGCATTGCGCCCATCGTGATACCGTCTTTTTGCGCCCAATGAGGTAATGGCCCATAGCGCATAAACGTAATCATCCCAGGTTTGCTTTGGTCTTGCGGTATAACGAAATCATAATTTTCAAATGTCTGATAGCGTGTCTCTGTACCAGGAATCGGGAAGTCCAAAAATAAGGGCGCGGTGTAAAGCTCTAGGTCACCGACCTGACGCACGGTGATGTCTGTGCCCGGGCCGATACTGCGCAAAGCGTCGCCTTTGCCCTGTTCGACCATTGTTTGCAGATATGGCTCGTCTTTATCCGTTTTATATTCATATGTGATGAATTGATAAGGGTAAGCGATTGGCTCTATTTGCTCTCCCTTGACTTCTCGAACAACTTCATTCGTGTCTTTGTCGCGGTAGATATAGATTTTGCGCGAATATTGTTCTGTCATTGTCTCAGAGACGCGCCGCGCATTAGAAATGTCATAGCCTTCAAAATTATAAAGATGCTCGCCACCTGGAAAAGCACGAAGTGTACCAACAGAATACCAATATACGGGCTCACCTGTACCGGCTCGCGAATTCACCCATGTATCAAAACGCTCTGGTGTCCAACCTGTGGCCTTGTCCGAAGCAGGGTTTGGAAAGCTTGTGGTCGCAATAACCTCTTTAACGGTCTCAGATATATCTGAAGCCGTGTCCGATGAATTTGCAGAACACGCCGTTAGAGCCACCGCAAGCGCGATTAAGCTAGTCTTCTTTACCAAGTTCATGTCCAATGTCCTCTGAGGATGGTTCATTAGGTTTATCTAGCGCCTCAATCTCTTGCTGATAAATGCGCAAGATACGGGCGAGATATTCTTGTGTCCAAGCGCCGCGTTCCTCTGCGGCGGGTTTTGCGGGCGTATAGGCTTCAATATCGGCCTGCGTGATGCTGCCTTTTTCTTCCAAGAGGCGTTCGACTGTGTCCATGCGCTCCCTCATAACGGCGACTTCTTGCGCGATAGCCATAGTGACGGCGAGGACGCGTTCGACGTCTGGGTCTTTGAGGAAATAGGGGCGCTTACCTTTCGGTTTGGCGCCTGCCAATTTTAGCGGATCAATTTGCGTACCCATTAGGCGGCTCTCTTTTCAGCGCCGACGATATGCCAAGCGGCTTTGCGCCCATAGTCTTCCACGTCGTCATTTGCATGTTCTGGGAATAATGTGGCGTCTACAACAGCGGCGACACCGCCATGGACAAGTTCGTCTCGCGAGAACCCTGCATCAATCATCCACTGGTCAAGGTCGAGTTCATGCATCTTCGTCCAAAACGGCTCATTATTATAAAAGGCATCCCAATCCCGAATAGCTTGTTCATAAAGCGGCATGTCAGCCGCATATTGCGGTTGCTCAACATGCATAACCAAACCACCATCTGCTAAGAGACGATGGCTTTCTTTCATGATTTTCGGCATAGCTTTGACGGATGTCTCATGCAGGAACATGGTCGATTGCACCCAATCAAAATGACCGTCAGGATACATAGATAGATCTTCTGCATTCGCTTGAACAAATGTGATGTTCTCGACGCCAAGTGATTTGGCTCTGGCTAAACCATAACGCAGGACGGGTGCGCCTGTATCGACACAAACAACGTCTGCTTCAGGGTAGGCTTTTGCAATCGGCACAACATTTTGACCGAGGCCACCGCCAATATCGAGAATGCGTTTAGGTTGGAAGTCAGGTCTGTTTTTCTTCATCCAAGCGACAACAGCTTCGCCGCCACCATCAGAGAATCGGCCTAAGCCACCGCCTGTCGTGACGAAAATACCGACATCATAATTGGCCGCGCCTGTAACATCACCCGGTACAAGTTCGTCGTGATAACTCCCTGGCATACAATGATGATCAATAGAGGAGAGGTAGTTTGGTAATTCAAGATCAGGATCCAAAACAAGCCTTGGGTCGTCTTTTGTAAGTTCTTCGGCTTTGGCATTCAGTTCATCTGCTTGACGTAATGTTACCCAACGGCCTGCTTGTTGACGTAATTCCATCGTCCCGCGACGTAGAGC
>CAYGSV010000096.1:2874-9095 GCA_964352635.1 uncultured Algimonas sp.
CAATGTTGGAAGAGTGGGTCTTCTAACAAAGCTTTTCTGACCTGATTGCGATGGTTCGGAGACGGGTTTTTAGGCTCCACACGCGTTTCATAAGCCGTCTTAACCCCAGGGAGGATGTTTGATGCCAGATGACGATTCATATGGGCTAGGAAGTTGAAACGGGCCTTTTCGTCATGCGATGTCTGTGGCGACATGTCATGTAAGCCTACATTTCGGTAATCGGGTGGTCCATCATAGCTCATTATAGATTCTCCTGAATTTACAAACGCCTATAATTTATGTGACGTAGATGGAGTTGAGTTTAATCAAGGCGGCGTGCGACATTGCTTCGCAAAACGTTATGAAACATTGGGAGATTATTATGGCGACGAAGATTTTGGCTCTTTTCAACCTCAAAGAAGGTGTAAGCGTAGCGGATTATGAGAACTGGGCGAAAACCGTAGATATACCCACGGTAAATGGCCTTGGCTCTATTGAGAAATTTGAAGTGTTTAAAACGACAGGCCTTTTGTTTTCCGAAGACACGCCACCTTATCAATATTTCGAAACGATTGATATTTTGGATATGGATAAATTTGGTGAAGAGGCGGGGTCAGAGACGATGCAGAAAATCGCCGCTGAGTTCCAAGACATGACCGAGGGTCTCGTATTCATCACAACGGAACAGCTTTAATGTTTGGACGTAAAGCAAAAAAAGGCCGCTTAGCAGGCAAAACGGCCGTCATCACAGGGTCTGGTCGTCGTGGCGGTCTGGGCGAAGCCATTGCAAAACGCTTGGCAGAAGACGGGGCGAATATCGTTATATCGGATATCGGCCAATCTCGTGATGCTGCGACGGGTAAAGAGCATATTGGCAGTTCGGATGAAATGATTTCGATCGCGAAAGAGCTCGGAAAAATGGGTGTCGAGACATCAACCTGTGTCTGCGATGTACGTTCACTCGAAGAGGTACGTAAACTCGCTAATCATGCCAAAGACACCCATGGCTCACTTGATATTTGGGTGAATAATGCAGGCATTGGTTACATCATGAAGCCTCTCTTGGAGGTGACAGAAGATGATTGGCGCGCCGTTATTGATGTAAACTTATCAGGCGCGTTTTTCGGCGTGAAATCTGCTGCGGAGGTTATGGTCGAGCAAGGCAAAGGCGGGCGTATTATAAATATTGCGTCTCAAGCCGCGAAATCTGGTTTTCCCCATGCTCAGGCTTACACGTCCTCCAAACATGGATTGGTTGGTCTTGTACGTTCTGCCGCGACAGAGCTCGGCTCACATAACATAACCGTCAATAATGTCTGCCCGAACCATGTTACGACGGGGCTAGGCGCTTGGCAAAATGAATATTTCGCTGAAGTCACAGGGGCCGCAAGTGTTGAAGAGTATCTCAAGGCCATGGCCGCCCGTATTCCCATGGGCCGCCCCGGCTTGCCCGAAGACACCGCCAATGCCGTCGCATTTCTCTGCTCTGATGAAGCCAAATACATCACAGCCGAGAGCATGAATGTCTCAGGTGGCGAGGAACCGCATTAATGTCTCATAATGAACCCGCCCCAAAAGACTTTACTTGGCCTAACGGCGCGAAGCTAGCTTTATCCCTTGTTGTGAATGTCGAAGAGGGGGCAGAGCGCGGTATTTGGCAGGGCGACAAAGCGAATGAGCCTGTTGATGAGCTTGTGTCAGGTTTGAAAGCCAAGATTCGCGTGCATGGCAATGAAAGCAATTACCAATATGGGATAAATCGGGGTGCGCCGCGTATCTTGAAGTTACTCGATAAATCCGGTGTGTCAGCAACATGGACCGTTTGCGCTCAAGCTTTGGAAAAAGCGCCGTGGATTGCTGAGGCGATTGCACAGCGCGGAGATGAACCTTGTTCACATGGCTATCGCTGGCTGTTTACAGCGTTTATGTCCGAAGAGGACGAGCGCGCTTTCATCGCCAAAGGCACAGCCTCAATTCTAGCAACGACGGGACGTAAACCTGTGGGTTATCTCTCGCGCTATCTTCATACGGACAACATTCGCCGGTCTTTGGTCAAAGAAGGTTATCTCTATCACATGGATGATTATTCCGATGATTTCCCACGTTGGGAGGAGATTGATATGGGAGATGGTACGACCAAGCCACTTATTATTCTGCCTTATGCCGTTGACAGTAATGACATGAAATTCTGGCTGTCGCCGAGCTTTACACCTCAGATGTGGCTTGATTACGCCAAGCGGACTTTCGATGAATTATTGGCAGAATCACAGGAGGAGGGCGCGCGAATGATGAGCCTAGGCCTTCATTTGCGGATTATTGGCCGCCCGGGTCGTATTTGGGCGTTTCGTGAGTTTTTGGATTATGTCAAAAATCGAGAAGACGTCTGGATTGCGCGGCGTGAAGATATTGCGGATCATTTTGCATCACAGGTTTCGCCGTCATGAGGGCTGTTTTAGCTATTTGTGTCGCCGTTATAATGTCTAGCTGCGCAAGCGCGGCAGAGACTGACCCTTTTGCGTCTATTGAGACATATGAGCGTTCAGATTATAATCGCGACATTACTGAGTGTGACCGCCTTGCGTCGCATGGCAGTGACCCAGAGTCTGTAGCGCCCGGCATTACACGCGCAGATATGGACAAACCTGCGGCGATTAAAGCTTGTTTAGAGGCTGTCGCTAATGACCCCGAAAATCCGCGTTTGAATTACCAACTCGCGCGTGCTTACGGTTATTCTGGAAAGCATGTTGAAAGTGACCCTTATCGGATTAAGGCTTTAAACGCAGGATATCCGCAGTCTTTATTCGTCGTTGGATATATTCGTTTGGAAGGTTGGGATGGACGGCCATCTAACGCCTGTTACGGTGGGGAGCTTATTCGACGCTCCGCAGAAGCTGGGCGTTTAGCGGGACTGGTTGGGTTTCCACATTATGTTCAGACGGGGCGTTTTGAAGGCTGCGAGTCTTATCCAGAAATCAAGACCGAACAAATTAAATCATTCTTAGAAGAGGCTGAACCGTTGGCCGAAGATTATTACCAAAGAATATTGATAAAGACGTTGAAAACCCATTTCGGTGCTGAGTAAATTATGGACATAGAGAAACCGCATTATAGGTCTGTTTTATTCGTGCCAGGCAATCGCCCTGAGCGGTTTGAGAAAGCGTGTGGGTCTGGCGCTGACCTTGTCTGTATTGATCTAGAAGATGCGGTGGGGCCAAGTGATAAAAACGAAGCGCGTGATGTGGTGCTGAATTTCTTATCCAAGACGGAACATTCCCATGTTGGGTTGCGTATAAACGGCGTTCAAACAAAAGAGGGCAAGGCTGATATAGGTGCCTTGCAAGCCTCTGATTTGACATTACCGTTTCTCATGATTCCTAAAGTGGCCGATAAAAATGAAATGAGTGATTTGGATGAGGACTTATCCGATAGCTTAGGTGTGTTTTGCCCTATCATCGAAAGCGCTGAGGGCTTGCTCAATGCGCAAGAAATCCTATCCGTTGGGCGGGTTAACATGGCCCTGTTCGGGGCGGTTGATTTCAGTGCAGACCTTGATTGTGATTTGAGTTGGGATGCTTTGCTACACGCCCGTTCCATTTTAGCTGTCGCAGCAGCGACGCATGAAGTGACGCTTTTTGATGTGCCGCACATCAATGTGCGCGATCTGGATGATTGCGAGACTACGACTCGGCGCAATAAGTCTTTGGGTATTCATGCCCGCGCGGCCATACATCCCGCCCAAATAGAGCGTATTCATGCGGCATTAGCGCCCAGTGAGGCGGAAATAGAGCAGGCGGAAATGGTGATTGCGGCGTATCAAATGGCCAAGGGTGACGTTGCGTTACTGGACGGCAAATTAATCGAAATGCCGCTCTTGCGAAAAGCAAAGCGCATTATGAGTATGAGACAGTAATTATGGTTGGATCCGTCAAAAAAGTTGGCCCAAATCGCTATCGCGAAACCTTTGGTCGTTATTATGACGACTTTAAGGTCGGTGATATTTATGAACATCGTCCCGGGAAAACTGTCACAGAATATGACAATCATATGTTCACACTGATGACGATGAACACCCATCCGATGCACTTTGATGAAGAATTTGCCAAGGCGTCTGAATTTAAGCGCAACCTTGTGGTCAGCCCTTATACATTGGCGCTTTTAATTGGTATGTCGGTTACAGATTGTTCGCAAAAAGCGATTGCCAATTTGGGCATGGATGGTGTGAAGTTTACGGCCCCCGTTTTTGCAGGCGACACGATATATGGCGAGTCAGAAGTGCTTAAAAAACGTGAAAGCAAATCACGTCCGGGGCAGGGTATCGTGACCATAGTGACGCGTGGATTTAACCAAGACGGCACGATGGTCTGCACCTTTGAGCGTAATATGCTTATCCCGTCAGAGGGTAATGCTGTCGAAGATAAAGTCGAGAATTACTAATATATTTGAGGAGAGTTTGCGATGAATGCAATGGTAGATCCAAACGCTTGGACAGTTGAAGACGAAAATATGATGCTCGACACTATCGACAGATGGTGCCGTGAGAAAGTCCGCGATAAGGTCATGGAAATGGAACATGCGGATGAATACCCGCATGAATTTGTCGAAGATATGAAAGAGTTTGGGCTCTTTGGTGCGACTATTTCACAAGACTATGGTGGGTTAGGTCTGTCGGCGTCGACTTACGCCAAGATCGTGATGCGTATTTCACAAGAATGGATGTCACTCACAGGTATTTTCAACTCTCATTTAATGATGGCCACAGTGGTTGAGAAATACGGCACAGATTTCCAAAAAGAGTATTGGTTGCCAAAATTTTGTTCGGGTGAAATTCGCGGTGGATTAGGCCTTACCGAGCCAAATGCTGGCACCGATTTGCAAGCGATTAAAACAGTCGCAAAACGGGATGGTGATGATTTCGTCATTAATGGGTCAAAGACTTGGATTTCAAATGGCTTGATGGGCGGCGCTGTCGCTCTGATGGTCAAAACCGACCCAAATGCCGACCCGCGTTACAAGGGCATGTCCATGCTCATCACGCCCAAGGTTGATCCTGACACGGGTGAAAAATATGAAGGCTTCACCACGGGCAATAAGATGAAGAAGCTTGCTTACAAAGGCATCGATTCTGGGGAGCTCTTTTTTGATAATTACCGTATTGATGCCAAGCGTCACCTCATCGGGGGAGAAGTAGGCCAAGGCTTTTACATGGCCGTTGGTGGCCTAGAGCTTGGCCGTATTAACATTGCCGCCCGTGCGGTTGGTATTTCCCGTCGCGCGCTAGAAGAAAGCACGCGTTATTCCCAAGAACGTCAGACTTTTGGCAAACCAATTTGTGAACATCAAGCGATTCAATTAAAGCTTGGCGAAATGGCGACGAAAACAAAAGCGGCAGAATTGATGACACTGGACGCGGCACGCGCCTACGACAGTGGCGAGCGATGCGACATGGAAGCAGGCATGGCAAAATATTTCGCGTCTGAATGTGCAACAGAAAATTCTCTCGAGGCCATGCGTATTCATGGCGGTTATTCCTATTCCAAAGAATACCCTGTTGAGCGTTTATTCCGCGAAGCCCCGCTCATGTGCATCGGTGAAGGCACAAATGAAATGCAACGCATCATCATTGCCAAGCAACAAATTAAGCGGAATAAGATTTAAAAGTCGTTGCCAAAAATTCTCCTTCTCCCATGGGGAGAAGGTGCCCGAAGGGCGGATGAGGGGATCCAAGCTTCTATTATTAAAATCAAACGCGCGGTTTGGAGCCCCTCATCCGAGCGCTACGCGCCCACCTTCTCCCCATGGGAGAAGGAGAAAGTAGAAAAAGCGTGACTGATAAGCTCCCCCTCAAAGGCATTCGCATTATTGCCGTCGAGCAATATGGCGCGGGGCCTTATGGGACTCAACTCTTGGCGGATCTTGGCGCAGAGGTCGTGAAAATCGAAAACCCGCTGACGGGTGGGGATGTATCTCGTTTTGTCTCACCACATTTAATTGGGGATAAGGATAGTCAGTTTTTCCAAACCTTTAACCGCAATAAAAAATCTCTGTCTCTGGATTTAAAATCAGAGGAAGGGCGTAAAGCCTTTGAAGCTTTGGTTAAAGATGCAGATGCGGTGTCCAATAATTTACGTGGTGACCTGCCTGCCAAATTGAAAATTGATTACCCTTCACTGAAATCAATCAATCCGAAAATTGTCTGTGCGCATTTGTCTGCCTATGGGCGCGGAAACTCGCGTGAGGCGTGG
>CAYGSV010000097.1:0-9047 GCA_964352635.1 uncultured Algimonas sp.
ATAATCTTCCCCCGCCACCTGATCAGCCTCGAGCAATTACAGTATTTGTTGATGCCCGTAATCAGTGTTCGGTTGATGAGCGCCGTACAAATTGTGATCGTGTGACATTGGCTGTTGAACGCCTTCTGGCTGATAAGCCTGGCGCGAGTGTTATACTCCGTATGGACGAGCGCTCGAAGCACGAAATTTTGGTCGAACTCAAAGATGGTTTAGATGCAGGTGGCCGTGCCACGAAGATTGAAATTATTAAGGCGGGGGAGGCTTAAAGTCTCTTTCGTTGAGGTTGATGCAAGCTTCTTTTTACAGAGGTGTGATATAATTACATTTGGGATTTGCATCCACACAAGAAATGTGATAAGGTAACATTATGGCAAGACGTAGTCGAGTACAAGTTCCAGATGAGGATACAGAGTTAAACATGACACCCATGTTGGATGTTGTCTTTATTCTTCTGATTTTCTTTATCGTAACATCTGTTTTCGTAAAAACCCCTGGAATTGACCCGCGTCAACCCGAGGCCACGCAAGACGGTGATGTCAAGCCGACTATTCTCATTGCGATTAATGAATCGAATGAAATTTGGATTGATAAGCGCCCTTATTCCATCGAAGAAATTCGTCCAATTATCACGAATATCCGCGACGAAAGTCCAAAGGCGGAAGCGATTATCAAGGCGGATCGTGATGCAGAAGTGGGCACCGTGATGGCTGTTCAAGACCTAATGCAAGATCTTAAAATCAACACGCGTGTTGGTACAGAGTAAGACGAAGGATATTTATCATGGGTAATGCTTTACGTTGGTTAATTGGAATTCCGGGGGCTGCCCTCGTGACTATTGGTTTGTTCGTCTTAATGATGACGCTCATTGCGGAAGAATTCAAACCTCAAGATAAACTTGCGACCGCTAGCTTTGAGATTAATCCAAAAGTTGAAGATATCAAAGTTATTGAGCGTGAAACAAAAGTCGACAAAGTTCAAAAAGTTGTAACACCGCCACCACCGCCCATGATTGAGCGGGCTCAGGCTGATAAACCTACGGAAGCTATTGCATCACTCGAAGGGGCTATCCCTGAGTTTGAAACACCACAAATTGATCGCTCTAGTTTTAAAATTGCGGTTTCTGATCGTGACGCTCAGCCGCTCGTGCGTATTCCGCCAATTATGCCAACGCGTGCAGAGAAATCAGGGCATTGTACTGTTAAATTTGATGTGAGCCCAGAGGGGGCGCCTTTCAACGTGGTCGCCACTTATTGCACACAGAGTCTTTTTGAGCGCGCCTCAACAAAGTCCGTTCAAAAATGGAAATACAATCCAAAAATCGTTGATGGTCGTTCAGTTGCCCGTTCTGGTGTGGAGAGTAAGATTACTTTCCGTCTTACAGACGAGCGTGGTAAAGTTATTCCAGAATAATATACGCTTGATAATCTTGTACAAGCGACCTTGTGTCACTTGTGGCCGCTTCAGAACTGATACAAATTTAACATGTGTCGCGAGGCCTGAGGCTTAATTAAGGAGAAAGTGATGACATATTCACTGAAGAAATTTCTCAAAAATAGTTTAAGTGCGGGTGTCTTCGCGTTCGCTAGTGTTACTATGGTGGCCGCCATTGCACCAATGTCTGCTCAGGCTCAAGACGCGGCAGCGACAGAAGGGCGTCAATTCTCTTCAAAGGCAGGGCAAGTTGTTAATGATGCTTTGACATTCATCAATGGCGGGCAACATCAGCAGGCTTTGAACAAGCTTAATGAGGCTCTCGCTATTACAGACCTAAACCCATATGAGAAATCAACCATATATCAAATGCAGGGCTCTAGTTATTACGAGTTAAATAATTATGGTGCTGCTATTGGCGCCTTTGAAAATGCTATCAGCGCAGGTGGGCTATTGCCAAATGAGTCTGAAAATCTGCGTGTTAATATCGCGCAGCTTTTGATTGGTAACGGTCAATTTGCCGAAGGCGCGCAAATGCTAGAAAACTATCTGGCACGCGGCGGTCAAGAGAAGCCAAAATATGTTGAATATATCATGCAAGCTTGGGTCCAGGCTGAGAACTATTCGCGTGCCTTGCCTTGGGCTGAGAAATGGTTCCGTAATGCGTCCCCAAAGGAGCGTAAGCATTTTGACCTTTTGAACTTCCTTTACAATACTTTGGGCATGCCGGGCAAACAGGCTGACATTGTTAAGCAAATGATCAATCGCTGGCCAGAGGATAAATCCTTATGGGATGCTTGGGCTTCTATGTTGGCCAATGGTGGCCGTGAGCAAGAAGCCTTTGAAGTCACCAAGATGCTCTATTTGGGCGGTGCTTTGAATACAGAAGCAGACCTTATGAAGGTTGTTCAGTATTACAGTTTCTATGACATGCCGTATCAGGCCGCTGAAATACTTGAGCGTGAAATGAGTGCGGGACGTATCAATAAAGACTCTGAGAAGATGGTTCAGTTATCTAATTTGTTCCGTCAAGCGCGTGAGTATAAGCGGGCTATTCCTGTTTTAGAGCAGGCGGCTGCGAGTGCAGGAAAAGCTAAACTTTACGCTGATCTGGGCGAAGCGCTTTATAATGAAGGACAGTGCCAAAAAGCTGAGACAGCCTTTAAAGAGGCGATTAATCGTGGTTATGACGCCGGTAAGTCTTGGATGTTGATTGCAACATGTCGCTATGAGTCGACACAAAAGCAAGAGCAATTGACTTGTGAAATGAGTAAAGATCAAATGGACTCTGCGCCGATTACCCTTAGTCGTAATTCTGCGGTTGAAGCTTTTAATCAGGTGCCTTCTAATTCGCGTGAAAATCGTAATGCGAAAAAATGGGTATCCTTTATTCGAGCAGAACGCGATGCCTTTGATCGTCGTTGTGAATTTGAGAAAAATATTGAACGCGAACTTTGTTATCAAAAAATCAAAGGCGCTTATGATAATGAGATCTTTGAAGGCTCATTTAAACTCGACGATGAAAACTGTATGAAGTTTAAACCTGATTATGATGCGGCTTATGTCGTCAGAACGACTGGCTAGTTACAGACTTTATTTCTGAATAAAAGGCCCGGCCATTGGTCGGGTTTTTTGTTGCTCTGGATTTAGGGGGCTTCTATCTGCTTGACATATATAATGTAATAACATAACAATAATATGTCTATATCAGGGAGGGACATATGAATAAGCTAATACGTTATGGCGTTGGTGCACCTTTGGCAGGTGTTGTTACTCTTGGCCTTACGATTTCTATGGCGGCGATGATTGCCACGGAATTTAAGGTCCAAGATAAATTAGAAGATCTAGATTTTGCAATTAATGTGACGCCACCTGAGCTACCGCCTGTGATACCCCGCACAGAGATGGAACCGCTTAAACAGGTTGAGGTTCCGCCGCCGCCGCCAGAGACGGGTGTTGACCTTGTGGATCGTGTAAAAGTACCTGTGGTTACAGTGCCAGGTAAAAAGCTAGTATTTAACCCCGACGTCACTTTGTGCGCTGGGCCAGTCATGACGATAATGGACAGTAACCCACAACCTATTCTGAGACACCCACCCATTATGCCGTCTCGTGCTGACCGGTCTGGTCACTGTAATGTGCGTTTTAATGTGAGCGCAGAGGGCGCCCCTTACGATATACAGATCACGTCATGCACACAGTCCTTATTTGAAGGCGCGACGCTCAAATCTGTTGCAAAGTGGAAATACCGCCCACGCATTCAAAACGGTCAAGCTGTTGCCATGCAAGGCGTCACAAATCGCGTGAGCTACAACCTTACAGATGAGCGCGGGGAAATAATCCCAGAATAGGTTTAAGCCTTTCCAACCGTCGCCAAAGCAAAAGCATACTCTAAGGCGGTCTCTTTCAGAGAGTCATAACGGCCACTTTCGCCTTGGTGACCAGCCTCCATATTCGTCTTGAGCAATATGGGGGCATCACCCGTTTGATTATCCCGTAATTTTGCAGCCCATTTTGCAGGCTCCCAATAGGTTACGCGGGGGTCCGTTAGACCGGCCGTGATTAATGTAGATGGATAGGCTTTTGCCTCAACTTGGTCGTAAGGCGAATAATCAAGGATATTATCATAGGCGTTTTCGTCTTCAAGCGGATTTCCCCATTCAGGCCATTCGGGTGGCGTGAGTGGAAGCGACGTGTCAGACATTGTATTTAAGACATCGACAAAAGGGACGGCGGCTATGGCGCCAGCGAATAAGTCAGGTGCTTGATTAATTGCGGCTCCGACTAATAATCCGCCAGCAGAGCCTCCGTGAGCGACTAACTGTCCTTCGCCAGTATACTTCAAAGAACAAAGGCCGCGACCCACATCAATGTAGTCATCAAACGTATTGGATTTTTTTTCTAGTTTTCCGTCCAAGTACCATTGATACCCCTTGGCCATGCTTCCGCGAATATGCGCAATGGCATAGATAAAACCTCTGTCGACAAGCGACAAAATAGTTGTGCGGAAAGCGGCTGGAATAGTGATGCCATAGGATCCATATCCGTAAAGGAGCACGGGTGCCGAACCATCAACCAATGTTGTTACGTGCCGAAGCAGAGTGACTGGAATGTCTTCCCCGTCTCGTGATTTTATAGTCAGGCGTTCCGTCACATAATCTTTTGAATTGTGTCCGCTGGGGACGACTTGTTCTTTAATCAGATCACGGGTGCGGGTTGCCATGTCATAGGCATAAACGCGTGAGGGGGTGGTGGGCGATGAATAGGAAAAATAAAGGCGGTTTGTTTGATACTCATATCCCGACACTATGCCTAACCCATAAGCCGCTTCATCCATTTCTATAATGTGTTCTGATTGGTCTCGCATATCGCGAATGACAATGCGGGGCAGGGCGTCTTGACGTTCTAACCTCACTAAGAAATTCGAAAAACTCTCCATGCCTAAAATTAAAGTGCCAGGCTTGTGCTGAACAAAGTCTTCCCATTCTTTCGAAGGGGATGGCCCGTTAGCGATTTTGATTTGAAAGTCGACGGCATTTTGCGCATTCGTCAAAATATATGTGCGCCCGCCATGGTCGCTGAGGCTATATTCTAAACCATCGACACGCTCGGCAAAACAGACCGGGGTAGATGTGGGATTACTAGAAGGAATTCGCCAGACCTCTGACGTAGTATGATTATGGGGGCTAATTTCGATGTGTTGGAAATCATCAGAGAGACCCACTGAGACAAAAAAACCAGGATTGCTCTCTTTATAAACGCAAACGGCTTTGGCATTTGGGTCAAAAACATCTTTACGCATAACGGCATGAGGACGTTGGTTTTCGTCACGTTCTACCCAGAATAAAGTGCGTGAGTCTGCCGCCCAGACCAATGCCCCTGCGGATTTATCTATATTCGTTTGAATGGCCGGTTCACCAGAGCCAAGCTTCACTAGACTTACGTGGTAATTTTCAGAGCCTTGCGCATCAACACCGTAAGCCACCCATTGATGATCTGGACTATGAGAAATATCGCCAAGATCGAAATAGGCTTTGTAGTCTCGCGAGAGTGCTTCTGCGTCCAGAACTGTTTCAGATTTTGCGATAACTAAGTCGGATAATATAAGTGGTTTTTCAGGATGCGTAAGTTTTATACGGGCATAGACACCGTGTTGATCGCCTTTTCTATAATGGTGAAAATATGACCAATGCCCATCAGGGAGGGGTGTCGTTGCCGACTCTGGTTCCAATCGACCTTTTAACTCCTCAAACAGCGTATCTTTCAGATTCGTCAGTGGTTCTAAAACAGACTGTGTGTACGTATTTTCAGCTTCAAGATATTCGCGAATGTCGTCTTGCAAAAGAGACGGGTCACGCATTACGGCTTGCCAGTTTTCGTCTTTCATCCATGCATAATCATCGTGGCGCACTTGTCCTAATTGCTCAATTTTCACTCTGCGTTTTTCGGCTTTGGGTGCGGTGGCGGAGAGGTTGAAAGGTGTCATCGAGTGATCCAAGATTTATAAAATTTGATAAAGTTGAAATGGGTTTATAGGGCGAGATAAGCAAGGGATAGACTTCAAATAGCTTAAGCGGAGCCTAGAACTGCCTGTCTTTGAAAAAGTCACGCTTGATTAACGCTCTTTGTTTACAGTTCAACATAACGTCTGATTCTCACTCGTGAATGGCGCTCAGGAGTAACACTTCATGGTTTCAATGCCGGCACAATCGCAAAAAATGCGTAACGAAGGCAGCCCTGACTCTTCGGTTACGTTAAAGCCAGTGCCAACTGTGAATGAGGGCGGCACACGGCGTCAACTGGCTAAGCGTTTAGCCGACGTTATTTGTATCCCCGCCAGCCAATTAACGCCGCAAGAACGCCACATGGCTGGGGATATTCTGGTGGAGTTGCTGCGTAGTACAGATTTGGACTTGCGCGAAGGCGTCGCTAAGCGTCTCGTGATGCTGAATGAAGCACCCCGCACAATTCTTATCATACTTGCTAAAGATGATATTCGTGTCGCGCGTCATATCTTAGAAGAATGTACGTCTTTGACCGACTCTGATATGATTCAAATCATTCAAAAAGTGTCGGGCGAGCATCGTAAAGTTATCGCACAAAGACGGAAATTATCAGATTCTGTCGTGGATGCGATTGTGCAGTTTTTAGAAGAAGATGTCGTTGAAACTCTTTTGAAAAATAAAGGGGCAAGTTTTAGTGAGACCGCCTTGCAGAGAATTCTGACTGTCTCTCGAAGCCATGCCCCTTATGTCGAATTGCTTAATCGCCGTGTAGAATTACGCCCTAGCCATGGTTTGACGATGTTCTGGTGGGCAGACGGGCCGACACGAAAGAAAATTCTTCATCGCTTTGCTGTTCCAAGAACAGTCTTGTTAGAGTCCTGTAGCGATCTATTTGCAAGCGCCGCTGCCGAAGGTTGGAACGACGCAGGGGTAAGGAAGGCTTTACAGTTTATTGAAAGGCGTCAACGTAATCGTGCGGCCATCGCGCGAAGTGACTATGAAGGTTTGGAGGCCGCCATTGAACTGGGGGCTAATAATGGCCTAGATCGCGCTTTGATCGAAGAGATTTCATATATGTCGGGCATTAAACCCGCTACAGGTGCCCAAATCATGACGGATAAAGGCGGCGAGGGGATTGCTATCCTTTGTAAATCAACGGGGCTTAAGCGCAATATGATGGAGCAATTGTGGCGTGCTTTACAAAGGCCGACTGTTGACGAGACAGGCCAAAGACATCCTGATTTACAGCGTGTCATAGAGGCCTATGATACAATTTCGACTGAAAAAGCTCAGACCGTTTTACGTTACTGGAACTGGTCGCTTACATCCTCGCTTAACAAAGACGTTCTGCGTTATATCAAAGACGGCGTTATTCCACGTGAAGAAGACCATGGTGCGGCAGCCATTACAGCCGCGCTTGTCTTTGGCAACCGCAATCGCTGATCTATCTTTCCAGAGTATAGCCAAGATTAATCCACAAAACATTTCTAACTCTATGGGGCTATTGGCCTTTTAATGATGGATTAAGGCCGTTAAGAGTTTGGTTAGAGATGCGCCAAGCATCCAATGACGATTAGGTGTTAAGGGTTATAGGAGCGCTCTCAGCGTGGTTCGGTTCAGTATTATATTAGCGATTGCTATGGTTGCGACGTGGTTGGGCCTATCGGGCTACTTCAAACCTATGTTGCTAACGCTCGGAGCTATTTCCGTTGTTTTAGTTGTTGCTCTGTCTGCCCGTATGAAAATCACGGATTACGAAACCGCGCCCTATTTGATGATACCTGTAACGCTGCATTATTTCGTTTGGCTTTTTGTTGAAATTATTAAAGCGAATGTTGCCGTTGTGAAGGCCGTGCTTAGCCCGAACATGGAAATTTCACCGACACTCACGAAAATTCCTCTGCCTCAAAAAGACGATATCAGCAAAGTCATGTTTGCGAATTCTATAACACTGACACCAGGAACCGTCAGCGTATTAATGGAAGAAGACCATATCCTTGTTCATGCTCTTCTTAATGAGATGAGCGCGCCAGAAGACTTCTCGGAAATGGGTGAGAGAGCGGCTTGGGCCGTTGGCGAAGCCGTAGAGTTGAAAACATGAGTGTCGTCTTAGGTTACATCTATTTGGGAACAGCCTTCCTCATCACCATATCAATGGCTTTGATGCTGGTGCGATTGATTGGCGGCCCGTCTCTTTATGATCGTATTTTGGCGGTCAATTCTTTCGGGACGAAGACTGTTTTATTCCTCTGCGTATTTTGTTTCATTATTGATCGTCCAGACGGCGTAGATATCGCTATTCTCTATGCCTTGATGAATTTTATTGCGACGATTGCAGCGCTTAAATTCTTTAATTATCGCGCGCTTAATGTGGGCCTCTCAGGCGCGAAAGAGTTGGAGGGCGAAGAATGAGCGTCCTTATGACGATTATGGCGGCGGCCCCAGCCGCGGTAGAAGCCAGCGCATCAGTCCATATTGATTGGCTTGGGCTTATTCGGTTCGTTGTGACTGTGGTGAGTATTGCGATTGGTCTTTTCTTTGTCTTCGCTGGTACGTTTGGCGTTATTCGCCTGCCAGACTTTTACACACGTCTTCATGCGGGCGGTATGACAGATACGCTGGGCGCTGAGCTGATCTTACTGGGCCTTATTGTCCAATCGGGCTTTTCACAAATGACGCTAAAGCTTTTAATGGTCGCCTTCTTTTTGTTCATCACAAGCCCGACCGCCACACATGCCGTGGCGCATGCGGCCTATAAAAGTGGTCTCAAACCCCTTTTGGGTAACTACAGAACGCCTGATTTGGAAGAGGAGAGCTAGATGATTTTTGCAGCAGTAACCTCTTTTACGCCTTCGACACTTATATTGGACATCAGTTTGTTGGCCATTCTTGTTATCGTTGCCTTTGCGATTGTCCGCATGCGTAGCCTCTTTGGCATTGTTATGTTGCAAGGCGTTTACAGCCTTGTTTGTGCAGCTTGGTTTGTCAGTTTGGATGCTGTTGACGTGGCCTTTACAGAGGCGGCAGTCGGAGCGGGAGTTTCAACCGTTTTAATGCTGTCCGCAATGTTACTCGCTGACCGCAAATCAGCGCCCGTACCAATGTCACGAC
>CAYGSV010000098.1:0-8844 GCA_964352635.1 uncultured Algimonas sp.
AAGGTATCCTTCGTGAAATGAAAGCGCGTAAGCATTACGAAAAGCCATCTGAAAAACGTGTCCGTGAACAAGCTGAAGCTGTTCGCCGTGCCCGTAAATTGGCCCGGAAACGCGCTCAAATCGAAGGTCTTATTCCAATGAAGCCTAAGCGCCCAAGACGTTAATACTTCTTATTAGTGCTATATAAAATGCCGTCCTTTTGGGCGGCTTTTTTATTGGTTGTATCTGTTTTAATGTATATTAATATAATACACACTAAATTAGTGTATCTCTTCCTTTGATATCGTGCGGGGTAGTCACGTTTCCGAAAGGGGCCATCATGGGAGTCACTAATCGTAGTTTCGTTGGTTTTTCTCAACAAGACTGGGGGCAGATCGACGATTATGTCGCTGAAGACGAAAAAGTAGGGATGTCCCCGAGACGTCTCTTACTGTCAACTTTATCCCTAACTCTAGGAATAGGGTTATGTTATTGCTCGCTTTTCTACCTACCCGCATATTTCAAAGAAAACCGTGTTTTTCAAGTCTCTACGAACACTGACTTGGAACCAAGCTTGCGGGGAGAGCCTGTTCGAGCAGGATGGTTTACGCCCTATCTTGATTTGTTACGTGTTAAACGGGGTTATTTCAAAGCGGGACAAATCATCGAAGCTGAATATGTTCTCTCGAAAGAAGACGATTTCGTAATTACGCTAACCCGTTGCGCCAGTCGTCCAATCCTTGAGATTTTTTCGTGCAAACCCGTTGAAACGGTCGAATATATCCAGAGCGATACGATGCGAGGTAAGTTGAGAATTCAGGCACCAAACTCTGGGTTTTATAATGTGTCTGAGTATAGCACAGCAGAACAGCCTAATGATCTGAAATATGCCGTGCTTTGGAAACGCGGCCAGTAAGACTGGCCGCATTGATTTAAAACCTAAGCCGCTTTTGATTTCGCATTGCGTGGCATTTTACGGTTTGCGAGCAATTCAGCGATTTGAACCGTGTTGAGCGCTGCACCTTTACGGAGGTTGTCGGATACACACCACAGGTTTAGCGTATTATCCTGCGTGCTGTCTTCACGAATGCGGCTGACGAAAGTGGCGTATTCGCCGACACATTCGACAGGTGTGACATAGCCGCCATCTTCTTGCTTATCCACGACCATAAGGCCTGGAGAAACGCGTAAGAGTTCACGGGCTTCGTCGGCGGATAGCTCGTTTTCAAATTCGATGTTCAAAGACTCCGCATGGCCGACAAAGGTTGGGACGCGCACACAAGTCGCCGTGACTTTAACCTTTGGATCAAGGATTTTCATCGTCTCAGCCTTCATCTTCCACTCTTCTTTTGTATCGCCACTATCCATAAAGACATCGATATGAGGGATAACGTTAAAAGCAATTTGTTTTGTAAAATTAATAGCTTGGAAGTGATCGTTTGAGTAAATGCCCTTAGTTTGCAACCAAAGCTCATCCATATTTTTCTTACCGCCACCAGAAACTGATTGATAAGTCGACACAACAACGCGTTTGATTTTGGCGCGGTCATGGAGCGGCTTCAGCGCGACAACCATTTGTATCGTCGAGCAGTTTGGATTCGCGATAATGCCTTTTTTCTTATAGCCCTCGACAGCATCAGCATTCACTTCCGGCACAACAAGCGGGACATCAGGATCCATGCGCCATGTGCTCGAGTTATCGATAACGACAGCGCCAGCCGCGGCGATTTTTGGCGACCATATTTTTGAAACTTCTCCGCCTGCGCTCATCAGAGCCAAGTCAACTTGAGTGAAGTCAAATGTATCAAGATCAACGCATTTGAGGTCTTTATCACCATAGCTAACCAGACGTCCGACAGATTTGCGTGAAGCAACAGCATAGACCTTTTCTACGTCTAGGTCGCTCTCGGCCAAAATCGTGAGCATCTCTGTCCCGACATTGCCTGTGGCACCAACGACGGCGATACGATAACCCATGATAGTCTCCGTTTTACTGGCTCTAATTAAGCGTTGGGGGTTTAGGCGAAGTTTAGGGGGGGAGCAAGCGCTAACCGCGTTTACGCAAGCGCAAATACATCACAATTGCGATGATAGCGACAACCCCAAGGCCTGCGATTTCGAGTTTAGAGAAGGGGCCAAGCCAAGGTGAGCTCCATGCCGCGAGGGTCTCGTTACCCATATTGGCGCTTACGCCGTTCATAGCGACTAGACCGAGCCCAATCACAAACAGCGCGAGAATACCGCAAACGGTGAACATTTGAGCATAAAACTTCTGATCAGCGTGAGATTGTGCCATTCGTCTTTCTTGGGCTTTGTTATAGCGTGTGGCACGGCGCATACGGTGCTGATTATCGGGTTGCGTGTTGTCTGATGCTGTGTCTGGTGCTGTTTTTGGCATGACTATAGCTTAACATGGATTTCAATGATTCCTATGGTAAGGCTCACATATGCGCGTTTTGTCTCTTTTTTTCGTGTTTCTGCTAATGCCTTGCATAGCTGTGGCCCAAGATGACAATTTGCCAGACCCTGAACAAGAAGCCCCGTTGAATGCCGAAGAGGTGTCCTCTTATTTTAAAGGTCAAATGCATCGCGGCAGTTACAATTTCAACGTTCGTAACTTTGAAGGCTATCATTTTGAGGAATTGACCCAAGAAGACGGAACAGTATTGCACCGCATGGGAAACCGTATTGATAAGGGGACTTGGCAGGCGACTGATAACAAAATTTGTTTTGACTATAAGGCTTCAGACCTTCTCGCGGCCTGCTTCACGTTTTATCAACGTGGCAATTGTATTTATCATCATCAAGAAACGGTTGAAGGTCAGGTCGCACCACGTTTCACCGCTGTTAGCGTCATCAAAGGGGAGACACCGAATTGTGAGCCACCATTATCTTAAATTTGGGCTTTTAATTGCTGCCACTATCCTTTCACCTGTTTTCGCTCAGGCACAGAACCAGCAAACAGACGTAAGACCGCAAGCGCTACGTGTTGTGGGTGACGAACTAAAAGCTCAATATGAAGGTAAGACTCATCAAGGCGCTTATAATTTTACGTTTCAAGGCATTGCCCAAAATACTTACGTCGAGACGCATTTCCCTAATGGGCGTGTGACCTACAAAGAAGGTGATTTTGAAGCGGGGGGCAGATGGTTCATCAACCAAGACAATCTGTGTTTTGTCTACCCTGATGCCGATATGAATGGTGGTTGTTTTCGTGTCTATAAGGTCGAAAATTGTTTCTATTATTATAGCAACCAAATTCGCGAAGTCGAAGGCGAACTTAATGAGGATTACTGGACGGCCCGGTCCGTTTTAGACGGCGAAACACCGGAGTGTGACGCCGCCATAAGTTAGGTCTGCTTAAAACTCATATTTTGCCTAAAATTCGTATTTCGAAAGACCGTGAATCCGCTCAAAGGCGCGTATTTCGATACGGTCATCTTCACGGCGGTCTTCTAGGCGCAAGAGTTTCTTTTTCAAACGTTTCCGTTCTTCTTTACTCAATTCATCTTCGGCTAACTTTCGATCAACCTCAAGCAGGGCATCAAGTGTTTCTTCGTAACTGTTTATAAGTCCCTGATATTCTTGATTTACTGACCAAATAATACGGCCTTCATCATAACCCGTATAATAGCCATTATCGGGGACAGATTGGCATTCCGCATTGGGTTGATTGCCGTATTCACCTGTGCTGAAACCTTTGTCATAAGTGCAGTAGCGCAAGAGGCCTTGGTCAAACCCTTTGAAATAAGATTGACGATCAGGGCTTATATCATATTTGACACAGGTCTTGGCATAATCGGCGAGTTTGCTACGTGATTTTCCGTGTTCACCATCTCGAAAACCAATTTCTTCCCAACTCCCCGCGAGACATTCATCCTCGGAAATGGTCGCGCATGAGGCGAGGGAGCTCGCCCCCAAGATCAATGCTGTTGTTAAAATAATATGTTTCATTCTGCCCTCCTGATTTAAATCAGCCATAGCGTAGAGGGTTTGAACGGACAATGAGACGTCCGTTCATTTTAGGTTTATAATCTGACTTAATCTTCGAGCATCGGGCCGTTGAATTGCTCAGCAAAGAAATCACCTTTATTCCAAAGCGGTCTTTGGTCTGCATTGGCCAAAGTAAAAGTAATGCGCGTTTTAAGTTCGGAGAATTTGGCGGCTGCCTCAAAATCTAGATCATTCATCATGTCATCAGATGGACGATGATAATGGTCTGCAAAATGGGTGGCCCAAGCTTCGGCACCACCATTACCAAATCCTGTTGAGAGCATAACTGAAGGCACCCCTTCTTCAACAAAACGGAAGTGGTCAGAGCGTGTGAAAATACCTTGTTCAGGCATAGGATCAGGATTGAGAACCAAATCCATTTCCTCTGCCGCTTTGGAAATCGCAGCATTAAAGGTCGACCGTGTGCCGCCAAAAGCAATGACGTCTTCGAAATTATATGTCAAAACAGGCATGTCGAGATTGACGTTCCCAACAATTTTATCTTTTGGCACAGTTGGGTTTTTCGCAAAATATTGCGAGCCTAAAAGGCCTTTCTCTTCGGCTGTTACGGCCAAGAACATAACAGAACGACGTGGTGGTTCGTTATTTTGCATCATCCGCGCGGCTTCGAGAAGGGTAGCGATACCTGCCGCATTATCAAGCGCCCCATTATTGATAACGTCTTCTTCATCAATTTTAGAGACGCCAATATGATCTAAGTGAGCCGTTAAAACGATAACTTCGTCTTTTAAATCTGGATCAGCACCTTCAATCATGCCTGCAACATTGGCTGAAATAACCTCGTCAATTATAGATTTTTGGGTGATGGTCACAGTTACGGGTAAATCAAAGGTAGGCGTTTTTCCGCCCTCTGCTTCTGCCGCCTTTAAAACATCATCCAATGAGATGTCTGCATCTGCGAAGAGTTTCGAAGCACCTTCAGGGGATAAGCTTGCGCCAGCTCGAATACTTGGCGCACGACTGAAAGTCTCACCGTCTGGGGCAACCCAACTCATGCGCGGACTGTCAAGACGCCCTTCATTTATTAACCGTTCAAATGAGTAAACGCCTTCACTTGTGGGGGTCGGAATAGACAGCGTACCAATCGCGCCGCGGTCGGACGCTTCTTTTCCTTTGCGAGAGCCATAAAAGGCGCGTTCTTCAGTCTGAATGCCGCTGGGTGTGCGCGATAACGTGGCAACGATTTTACCCTCTACGTCGAGACCCTCATAATCATTACGCCCTTCTTTAGGGGCAACAATGCCAAATCCCGCAAAGACGACAGGCGCGGTCACTGTGCTTTCGGTCAGGCTTGTTGAGGGGCCTATGGCAAAATCTTTATTGTCTATCATTGGAATAGTTGTGCCGTCTGACGCTGTTGCCGTAAGGTTGGCCGCATCCGATACGCGAAACGCACGTTTGAACGTAATATTCTGAAAGTAAGTTCCATTATCCCCTGCGGGCGTAAGGCCGAGTGCCTTATATTGGTCGGCGACGTATTGCGCAGCGACGTCATAGCCTTCTGATCCCGTTTCGCGTCCTAACAGGTCATCGCTTGCCAAAAACGCCATATGCTCTTTGATCAGGTCAACGCTTGGGCCGTAAGTGTAATCAGCAGATGTAGTGATTGCCGAGGTGTTGTTGTCTTCAGTGTCAACCGAAGCTGAGCAGGCTGTTAGCAAAACCAAGGCCGAGGTTGATAACAGTGTCTTAGAAAATTTAATCACAATGAGTCCCATATTTTATAAAATTTGGCAGACCCTAAGGCCCAAAAGAAAAGCGCGCAATCAATCAATGACGGCGCGCTCAAATTGTTGTTGTTTAATATCCGAAAACTGTCTGTGCTGACGCACAGTCTTCAAGGACTTTAAAATTGATTCACTGGATCAATTTTTTCAGTCCTCCCACCAGTAAGGCAAGCGTTCTTTGTTGCCTGTGATAACTTCGTTCATCGTTTCAGCCTCATAAAGACGTCCGCCGATCATGACATGGTCGACTTTATCTGTATTGCGAATATCCTCTAATGGGTTTTCATCAAGGATAACGAGGTCGGCGAGCTTGCCCTTTTCGAGTGAGCCAATATCATTAAAGAAACCGAGGTGTTTAGCGGGCAGAGTTGTCGCTGTAGAGAGCGTTTGCAACGGGTTCATGCCGCCGCGGGCAAAGCTCCACATCTCCCAATGCGAGGCAAGACCTTCACGTTGACCGTGCCCCCCAATAGAAACGTATACGCCTGCTTCCAAGAGTTGCTTGGCACCTGCGCCTGCTTCTGCATCAGCATAATCTTCTTCTGGCACCATTTGACGCCGTACCGCGCGCGCCTGTAAAACAGCGGGCGGAACATGCTTTGATAGAATAGGGTGTTTCCATACATCTGACTCTTGGTAGTAGTAATCCTCACCACGCACACCGCCATAGGTCACAGACAAAGTTGGCGTGTAGGCGACGTTTGTTTGTCCAAACATTTGGACAACATCGTCATATATCGCTGAGACGGGCAGGTTATGCTCGAGTGATGTGTTACCATCAGCGACGAGGCTCATATCCATGTGATAGAGAGAACCACCTTCGGCCGCGACCATAATACCATTATCCCGCACAGCCTTAACAACCTGCTGACGTTGATCGCGTCGGGGTTGGTTGTAGTTTTTGACGGCATGTGCACCTTGGTTTTTCAAACGCGCAACATGTTCTTGAGCGTCTTCTTCTTTCTGAATGTCAGCGAAAAACCCTGGGGCTTTGGCACCATAAATCACTTCGCCCGTCGAATAGAGGCGAGGGGCGAGTAATTTCCCTGCGCGCTGCATTTCCGCAGCAGCAAAGATTTCACTCGCGCGGTTGGACGGGTCAAAGACTGTCGTGACGCCGAGGGCAAGTGTTGCCAATGATTTCCAATTTTGTTGCGGAATAAGCTCATCTGTTCCTTGCGGACCATGGTAATGGGCTTCGATAAAGCCTGGAACAATCGTTTTACCGTCGAGGTCAACGGTTTCTACAGAACGCCCAATTCTTACGTTCTCACCAATGGCTGAGATTCTGTCACCATCAATCAGGATTGTCCCGTTTTCTATAACGCCACCGTCTTCATCAGACATGGTAATGATACGGACATTCGTCAGAGCGATTTGCCCTTCGGGTTTATCGGCGCGGACTTTGTATGACAGATTTAAGCCCTCTTTTGGGGGCTCAAAGTCTTCATCCATGGCGTCTTTGGCATCAACGGTGAACAGTGTTGGGCCGAGCGACCAGTTAATTTCATTATCTGTAGTCCAGCTTGGATAGGTTGCGCCGCCATAACTGACTTTTGTGACAGGCAGGGCATTTCCTGCCTTTTCAGCGGCGAGGTTTTGCGGTCCCTTTAGAGCGGGCATGAGATAGAGATTATAGTTCTCCCTAAAGGCAATCATCTGTCCGTCTGGTGAGATGTGATAGCTTTGCGCCATTTTAGAAGAGGCATGTTTGCGTTCACGCCCACCCAAAACATTGGTCGAAACCAACGTGGCTTTTCCGTCTATATTTTTGGTGAAATAGACCCGCATGTCATCATCGGCATAATGCGGATTGCTTCCGGATTTGCTCACAAGAAGGGGGTCGTTAGAGTCTATTGGTTGGAGATATATGCCCGTATCGGCTGACCATTCGGGGGCCGTTAGAAAGCCTCCTGAGCCTTTTTCATAAGTGATAAAATCTCCACTGGGTGAAAAAGCGGGGCGTTTATAATGGCCAGGGTTTTCGGTATGTGTCGTGATTTTCTTAGACGCGAGGTCAATAGAATGAACAGCGCCGAGATCGCTATCATCCCATGTTGTAAAGATAATCGATTTAGAGTCGCGCGACCAAGCCGGATAAAGTTCGCGAAGGTCAGCCGACAGTTTTGTAAGTGGGCTAACTTTTCCAGACCTGATATCCTTGAGGTAAAGCTTTCCGATACTCTCAAAGGCAACAGTTTTTCCATCGGGCGAAACCTGTGTGAAACGCGTCATTTGCGTTTTAAATTCATTGGGTGAAACTTCGACGGTCGGACGCGGAGCGGTCATGACAGTACGGGTGTCATTCACCTCAAAATCGATGTGTTCAATATCTCCGTCTTTGATACGAACAGAATGGATTTGGCCATTGGCCCAGAAATAAATTGTGCCGCTATCGGGGCTCCAATCCATATTGGGGTACATACCTTGTGTGCCCCATGTTTCCTGCATGTCTTGGTCAAGGTGGTCGAAGATCATGCGTTCTTCGCCGCTTTCAAGGTCTTTTATGAAGAGCTTAGAATCCGCGCGAACACGTTTTACAAAAGCGAGGTATTTCCCGTCGGGAGAAGGGGTAGGCCGTACAGCGCCGCCAGCACCACCTGCGGACGTATCAATTTCGCCCGTTTCCATATCGTAGCGTTTGATTTGGAAAAGTTCACTATTGGAATCTTGGGCATATTCAAAAATAGGCCCCGGTGTGATGTTTTGGCTGTAATAAATATATTTCCCATCAGGAGAAAACATAGGTTCACCAAGTTCTTTTTGGTGAGACTCAGATGGTTTTTTGACAAGCTGCACGCCAGAGCCACCGCTCGTGTGATACAGCCAAATTTCGCCGACACCGAGTGAACGAGAAGTCGTGAAGTGTTTACGTGCGGCAATAAATTGGCCGTCAGGTGACCATGTTGGGTTGTTTAACAGGCGGAAGCTTTCTTTCGTAACTTGCTCTTTGTTTTCTCCGTCAACATCCATTGTCCAAACATTATCACCGCCTGCGCGGTCAGAGATAAAGGCAATGCGGTTTCCATCAGGCGAAAAACGTGGCTGTATTTCCCACGCAAGACCGCTAGAAATATTCGTCGCTTTGCCGCCTGTAATTGGCATGGTGTAGATATCGCCAAGC
>CAYGSV010000099.1:0-8759 GCA_964352635.1 uncultured Algimonas sp.
GTTGAGTGACTGTGAAATTAGGAAAGCCCGCAGTCCATACCCCGCCATGAAAGCGAGTGAGCTTTCAAAGAAATCGAGACGTCCGAGTGCCGGAAATTCATCCAGCATCAATAGAAGTTGACGCTTCGGTTTGTTATCACCACTGACAACCAATTCTTCCGTAAGACGTCGGCCAATTTGATTGAGAATAAGACGGACAAGCGGCTTGGTACGAGAAATATCAGATGGCGGAATTACCAGATAGAGCGAGACGGGCTTATCTGCAATCATCAAGTCGGAAATGCGCCAGTCACATTTTGACGTCACTTCCGCAACTGTAGGGTCACGGTAAAGCGCCAGAAAACTCATAGCCGTTGACAATACGCCAGAACGCTCATTGTCTGATTTATTGAGCAGTTCACGCGCGGCTTGCGCGACAACTGGATGTACGCCTTCTTTCTCTGCATTGCCGAGATGATTGGTTTTCATCATGGCCGCGAGAGTCTTTTCAAAGCTACGATTGGGGTCAGACAGGAATGAGGCAACGCGGGCTAAAGTCTTTTCAGGCTCGGCGTATAAAATATGTAGGATAGCGCCGACTAAGAGACTGTGTGCGGTTTTTTCCCAATGGTTGCGGCGCTCCAGCATACCTTCAGGGTCAACAAGGATGTCAGCTATGTTTTGAACATCGCGGACTTCGCATTCGCCCTTTCGCACTTCCAGCAAAGGATTGTATTTTGCGCTCTCCGCATTTGTGGGATCAAATAACAGGCAATGTGAGAATGTTGATCTCCAGCCTGACGTGAGCTGCCAGTTCTCACCCTTAATGTCGTGAATGACGGCGCTATCCGTCCATGACAGGAGCGTCGGAATAACAAGACCAACACCCTTGCCGGAACGTGTCGGCGCAATCGCCATGACATGTTCGGGGCCTTCATGACGGATATAGTCATGTTTGGTGCGGCCCAGGAAAACACCTGTATCGCCCATTAAGCCTGCACGGCCGATTTGCTTATCTGTCGCCCAACGTGAGGAACCGAAGGTGTTTAATTTCTTGGCTGAGCGTCCACGCAATACAGAACCGATAATAGCAAACACTGTTCCAATGAAGCCGCCGCCTGCTGCGATCTGACCGCCTTTGGCAAAGATGTGAGGTGCGTACGCGTCGAACTGATACCACCACGGAAACAATTTCCATGGAGAATAGATCGTGTGGCTTCCTACTGAGAATAAACCGTTTCCGAGATATGCGTCATAATCAAATTGAAAGGCGATCCACTGCGTTGCATACCACGTCGCCGCTATGATCGTCGTGAACACAACGATGATTTGTCCAATGAGAATGCTTTGAGGCGACATAGCCATAGTCCTTTCGAGTTGGACTTAGGCTGTCAGAAAAGCGGGATTTTCGTCTAGAGTAGTAATTGCGTAGATTTGTCGGTCAAAGTCGGTGAGAGTCGGCGAAAGTCAATTTACCGAAATATTGCTCTAAAATTATCACCGTGAAACCATTACGGCGTCGCTACCCGTAACCTCATTCAGTCAGGTGATTTGCTTTTATCGTCAAGCTAGGAGAAGTTCAGGCTGAATGCATGCTATTTGAAACGGCAATTCATCCTCAAAGGAGACGTTAGAAATACAAAATATTCAGAGGATAGAAATTTAGCTCTTGCGCATTACGCAAAAAAATGCTGTATATTTTCCATATTACGCATTTTACAAGAATCGGCTAAATTATGAGTATTGAACTGAAATCTACCCTGATAAACGCATTGCCCAAAGACCTATGTATTGATTTAGACGATAGGGTAAGAGCGGAGGCAATTAAAGCATTTGAAATGGTACGCGACCATTCGGGATTAGATATAAAGAGAAGCCGAGCGTTAGAGGGACAAGCGCGATTCCGCATGATGGAAAAGGGCTTTCAAGAAGTTTGTGAATTTCACGGTGGCCTTATTCTGGAAAATGGAATTATTCCTGGAAGTGACCTAAAGGTCTTTCAGCCCTTCATGCGATTTGAATCCAAAGGCCAAGGTATCATTCTAGGACTTGCAGCAATGCCAGAGCCGGAAATGTTGCCACACAAAAACAAGTCCCGGCTTGCAGGTGTTAGTTTAAATTATAGCATTACGCCGCGTCTTGATTTCGATGGTACAGGGCCAAAAATTGGCGATATTTTTGTATTATTTTTGATTGCTAGAGATCGTACAAGTGGCGGGAAGATAGAAGAAATTGCTATGGGCGTGATTGACTCCGAATATGAGAACTTCCTGCATTACGAGGAATTGGCCAGCTTTATGACTGGTTATATCGAAAAATCTGATGTTTTGGAAGAAGAACGACCTCTGCAAGGAAAACCAGGTGTAAGCCTCAAGAAAGCAGTCAAGAAATTTGTACCCCCAGAGGAAGAAGTGGAGAGCGGTAAAGTCAAAGATAATTAATACCCACGCTGGGGCTTAAAAAAGAAGAATTATTATGCGCGTAGGGACACCTGGCTTTGTGCCAGAACGGCTTGTCGAGGCCAGAGCAATAAGAAGAATATCCAGCAAGTCACAACTTGCACGGCTATTAAGTGTAAATCCTAGCACGGTTACTCGGTGGGAAGATGGGACAAGTGCGCCGGATGCGGACGCTCTTTCCGCGCTATCACGCGAACTGCGGTTGCGTAGAGAATATTTTCTTCGGCCAACATATACTAGCCCTAAGCCAATGTTTAACCGCATTCTATCTAGCGCTTTAGTTCGGGATAGAAATTATCAGAATGCTCAAATGAGGTGGTTGCATGAAGTTAGCGCTGTCATCCAACATTATGTCGACTATCCCAGTGTGGATATTCCTGACGTTTTAGGCGGCCATTCTTACAGCCAACTTCGCGATGAAGATATCGAAAGTATTGCGCTTCAATTGAGAGCGCATTGGCAATTAGGCAATGGCCCCTGTTCTAACGTGGTAGAGCTAATGGAAAGAGTTGGGTGCATCGTGGGTTCTATAGAAATGGGGACAGCAAAACTTGATGGTTTATGCAGCTGGTCAGCATTTGAAGATCGGCCACATATTCTGCTCGCGACAGATAAAATGTCATTTTTTAGACGACAGATGGATGCTGCTCATGAGTTGGCACACGCGATATTGCATAAGGACGTAAGTGCTGACGAATTGAAGAAAAACCTCAAGTCTATCGAAAAACAAGCCTTTAGGTTGGCTAGTGCGTTTTTACTGCCTTCGACATCTTATCCAAGTGAAATTGTCCATCCGTCACTAGCTACTCTACGTTCCCTTAAGGGGCGTTGGTTTGTTTCTATCAAAGCGCAAATTAAACGACTGAGTGATTTAAAAATAATAGACAAAGACCATGCCACCTACCTCTATAAGCTCTATTCTCAGAAGGGCTGGTCTAGATCAGAGCCTCTTGATGATGAGTTCCCACTTCAAGAGCCTCGCGTGTTAGCAGACGCAATGAACCTAATCGTAGACTCGAACACAAGAACGCGAGGGGATTTATTATCCGTTGAGTTTACTCAACAAGCTGGCGACATTGAAAATATTACAAACCTGCCTCCAGGTTGGTTTTCTGATAAACTTGGAGAAATTGTAACACTAAGGTCAAAAAGTTCTTCGACAAGCAAGCCATTCCAATATGGTCAGGTAGTTCCTTTTCCAAAGAAAAATTAACCCTCACTTAGTCATTTGTAGAAGCGACTGCGCTTGTGGGCGACCGCTCGCACTGGCATGTCTCCTTTGCCCCCCGAGTTGAAGTCACGATGATCCTCATACCGGACATAACTAAAAACTATGTATCGCTATAAAAAACGGGCTTTGAGTAAACGTCCGAAGAGGCGAAATGGGAATGATTTAAATCGAGGTATATCATCTGGATAAGGTAATCCAGACTGTCTCGACGCTGTTTTATTTCGCCACTCCAGCGCAGGTGGGTTCTTATAGCGAGTTCTATATGTGGAGGTCCAAAACCCGGGCTTGTATTTGAGAAACATCGGTGATCCACAACAATTGCTAACAAAGCGTGTCGTTGGTGAATTAGGTTTTAGCTTGATTGGCTCGAGTAATTCTTCGCCCGTTAATGCACTCCAGTCCTTATCTCGCAATGTGACGTATGGCGTTCCACCGTCTGTTTCACAAAACACCTTAACGTCCCCACCCCCCTTAATGAGATCAGCCGCCGCCTGACAATCAATGCAATAACAAACAGCTGTAACAATGGGTTCTGAGCTAGCCTGATATTCCACCCGCCCACAGTCACAGGAAACTATTTGAGGGAATAACTTCATAGCATAACGATAACAGATAAATTTCTTAGGGTCTTTTAAAAAACCATTAGAACATTAATCCTCAAAGGACGTTAAGCCGCCCTACACGTCGCCTGAAAGGTCTTGTGCCAACATGAGCGCATTTTTGTCAGGGTCATAGAAAGTTGCAGTGCTGACCATACCCTCAATCGTCATGGTTTCACCATCGAATTTCACACCTGCCGATTCGAGAGCTTTCCGGGCTGTAGCAATATCAGCAACCCCAAACACCGGAACGGAGTTTCCAGGAGCAGGTTCTGTATGCTCACCTAATCCCAATGTTACACCATCGGTTTTTGTCTGTAATTCACTCCAACCTGCTTCGTCTAGATGATAGGCAAGCGTAAATCCGAGCTTGTCATTATACCATTGTGCGCTGGCATGTCGGTCACGCACTGACAACGCGATTGTTATAGTATTGTCTAATGTTACAAGTGGCATAAGGCTTTCCTTTTGTTTAAAAATATATATACTATACTTTATGGACATAAATATACTTGTCAAGATTACATCGCGCGCTTGGTCGTTGAATATCCTTGAGCAATTGCATAACGGCACAGCTGGTCGGCAAGCTTCGTTGCTTGCGGCGACCAAGGCAGGAAGAACCGCATTTGTTCAGAGTCTAAACCATCTAATCGGATTAGGGCTGCTGGAAAGAAATCCGGGGCACGGCCATCCGCTAAGGCCAGAATATCGACTTACAGCTGAAGGCGTTCTAGCCGCAGCTATAGCTGACAATATTAAAAAAGCTGTGCCTCAGCCATCAGAACAAATTTTGTTACGCCGTGCTTGGACGGTTCCGGTGTTAGCGGTAAGTCATCAGCCCCGATATTTTAGTGATTTCAAAAATGAGCTAGTGTCAATAACTGACCGCGCGCTATCTCAATCACTAAACCAGTTACACGCACAAAATTGGTTGCAGCGTAAAATCGATGTAACAGCCCGTCCTCCGCGACCACTATATCAAGCCACTAATGCGGGAGCTTTGATTAGCGAGGCTGTCACTTTAAACCAGTGCTAACCGAACGGGGGTTTAAAACCTTATATCATTAAATACCCGATAACGGTGGTTATAACTGATACTCAGCGATGTCTCCTTTGCCCCCGTTGCGGCAGATTGCTACCGTCACAGTTTCTACGGTGTTAAATGTAATTGAACCCTCAGTACTTCATTTGACTTCTGAATGATGCATCCAACCACTATCCGTGAGTATCAAGTCCTCGTTTCCTTCAGTTACCTTATCGACTTCTGCCAGAAGACTGGGACTTTCGACCCATGGGGCGATGTCCACTAACTTGTAAGTAAATTTGACATTGGAAGCTTTGACACCTCCAATGGCAACCGGGTCTGTAAAATTAAGCACATCAACGACTTGATTAGTTCCGTAGCATAGTTGGGGAGTGCCTGCCTCGACAGTTCCTGAAGCATATTCTTCAGGTCGAACATATTTCGATCCCATAGCCGAGAATTTATACCCCACATAATCAATAACATTTGTTGTCCCTGGCTTAAGAACGCTATCTTCTGATTTCTGAAAGGGTACGGCCTCAAGAATCCCTAATCCCTCTAGATATTGAAATTGCTCGCGTTTCTTCGCCGTCCAGTCCCGACCTTCGGCATGAAATATTTGGATAAACCCCTGATCGTCCGCGCGATTACCGACACCATAACATTCCTTCATTTTGGCAAAATGTGCATTGAGCGCGGCTTTGAAATTCGCTTTATTCGCTGTTTGGGATGTATCGCCACAAGCGGACACCGTCATTGCCACTCCTGTGATTAACATAGTCGCTTTCCAATATGATAGTTTCATAGTCAGTCCTCCGTTATGAAATGCTCCGCCCAATGCCCTTCGTCAGCGTCCAAGAAATAGTCTGACCTTTGACAACACCTGAAATAGATTTGCCTAAATTGCGGTCCATCGTTTCGCGCCATGGCACGAGCGAGAACTCTTTGGACTTTTCGACCACAGCATATTTGCCGCTCGGTCTCTGAATGGCCTGCCGATATGTGCCGGAAAGACGCCCTGACTCTGGCGCTGGAATATAGGTTTTACCCAATTCTGAACTCAGTGTTTTTCCAAGCGTATCGAGATCCATTTTCTCTAACTTTTCAAGCACCGCTTCGGTCACAAAACCGTCTTTGCCAAGCAGCTTTTGCCTCATCAAAAACTGCCGCCGCTGAGCCTTCACCGCTTCAACATCTTCGGCAAAGCCATGGGCGGTATGGGCGGCGTTCGACAGTAATTCAGTGTCGAGCCAAGTCTTACCAATCGTCTTCGGTAAATCTTCAAGCGCAATATGCGAGAGAATATCAAGCTTTACAGGATTGTCGTAGCCGCCCGCTTTCTCATAAGCACTGGCACGTTTCAGATAATCTTTCGGTATCCGCCAAGAGCCATCTTTATTACGCTCCGCATGTCCTTTGCGGCGCATAGCTTCAAGCCGCCTGACATGGGCTTTTATATATTCCTCGCGCGCGGATGGGTCACTCATTTCATGGGCTGAAGGACTGTATGTGCCCCCGCGCCGTGAGGCTATCTCTGCAATGGTGTAGTCTGATTGTTTTGGCGTAAAACTTTGCGGCCCAGCTTCGACAATCATGCCTACGTCAATATCGGCTATGTTTGCCGCGCGGCCTGTTTCAACAAATATAGCTTCGCCGCCCATTGTATCGAGAACCACATAGGAACGGTCATTTACATCATCGAGTATGCCAGATTTTACAACGCACCCTGTTATGGGCTTAGTTAAGCTATCATCTGGATCATAAACCGGGTCTTGATAGAGAGGCCGGTCTAGCTTCGCCGCAGTTAAAGCCCGGTGATAGGCTTTTAGAATATCGCCTCGCTCTCCCATTCGCCTTAAGGTCTGCTCAAACCTGTCATCGAGGCGCCATTTGCCGAACCCAATTTTTTCAGCAAGCCCCATAGTGCTGAGATACTTTACCCGCCATTTTTGCAGACGTTGCGACCAGTCAGACCCATCCATGGGTATCTTAGACAAATTCACAATCTGAGTATCGGCACGGTAGAGTAAATCTCTATCCAGTGTCGTAAACCTATCTTGCTTCACTTGCAGCGCTAATTTTTTCGCCACATCTATTTCTGTGATCGGCCCTAATTCCAAGGTCGCAAGGTGCTCGGCGACATCTCGCATTCCATGTGAAATATATTCACGCGGAATCACCAAGTCCTTACCATTATCCCGAACCCCGCGTATGACCACATGACTATGAGGATTGGCTGTGTCGTAATGATTGGCGGCAACCCATTCGAGCTTCGTATCCAGATCGTGTTCCATCTGCATCATCATGTTGCGAACAAACGTTTTTAGATCGCCAATCTCTTTGCCATCTTCCGGTGACACGATGACCCTGAAATGGTGGCGGTCATCTTTGGCATTTTGATGAAACTTATCTTTGTCGATCACGGCCTCATCTTCGCCGAATAATTTTCCCTTCTCGCCCGCACGCGCAGCACTGTCACGTTCGACGTAATTTAGGTGCAAGTGCAATCCTTTTGCCGCTCCGCTGCCTTGCCTGACCAAATTGACTTTCACGATCACGCGCCGCGAGAAAAACTGCTGCGCCACAGCGGATGATTTTTTGACCCTTCCGCTTGAACGGGAACTATTATTGGCAGCTAGCTTTACACGTCCAGCAAAGCTGACAAACTTACCTGTTCCATTAGGCGCTAATATCCGGCCTATCTTAATATTGAAATTGTCATCCGCCATTATGGCAAAACCCCCATAAATAAGGGTTTTGGGCCAATATTGCTGTTTGGCCCGGCAGTTTTCTCAAGTGCCATGGGCAATCGCGAAGAATCCTTGGCCCAGCCCCAAATAGGGGCGGGCCAGAAAAATAGATGTGCAGACAATAGCTTAGCCCAGAATGGGCCAAGCCTTTTATCTTGCCCTGACGAAATCACCCTCAAAACCCCCCATTTCCCATATTCAACGCGATTTCATCATTTTTCGATTTCCCCAAATATTGAACCCGCCCAAGAATATTCTCGATTTTGACCGGCCCAAAATAGCGGCTATCAAATCCGGCCTGCACATCGGGGCTCGCGATAAAATACTCATCCGATTTTAACACAATGCAGCCCGACATAGCCGGCATTTCGCGCCCCGAATGGTCCCGCACCAGTACGGGGATAACGGCACCATTCGGGACGCGAACGCCCGATTTATGATAACAAACTTCATCCCCATTCACCGCCATGACCGATTTAATCAGGGGGTAATCATAGGGCAAATAACCCCGTTCATCTGCCATTTTGCGTGCCCATTCAGGCGCATAAGCCGCGACTTGAAAACCTGATTTGGGGGCCTCATCTTTACTTAATTTGTAAAAACCAATGGGAGCTGATGGACTTGGGTTATATAGAATTATCGGTCTGGGCGGGATTATGATTTGGGCAGTCGTGCCAACAACAGCCAAAGTTATCACGCCTGCAATCATAGCTTTAA
>CAYGSV010000100.1:0-8740 GCA_964352635.1 uncultured Algimonas sp.
CAATAGAACAGGCCTAAGAACAAAAGACCAATTTCTAAAATAAATGCAGCAATTGGATAGTTCCAAAACCCGAATCCAAAAAGCTGACTACTCTGCGGGTATAACGGCAAGTCAGGACGGTGGACGACCAAATCTAGTAGCCAGTGTGAAAAGACTAAAGCGGCAATCACCCAAAATCCCTTTATTCCCACTTTCGGTTTGAAAAATAAAAATACAGCGCCTCCCAAAAATGAAAGAAGTACCGAGCTCACAAATGAATGAGACCATTTGATATCAAAGAAGGGCTGCCCGCTTTTCATAACAGTTCCCTCGATATCAAAAACCGCTAAAATAGCGAAAACAATGTCCATAAACTGAACCGCCAAGAAGGCTTGCCACAGACTAATTAGTGGTCTTTTTTTGCCTCTTTGTGCATCCCATACGGCAAGGCCGTAATGTCCCATAAACATTAGGGTTTACTCTTATCGTGGGCATAATTTCTAAAATAGGCGTAAATATCATCCTCGTTGCGGCTGGCCGCATTTCGCCATGTCGGGGCCGTATCTAGGTTGCGGACCTTACCTTCTCCATCAACGATAAACACGGTCGGTGTACCTTTTGTGCCATCAACACCGAAGCTTCGCGCGATATCCTGGTTTTTAGTCTTTTTCCCCACATCGATATATTCCAAGACGTAATGGGAGTTTAACATAGATTTGAAACGAGGTTTTTCGAAATGAGTCGCGAGGGCACGACTGTCATGGCACCAATTTGCGCCCATCACGATTAAGGCGTCTTTATTGGTCTGATTGGCCTTCACAATAGCATTATCGACGGCCATCTGCGCCGCTTTATCCGCATAAAAGGGCATGACTTCGCCATGCTCATCTCTTGGGTATTCAATTTCGCCAGAGGTCGATGATGCCTGTTGTGGCGGCGCAGCATTTGTGGTGCAAGCCAACAGAAACAAAGGAAAAACAAGAAGAGCAATATATTTCATGATGTCTTATAACACGTCAGACTTGCTCTGCTAGCTATTCTGGAACACAACTCTGGCATGTCTATATTTGATTTCTTTCGACCCAAATCTACTGCACGAGTTCCAATACCTCAAAAAGTCGCGCAGCCACAAGTGACTGAAACGCCTTGGCAGACACTATCGCAAAGCAATATCGACATCAGGCGTTACTTTCATAATGAACGTGGGTTTCAATGTTATACAACGTGGTTCGCCCATTGGAGCGGATGGATTAGCGCAGGGCATTGCGTGACGGAAGCGCTCGACCATACACCCGACTTTGTGACTCAAAAATGCACGAGCTGGCCAGACGGTCTTGACGCAGCTTTAGCTGGATGCGCTCTTCCTCGCTCAAAACCACCTTCGCCTAAAATCGGTCAATCGATCATTATGCAAGGCTATCCAGCAGGATGTCGAACAATGGAGACGCGCAAAGGTGTCGTCTATTTTGAACGCGGAGCGGGACAATGGATTGCTCATATAAGAGACCCCGACGAACCTGTAGTGACAGGTATGAGCGGCGGCCCCGTCATTGATACTGAAACAGGCGAGCCCATCGGCATCATTATTACACGCAATAGCCCCGCTGATCTTAATAATGACCGCGACCCAGATGAGAGCGCTGATTTCATTGCGCTCTCTTCTGTATGGGACGCTTTATATAAGCGCTAGAACAACCATCGCCATTAAAACTAGTGTCGAGACTGTAAAAACGGCGAAACGAAGCATAACGGGGCCGGCATTGGCTTGAATGAAGCTATGCACAACGCGTAGTCCGACGTAACCCCACGCTAGATAATGTAAAAGCGGCGACATCTGGGCCGTTAGTACTAAATAGAACATCAAAGCATAAAAAATCGTCGGCTGTTCCAAAAGGTGATTATAATTATGGGCTGGCGCTTCAGCCTTTAGGGGCATCTTTGCCTTCCAATCACCGCTAGGAGATTTGGCGCTATCTGGCGATATTTTATGGGCTTTCATCGCAGGAATACGTCGCAAATAAAGTAATACCCAGATCAAGAGCGTCCAAACAATAAGCGCCAATACAGGCGCGAGAAAAGCTTCAGCAGTCATAATCATCCCCTCGTTAAGTTACGTTTGATTATGACCCACAAAAAAAGGCCCCACAAGGGAGCCTTCATCATTCAAATTTGAACGAAGCCTTAGGCCATTGAGATTGAATCAACAGCTGTTTTGCCTGTGCGCTCATTTTTGGCTGTATTGAACTGGACTTTATCGCCTTCGTTCAAACCTTGTAGTCCACCACTGTGAAGTGCTGTGATGTGTACAAATACATCGTCACCACCAGCATCTGGTTGGATAAAGCCGAAGCCTTTTGTTGTGTTGAAGAACTTAACTGTTCCTGCTTGCATTTCGTCTGACATGGTATTTCCTTTCACGTCAATTTTAGCGTCCCAGTGTGGGAGTGCCTTTGTCGAGGAAGGATAATCACTGCGTACTCAAGGGACGTTAGGTTGGCGCGCCACTAATAGCCGGGTAGTCTGGCCGTCTTCGATAAGCGCCATATGGGGGCGGAGGATAAAAATAGCAAGTGAATGTTTCATGACCCTTTCTATCCCCCAAATAAGTCGCCCTGCCCACTTATCGTGCTTGGAATACGAAACTGTGAGCAATCTAACGGCCCTAGGCTTTGTCCATGTGGGCCAACACGACCTAACCCCGTCCGTTTTTGTGCCGCGCGGTAGCGCTGTGATATAAGTTGCGCGAAGGGCGTACTGACCTCGCCACTCCGCGACCAATGCGGGTCATAATCACGCCCGCCATTCATGGTTCGGATATGATGCATGATACGTTTAGCCCGATTGGGCGCAAATACTTCTAGCCATTCTTGAAACAAGGGCGAGACTTCGAGCGGCAATCGCAAGATCGTATAAGCTGAATAAGTCGCCCCTAATTCTGCGGCACGCTCCATAATGCTCTCTAGCTCGCTATCATTAAGCCCCGGAATCATAGGGCCTAACATAATCCCTGTTCGAATACCTGCATCCGCCAATTGCTTTAACGCCTCAAATCGCCGCTCTGGCGTGGGGCAACGCGGCTCCATAGCCCGCGCTAAGGCTCGGTCTTGGGTCGTAATTGATATCATACAGCGCGTGAGATTTTTTGTAGCCATTGGCGTTAGAATATCCAAATCCCGCACAATTAAGTTGGACTTTGTCAAAAGCGAGACAGGGTGATTAAAATCCGACAACACCTGCAAGACTTTACGAATGATTTGGTATTCACGCTCAATGGGTTGGTAAGCGTCCATATTTGTACCAATCGCGATAGACCGAACACGATAACGTGGACTGGACAGTTCCTTTATCAACAATCGAGGCGCGTCAGGTTTCGCAAACAACCGTGTCTCAAAGTCCAAACCAGGCGAGAGGCCGTGATACGCATGCGTCGGTCGCGCAAAACAATAAATACAGCCATGCTCACACCCTCGATAGGGATTGATGGATCGATCAAAACCGACATAGGGCGAGTTCACTTTGTTGATAATCGTTTTAGGGCGTTCAATGGTAACAGTCGTTTTACGTCCGACTTTGTCATCGTCCGCCAGACTGCCCCAATCATCATCAAAACGTTCGCGTTCATCGGGTTCATACCGCCCCGTGACATTACTGCGCGCTGCGCGCCCCTTCTCCAAATCGGGACGCACAGATTTAAATGGTAGAAAATGCGGTTTAGCCATAATCAGAACTCACAAAGATTGGAATCCATAAATAGGACTATATTCCTTTAATTGGCAAGAACATTAAGCGAACAAATTGTTCGTAACTGCTTTGACCTGACGCAACTGATTATTTCTCATCCCGAATAGGTTTCATGTGAGGGAGATAAATATGAAACATGCACTTTTAGGCCTAGTCGCTGCGACGAGCTTAGCCATGTCAGGCTGCAATAATACTAAGGCAGACACTAAGCCTGTAGATTCTACATCCACACAAATCCAAAACCAGGTAATACCCAAACTTGTGCGCGCGGATGGCAGCTACCCAACTATTCCCTTAGAAAAAGACACTATTGTTCTGAAAGTTTTGCAGACCACGGTCGACTCATTGAAAGATTTCCCAACGGTGGAAGAAGGACTAGATCATAACCTAAAGCATATGGAGGCGACGGCAGATAAGGCCTGCACAACCGGTAAGAAACCAGACTTTCTCCTCTATCACGAGTTCCCCCTCACAGGTTATTCGTCAGGCACACGAACGGAGAAACTGCCTTTTACGGTCAAAATTCCTGGGCCAGAAACAGAGCGTTTAGGCAAAGTCGCGCGCGACTGTGACACCTACATCGTTTTTGGCACTTATGCGACAGATGATGATTGGCCAGGCCATATCTTATCCATCAATGCCGTGATTAATCGCGATGGCGAAGTCGTCAAAAAGTTCTGGAAATCCCGCAATATCAAGCGGCTTTACCCCGATCGTGAAATCACAACGACGACGATTGAGTCAGTGCGCGATAAATATCGGGAGATGTATGGCATAGAAGAGGAGTTTCCCGTCCTCATGACAGAATACGGAAATATCGCCGTCTCAACTGTTCAATTCGATCCGTTTATCTTTGCGGCTTTTGCCTCTCGTGGAACGGAGATTATGATACGCACGGCCACACTCTTCGCGGAATATGACGTGAGAGCCACGGCCTATATCAATAATTTCTACTCCCCCATGGTCAATATCGCCTTTGACATTCCAGGATATAATGCCGGTGAGAGCGTTATTATTGGACCAAAGGCAAAGATCCTCGCGAAATCCACCTCTAAGACTGAAGATGATATTATCGAAGCTGAAATTCCAATTGCGGAATTTAGAAAAAATCGCCGCATTCCAAATTATGCGTATGAAATGACCAAGCCCGTCTTAGACCAATATGTTCAAGAGTTTCCCCTCAACCATATGGATCTCCGACGCGAAGACTTGCCCGAAACTGGACAAGAGATGAAAGCGTTGATGGAAAGTGTGTCACGCTTTAATGAAGTCAAGAGCGACTAATCTCATCTTGCGGTTCTAAAGGAAGAGACGTAATCGGCGCGTATGAGTTTTATTGAAGCCTTAGGTTACGTTGCCGCGTTTTTAACGACGGTCTCTTTTGTACCGCAAGCATGGCTCGTTATTCGAACGAAGCGAACAGGCGGCATATCTCTTTTAATGTACTCGCTGTTCGTATTGGGCGTAGCACTTTGGCTCGCTTATGGTCTCGCTACGGGGGCTATGCCTGTTGTTTTTGCAAATGCGATTACGCTTTGTTTGGCGGGGACAATTTTATTTATCGCGGCAAAAGCCCGTTTTGGTCGACGGGGTACATTACAGGCCCGCGCACCAGGCGACGCTCTGCCGCCCGAGCTCAACCCTGACATCATAGCCAATGAAAACAACTAGTTATAAATTCTCCATGTTGTTCGTAGGAGCGGTTGCTCTAAAAATCGATAAGACAAAGCCGAGACAATAAGGCAGGCCACAATACTAATACCCCAAAAGACGACATTATCTATACACCCTGCCGCTTGATAGCGCAGACTTTCTGGTAAATACGGATCAGTAAATTGAAACACTCGCTTTACCGTTAAAATGACCAAGATATGGGACAGATAAAGCCCGTAAGACCAATCGCCCAAACGACTAAGCGCAGAATTGATTTTGACCTGCCCAGATTTTTCCATTGCTATCAGCCCCCCTAACATAGCGAGACATGGAAGCGAATAAACGACAACACGACCCCAGAGGGTGAGGCTGTTTGATTTATCAATATATAAGAAAAGCGCGGCGGCAAACGCAACGCCCCCCAAAGCAAAAACGAAAAGAGGAATCAGACTTTTTGTCTTCGTATCTCTGCGCAACATCACCCACGCCAACAACGCACCTGCAATAAATTCTAGCGTCAGCAGAGAGCTAAATAATGACGCGACGCTGTTCACCATAGGCCGCGCATAGCCCAGCGAAAAGCCAAGTAGCGTCAAGCCCGCCCACACCAAAAGGAAAAGAGGTAGAACACGTTTGGGTAAAAACAGAGCGAGGGCAAAGATGAGGTAAAAATAGACTTCGTGAATCAACGTCCACCCCACCGTTAAAACAGGCACATTTTCTTGTGGGACTAAGGCGAGCGATTTGATCAAATAGGGCACACTTTCTTTGGCACTCACCAAACTCGGTGGTCCAAATTGTCCGTAAGAGACAAAAATATACGCCGCCATTATCAATGCAAATACCCACCAAATCGGGTAGATTCTCGCCACACGTTTATAGAGGAACCGCCCCACATCTTTGCGACCGTAATGTTGGGTGACATAAACCATGACAAAGCCAGAAATGACAAAAAATAGATCGACCCCTGCGTAACCACGATCCCAAAACCCAGAGACGACATTAATTTCTGCCTGCCGGTCAAGGCCAAGACCGTCACGTTGAATTTCGGCACAGTGAAACAACATGACTAAAAATGCGGCCACACCACGAAGCGCTTGAATGGAATGGAGTTTGGCTGAAGCCTGTGTTCCAGAGACCGCCATAAATTTTGTTACTCGCAACCCGAAACGATATCGACACGCATAGAAGACACATCCATTTTCAGACCCTCCCCTTTGACACCAGGCCATATACCAAAATAACTAAGATCCAACTCACCGTCATGGTTTTTCAAATTCATGTCGAAACTATGGTCTTCAAAATCATCTGAGAGCGTGAACGTCTTCCACCCTGATGTGCCGAGTTCAAATGAGAAAAACCCAACATCAAATTGATCAAGCGGTACTGTTAAGTGCTCCCGTGATCTGACGGTCAGTTTAATTTTCTTGCCTTTAAAAATTTCTCCATAGGCTTCAGTAATGGGCATAAACACGCCCGCTGAGGGCGTTGCGAGGTCTCGCGATATAGGGGCATCCATGACCATATGTGCTGGGTCATTAGCTGTCGCTTGAACGAACCCAAGATTGGTTCCGTCAACTTGCACTAAACGGTTCAAGTCGTCCCCTTTGAGCTCATACCCATTTTCACAGATCTCTTGGATCACGAGCTTTGGCGACTCACCGAAGGACAGAGCTATGGCGACAATTCCTGCCGCAACAGCCAAAGAGACTCCGAAAAACATCCTATCATTCATTAATTATGTCGCTTTAAATTCATTGCGAATGCTATTTACCATCTCAACATTGGGGGCAAGTTTAAATCTGTTAAACCCATAATCTGAGCCGTTCACTCTGAAGGCCAAGTTTGGAGTTCAAACCTTATCGGCAATATCAAGCGCGTCCTAACGGCTTGTCCATTTTTGAACCCTGGTGAAAACGGTTTCAGAGCAGACATGATACGAAGCGCCTCTCTATCGAGCGTTATGGAAACACCCCGATAGATTTCATAATTGCTAGTCGTGCCGTCAGGTTCGACGACAAAGCGCACATAAACCGTGCCTTCTGTCCCCATAGACGAGTCCCGTGCAGGGTAGCGAATATTATCATGAATATCTTGCGCCATAACGGGCGTTCCACCGGGGTAGCTCGGAGAGATATCGACCTTTGCATAAATAGGGGCTTCATTTAGCTGATCCTGATTGTCAGGCGGTGTAATCGGATCTGCTATGGCAGGGGCCGAAAAGGCAAAAACGATTAGCATTATAACGAATAATTGCCGCATTAGCTGTCCTCTTTCGTCAGTCGCTCAATCACAGCTTTGTGCTGCGGAAAGACTTTAAGCAGCTCTTGTCTATCCGCCAATTCAAAACCCTCAAACTCAAACCCAGGCGACACTGTACAGCCGACGAGTGCAAAGCCGCCCGCTTTATCAACTGTCGAGCCAAACCACACGCCCGCCGGCACAACGGCTTGGAATACTTGCCCTGCCCCCAAATCTGAACCAATGGAGAGCGTTGAATACTCACCCGATTCATCAAGGATATGCACAGTCAGCGCGTCACCCGCATAGAAATGCCACATCTCTTCGGCATCAATTTTGTGCAAAAGCGATATGTTGTCTGACGTCAGTAAGAAGTAAATTCCCGTCGCCACCGCACGGCCATTAACGGTGACGTCAGACCGATAAGTCTCGCGGTACCAACCCCCTTCGGGATGCGGAAGAAGTCCGAGTTTATCAATGTAATGTTGGGCGGATTTCATAAATTGTACGTATAGTGATTTAACGTCACCGCATAGTCGGAATGCGCTCTTTTGAGAATCCTAGACGCGTTTTTCTAACCACCCGCAATCCAGTGCAAAGCCTATTAGCTCACCATCCCAACGCGGGTTGGTCGGCGGCAACCCGCCAACATAAAGTGGACGTCCGCAGAGTTCAGTCTCTTACTGGAGACCGAAGATATGTTATATTTCGCAAGAGATAGACCTCTGCGGCAGCGGTTGTTGATGCGCGGCAATGATTACGAACCCCACAGTACAAGCTTAAAACAGTTTTGCTGCTCTAAACGAGGTGGTCATGCTTCCATCACAAAAGACCCGGCACACATCGTGGTGTCACCCACAATCGCTCAGTCCCGCTGTCTCTTGAACCAGTAAGCGACGTCTCACCTTGTCCATGCTCAAAAGAACAGTTTGAAATATATCAGCCATTTGGAAGGCGTGAATCAGATTTTCAAAAACGGCGTTCCCACCCACAAACAATGAAACCATAAACGTGGATTAAAACTTCACGCCGCTCAAAAAACGAAAGCAATAGCCTTGAAACGGGGTCTTCCTTATACGTTACCTCACATAGAAATTAGAAAGAGGACATCATGCCCCGTTTCCAT
>CAYGSV010000101.1:0-8694 GCA_964352635.1 uncultured Algimonas sp.
TTATCGGAAATAAGGGACGAATTTTTGATGCGATTTTTATGAAAAATATTTTTCATTTGTCTGTGTGTCTTTGCTGTATGCGTTGGGGCGATGTCTCTTACAGCTCAGGCCCAAGAGAATGGAACTCAGACTGTAACAGCCTCTTCTATTGATGCGCGTATCGAAGCCCTGAATGAAAACACGGATCTTACTGAGGAGCAGGTGGCGGCTGCGAGTGAGCTCTATTTGACGGCAAAACAACGCCTTCAAGAGCGTGTCTTGGAAAAAGAGCAACTTGTTCAGTACACGTCCGATTTTGATACTGCAGCAGAGACTCTAGCGGCGTTAAGGCAAGAAATCACAGAGGCTGAGTTAGCTCTCGATATTGATCCTGAGGTTTCCATGGAACTGCGAGATGCAGAATCTATGCGTGAGGACGACCTCCTCGAATTGGAGCAAGAATTAACCAGCCGTGAGTCGGAATTGCGAGCGCTTCGCGCAGAGTCCGAAGGTTACCGGGCTGGATTGCAGGCTTTGTCCGCTCGACAGATCAACGCGCCTAGAGAGTTGACAGAAGCCCGTGCCGAACTCGGCCGAATAACGACTTCATTGACAGACCTCGGCGAGGGCGCGGCTGATCCTGTTGGCACAGCAAGACGTATAAATCTGCGCGTTCGTAGTGATTATCGTCGTTCTCAAATTGCCACTTTAGAGCAAGAGATTGCGGGATTGCCGAGACGTGTTGAGATAATTACAGCGCGTCAAACCTTGGTTGATTTAAAAACCCGTAAGCTTTCTGCCGAAGTTCAGGCTTTACAGGAACGGACGGGTCAAAGGCGTCTTAACGAAGCGCTTCAACTTCAAAGCACTATTCGAGCTCAAGCAGAGCTTTATGCAGACCAACATCCAGTCTTAACCCGTTTAGCGCAACGAAACGTAGCTTTGGCTGAACAAATTAGAGACCTGGCCGCTAGTGAGGCGGCTATTTCTCGTGATACAGCGGCGGCACGATCTCAACACGATAATGTGTTAGAGGACCTCAATACAGCCAAAGAATTAGTCGAGTTAGAGCGGCTTGATAGGAATGCAGGGGCCACACTCCGCCGTTTAGGGAGTCGGTTAACATCGCCTCAGGCTATAAATGCAGTGCTTTTTCAAACGCAGAGAGAGTCGATCAATGCTAAACGGCAAAAACTAATTGCTCAAGAATCTCTACGCGACCTTCCGCTTGGTCGCGTCGCCCCAGATGTTATTTTAGATAGAGCGCGTCTAACAGACCCTACAGTACCCGATTTTACTTCAGACCATGTTTCGGCCCTACAGATTTTGAATGATGCACAGCGGACACTCTTACAGCGCCTTGTTACCGAAGGAACAGCAAGGGAAAATGATATACGACAATTGCAAGCTGCGCAGTCCGAACTTCTGGAAACAACGCGGACGTTTCAAAATCTCTTAGATGAGAAGTTACTTTGGATACCGAGCGTTCCAGCCATTGGCTTGGATTGGGCGCCAAAAATTCTCCGAGGGGCAGGGGAGCTGTTTTCTGCGGAAAACCTGCGTTTAGTCAGCAATACTTTCATCAAACAGGTTGCGAGCCTTTGGCCGCTTCTATTGTTGTTTCTCATCGCTATCGGAACGCTTGCGCGATTGCGATCTGATCTTTTGCAAAACATTCGGTCTCGCGCGGCAAAAGTGGGACGGGTGAAAGAAGATAACCTTTGGCACACGCCTGCCGTTATAGGCGCAGGACTACTGGTTGCCTTGCCCATTCCTTTATTCTTTGTAGCTTTGGGCTTGATTTTTGCGAGCGTTGAGGTTCAGCCCCCCATTATTGACGGGCTAGAGAATGCTTGTTTCTTCATCGCTATATTTGCGCTTGTCCTTTTGACGTGGCGGGCATGGGACCGCGAGAACTCTCTTTTTAATACACATTTCAAAATGGATAAGCGTTTCCGCCTTAGTGTGAATAAAAATCTACGGTGGTTTATCCCCGTGGTCGGTGTCAGTTCCGGTCTCCTGGCCCTGACAACAGATATTAATACAACCGATATTTATGAAGGTCTCTCGCTCTTTATTTTCATTTTCACAGCTTTGGCATTATCGCTTTTCGGTTTCAAAGTTATTTTGTCAGACCGTTCCAAGGTCAATCGTGAGGCTAGTGAAAAGGGTCTGCTCGAGAAGTATCGTACACTCATTGCGATTGTCGCCATAGCTATTCCCTTAGGCATCGCGGCGCTTGCGGCTTTCGGATATTATGAAACGGCTGACGAGCTTTTATGGCGCGCCTTTACAACAGGTGTGTTGCTCTTCTTAACTTACATCGTTTGGGGCACTATTCGTCGTGCAATTGTCGTCGCGCAACGTCAAATGCGCTATCGTCAAGCGGTTGAGCGTCGCGATGCAGTTATTAAAGCGCGTCGCGAAAAGGAAGAAGCTGAAGAGCGTGGCGAAGAGATTGCACCGCCGCCCTTAGATACCAAAGAAATCGATGTTTCCACATTAACGCGTCAGTCATCGCAATTGCTCAATACTGTTGTCTTGATTGCCGTTGTCGCTTTGATGTGGATGAACTGGTCTTCACTTCTCCCAGCTTTGACGATTTTCGACGGTTTCCAAGTTTGGGAATATAAGACGGGGGCGTTGGACGAGGCAGGTAACGCCATCATTCAGCCTGTAACAATGTGGAATATCTTGCAGTCCCTTGTTATCGTCGCTTTGACATTTATTGCGGCGAAAAACCTACCAGGATTTCTAGAAATCTTCGTTTTAAACAAATTAGGCGTCAATCCAGGGACGCGATATGCTGTCGTCACGATATTAGGATACATAATTGTTGCTGCTGGTGTCATTATCGGGTTCGACCGTCTTGGTTTACAGTGGGGGCAATTGAAATTCGTCGCCGCAGGTCTCTCGGTCGGTATTGGTTTTGGTTTGCAGAAAATTATTGCGAACTTCGTCTCTGGTTTGATTATTTTGTTCGAACGCCCTGTGCGTATCGGTGATTATGTCACGATTGGCGACCAGAGCGGTACGGTGTCTCGCATTAAAATCCGCGCGACAACGCTGGCTGATTTAGACAATCGTGAAATCCTCATCCCCAATGAGTTTTTAATCAGCGAGCGCGTAACCAACTGGACGCTGTCTAACTCCGTTACACGCCTAATTGTACGAGTCGGTATTGCTTATGGTTCTGATACAGAGCGAGCGCGTGATTTGATGTTGGAGAAGGTCAAAACACTTCCAAAAGTGTTAGATACGCCGCCTGCGCAAGTCATCTTCATGGGTTTTGGCGATAGCTCACTTGATTTCGAAATTCGTGTTTTTCTTCGTAATTTTGATGATCGTGTGCCTATGATTCACACGATACATACAGAGGTCAACAAGACGCTAGCCAAAGCAGGTATAACAATCCCATTCCCACAACGCGACCTCAATATTATGACGCAAGAAGTGCCTCTTCAAATCGCGACGTCTCAAAGAAAATCGCCGACGAGAAAGCCAAAGTCTTAGGCCGTTGCTTGTTCCGCTTCCCATTCGCGAACAAAGTCTTCGGTCAGAACCTTACTCATATCACCATCGACGCCTTTGAGGACGAGAGGGTCCATAACTTTGCGGAATAGTGGTGGGATAAAGCCAATCAAGAACATCGCCATATAGCCATAGGGAAGGGCGGGAACTTCTTTGAATTGGCGCAGATATTGATAATGTCGCGAAGGGTTCGCATGATGGTCTGAATGACGCGCCAAATTAAAACTTGTGAGATTTGTAATCAGTAAATTGCAATTCCAACTGTGATGGGGCTCGCAGGGAAGAAACTTACCGTCAGGACGACGATCACGCAGTAATCCGTAATGCGCGATATAATTCTGAGAGGTAAGCGCGCTCGCAGATATAAACCATGTGATGAGCATATAAGCCAAAACGGGTAGGCCAAAGACGGCAATCATCGCGCCCCATAAAATGAGAGCTAAAACTGTTGCGGCGACAACTTCGTTTTTGAGAGAGAAACGTGAATAGCCTTTGCGTGCGGCACGTTTGCTCTCAATCTTCCAAGAGCGTTTCCATGCCCCAGGATACTCACGGCTAGCGAATTTATAATAGCTTTCGCCGAAACGTGATGTTGCGTGATCACGAGGTGTCGCAACATCAGCGTGATGACCCATATTATGCTCAACGCGGAAATGACCGTAAAAGCTCGGTAAGAGCATTAATATGGAAATCCATTTTGAAAGTTTGTCTGTTTTATGGCCTGTTTCATGTCCTGAATTAATCGCAAAAGCGAGACCCCAACCATGACTTATTCCGAGAGCAATATAGACGTCGAGAGGAAATGGTCCTTGCGTAAAAAACCAAGCGCCAGCAATCCATGTAAGGTAAATCATAGGGAGCATAGCGTGAACCATGAATTTGTAGAATTGGGACTCATGGACTTGTTCTTGAATCAGCCCAAGCAAATCGAATTTATCGTCTCCGACAAAGTGATCTAAAGCCGGGATGAGGACATAAAACATCGCCACGGGCAACCAGACCCAATGCGGGTTGCCTGTACTCAGAGCGAGGAAAATTCCTAAGAGAGGTGTCGTCGGAAAAGTAAGCGAAATAAGCCAGAGATGGCGTTTCCATTCAGGTTTTTCACTCAGTGTTTCCAAGAAGGCCATGATAAATCCTTTATTGATAAAATTATCATTAGCAAGAAATCTAATGATGTCAACTTGCCAATCGTCGGGGTAGGAGGCATCACGGACTTTACAACGAGTCGAGAGTTACACCCAAATGCAAAGCCGTCGTCGCTATAGTCCTGAAAAACGCCGCGCCATGCTCGTTGATATTGCCATAGAGACGTTCGCTGATATGGGTATAGAACGTGCAGGACATGGCGATATTGCGAAACGGGCGAAGGTTTCTACGGCAACAGTCTTTAATTACTTTCCTACGAAAGAGGCTTTGACGCTCGATGTTTTGAAAGAGCTTGAAACACAAATTACCGAAATGTTTGAGTCAGTGCCTGAAACGCATGGAACATCTCGAGAGAAGATTTTAGCCCTCGCGGCGGCATATGAGAAAATGATCCAAGAGCATCCCTCTACGATTAAAACCTATTTGGCATGGTCAGTGTCCTTTAATCCTGATCTCCGCCCTCAATATTTAGATTATCAGAATCGAATTATTGATTTGATTAAAGATAACTTGCCTGAGGGAATGAAGACGAAAACAGATGCGCTTATTATCAATAATGCGGCGAATATGATTGCCGTTATGCGGTTTGATAACCGGTCACAAGAAACGCTTCAAAAGTTTACAGATCGACTATTGGACGCTTTAGTGCCGCGCGACTGATTTCTGACTTGTGTCTTGTATGGGCTTTGTTCATAGCGCGCACATGATAAGAAAACTCACTTTCTCAGCGCTTCTTAAGACAACAATGTTGTGCGCGTGTGTCTCTGCCTATGCTCAGGACAAAGAAGATGATGTATTCTGGACGGGCGGAAACCGTATCCCCGTTAGTGAACAAATTAGACCCGTAGCCATAATTGAAGGTATAGATTTAGCTGCTTTAATATCAGATGAAGTCATTGTTCGTGGTGTTTTGGATAAGCCTACAAATGTTCAAGATATTGCCGCCAGTGTCGATGTTTTGGGCACCGATATTCTGGAGCAAGTCACGCTTGTACACCCCGCTGAATTGTTAAACGGTGTCGCAGGTGTCAATATTCACCGGGGCAGTGGGCAAGAACACCTTACGGCTATTCGATCCCCTGTTTTAACAGGCGGTGCTGGGGCAGGAAGCTTTCTCTACCTAGAAGACGGCGTGCCTCTACGTGCGGCAGGCTTTGCGAATGTAAATGGCCTGTTTGAAAGTGGGTTAGAATTTGCTGGAGGCGTTGATGTCTTTAAGGGGCCAGGTCCCGCGCAATACGGGTCTAATGCTGTGCACGGCCTTATTAATATCAATTCCAAATCCGTAGGGGAAAACTCTCTGCGGTTATTGGCTGGCGAAGACGGATATTTTTCTGGTGTAGGCGGCCTGAATAATGGCCCGTTCCAAGTCTCACTCTCACTCGCCAGTGATGCGGGCTTTCGGGATGATAGTGGATTTGATCAACAAAAATTTCAGCTTAAATTCCAAGATGAAATTGGTAATTGGCGCGTTGATTGGCTTTCTAGTTTCAACAACTTAAACCAAGAAACCGCTGGGTTCTTCCAAGGTGATGACGTGTATCGGGATGACGATATTCGCTTTACGAATGCTAACCCAGAAGCATTTCGTGACGGCCAAAGCTACCGCACACAGGCGCGGTTCGAACAAGACTTTGGTGATAATACCCTCGCTTTGACGCCCTATGCGCGACAGGTCGAGTTGAGGTTCCTTCGCCACTTTGTGCCTGGGCAAGCCCTAGAAGAAAATGAGCATAGCTCTATTGGCTTACAAAGTGCCTTCTTCGGCGATGATTTCAATATTGGCGCGGACATAGAATATACCGAAGGCTCATTATTTGAGTTCCAAGAAAACCCGAGCCGCTTTTCCTTTGTGCAAGGATTGCACTATGATTACGGCGTGAAAGCTTTTGTTGGAGCCACCTATGCTCAGAAAGATTTTACTTTGTCCGACGCAACCGTTCTCGACCTCGGTGTGCGTGCAGAATACACACATTATGACTATGACAATCGGTCCGATGTTGGACGTTCAGGACGCTTTATCCGCGTCGCAGACCGAACCGATAATTTTTTGACCATTACACCGAAACTCGCGCTCCGACATGAGATTAATGAAGATACGGCCGTTTATTTTCGTGCCGCGCGTGGTTCCCGTGCGCCTCAGGTGACGGATTTATATTCTGTCCAGTTAAACCAAGTCGCTGGCGAGGCGGATATTGAGACACTAGACAGTCTTGAAGCAGGTTACAAAACCCGTTTTGGAAATTTTCAAGGTGAGGTCGCGGCTTTTACGATGTGGAAAGATAATTTTTTCTTTCGAAATGCCAATGGCTTCAATGTCGTCAATGGCAAAACCCGTCACACAGGTATTGAGGCCTCGTTTGAAGCAGACATAACAGATTGGCTTACGGTTTCAGGCGATGGAACACTCGCTAAACATACCTATGATTTTTCATTGGATGAGGGTTCTAGCGCGAATAATATCACTGAAGGTGACCGCGTCGATAGTGCGCCAGATACACTGGCGACCATAAGGGCGACTGTCAGACCAACAGATGAAAGCTCACTTGGTTTGGAATGGCGTCATATTGGCTCTTACTTTACGAACCCGGGCAATACGGAAACTTATCCGGGTCATGATATTTTTGTCTTCCGTGGTTATTACCAAGTTAATGATACTATCCGTTTGTTTGGGCGTGTCGATAATCTGTTCGACACGCGTTACGCGGATCGGGCTGATTTTGCTTTTGGTAATGAGCGTTATTTTCCAGGCCGTCCTAGAACGCTTTTCATTGGACTAAGCCTAACGGGCCTTTAGCGCTAATAGACTTGAGTTCTGACTTTTAACGGATTAACCCCGCAACATGAATATCCCTGATATAAAACTGGCCCAAGTTCTCGACCGTTTCGAACAAATCGAAGCGCGTATGGGCGCGACGATGGATAGTGATGAAATTGTTCAATTGGGCAAAGACTATGCTGAGCTTCGCCCTGTAGCAGAAGGCGTGCGAAAGTTGCGCGATGTACGGGCTGAAATGGCAGACCTCGAAGTCATGATGGAAGATCCTGAAATGGCGGCGATGGCGAAGGAAGAATTGCAATCGCTTAAAGACACATTGCCTGACCTTGAGAAAGAAGTCTCTTTGCTTCTCTTGCCCAAAGACAAGGATGATAACGCCTCAATCGTTCTTGAAATCCGCGCGGGTACAGGCGGGGACGAAGCGGCGATTTTCGCGGGTGACCTGTTTAGCATGTATGCGCGTTACGCCTCAATTCAGGGTTGGAAAGTGGAGATTGAGAGCCAAGCTGATGCTGATATGGGGGGGTATAAAGAGATAGTCGCCTCAGTCTCTGGTGCAGGGGCTTATGGTAAAATGAAGTTCGAGTCGGGCGTGCACCGCGTACAGCGCGTGCCTGTCACGGAAACGCAAGGCCGTGTCCATACCTCGGCCGCGACAGTTGCCATTCTACCTGAACCCGAGGATGTTGATATTGGTTTTTCTATGAGCGATGTGCGTGTGGATACAATGCGGGCGTCTGGCGCGGGTGGGCAACACGTTAACAAGACGGACTCTGCTGTCCGTATGACTCATGTGCCGACGGGCGTGGTTGTTGTCTGTGACGCGAAATCACAACATATGAACCGTGCCAATGCAGAACGTCTGTTAAAAATGAAGCTCTATGACATTGAGAAACAACGCATTGATGCGGAGCGTGCCGAAGAACGGGCAGGCCAAGTCGGTTCTGGTGACCGCTCCGAACGCATAAGAACCTATAACTATCCTCAAGGGCGCGTAACAGACCACCGAATTGGCTTGACGCTTTATAATCTCGACAAAATCGTTGCCGGTGATGCTCTAGGTGACGTTGTTGACACATTGATGGCGGAAGACCAAGCGGCGCGCCTAGCGAATATGGAAGCACAGGGCTAAATTGTGTACGCGATAACTTATCGTTTTACACTGACGAAACCGTCAGAGGCAAACGCAGCGAAATTCATAGCCTGTTGGTCAGGCATAACAGAATTTTTTAAAACAGAAGCAGGCGCGCTAGGCT
>CAYGSV010000102.1:0-8564 GCA_964352635.1 uncultured Algimonas sp.
GAACACATTCATCCCGATTAGCGCGCGTATAGGCCTCTTGAGAGCCTTTATAAGTCAGGGTGACGCCCCGTTTATCGGCCAGCGGTTTGACCGCTTCTATCGCCGCCTTAAGCGCATGATCAATATTGGCAATTTCTTCGGGCGCAATATGTTCGGTCTGCTCAATTTTTCTCAACGACAGCAAATCGTCAATCAAACGCACCATACGCTCTGTTTGTGTCATCATAATGCCTAAGAATTTTTCTTGGGCGACGGGGTCATCTTTGGCGTGATGTTGAAGCGTTTCTATATATCCCATTAAGGACGCGATGGGGGTTTTTAGTTCATGCGAGGCGTTGGCCAAAAAATCAGCCTTTTGCATATGACTGACTTGGTCTTCGGTAATATCTGTGAACACGGCCAAAAGATAACTCTGTCCATTACTTGGTCGGATGAGGCTCGCCGTTGTTAATTGGACGCGTAGAAAACGCTCCATTGGCGTCAGCTTGTGAATAACAATGGGCTGTGTTGAATATCCCGCTTGAGCGCGTTCTAAGGCTTGTATCATCTCAGAGCCTCTGAGGTAGCTCGTGAGAGGCAGGCCGAATTTATCGATTTGGGCGAGGTCTTGGGCGCGGTCATTTGCATGGATAACGCGTTTATCTTTGTCAATAAGGGCACAGGCGACGGGCAAAGCGTCCACAACATTAATCCAACTATCGAGGTGGCGGAGGGTTTTACGATTTCGCCCATAACGCTCTTCTTGCTTTCGAGCGCGCACAAAAGAAAGACGGCCCATCAAAAAGGCGAGGCCCGCGAAAACAGATATCACAAAAAGCGTTGGAGCGAGAGGCGCATTGACCAGAATGCCAAGGGCAATCAGCGCCGCAATGCCCGCGCAGCTTAAAAGACCGATTTCAGGGCGAAATGGCATAGGGTGATTGAAAACCTTTCAAAGATATTGTCAGCTCATACGGCACGAGCGCTTAACAATATTTAACGCCACTTACGACCATAAAGCAGTATGACGCGTATAGGTAAAGAGACGCAAAACCAAATATTTTATGTCGGCTCTAAATTTCTAGGGCGCAATATATTTGTAGTCACGAACAAAAATGCACCGTCGACAGAAAAATTATTGTTTTTCGATAATTGTTCGTTGACTTTCGACATGTTTGGGGCGTATGGCACTCTCAAGGAGTATGAAATGTCATTTTACCAGAAAGCTATGAGATGTGTGCCAACGTCGCGTTCGCTTCTATTGGGTGTTGCCGTTATGTCTTTGACGGCTTGCCAGACAATAGGGGGCCTAAAGCCAGAACCAACAGTCGTTGATGTGCAAGCCGAAGTTCCCGTCAAACCCGACTGGGTTGAGCCCGCACCAGATGAATTGCCCAGTACCGATTGGGTCGGTGATTTTGGTAGCGATGAGCTGTTAAATGTCGTGAATGTTGCGTTAGAGCGAAATACGACAATTGGACAACGTGTGGCCCAACTCGACCAAGCCTTATCACGCATTCAAACAAGTCGTGCGGGATTGCTCCCAAGTTTAAATTTTTCAGGATCAGCCTCGCGCAGTGCAGGCGGAACGAATGCAATTGGACAGTCTAACCCCGGATTTGAGAGCTATAGCCTTTCACTCGGGGCAAGTTGGGAAGCTGATTTATTTGGTCGTGTTAGAGATCAGGTTAACTCAGCAGAACTTGGCGCGGCTGCCAGCTCGGCAGATGTTGCCGCGACACGCCTCTCGATTGCAGGGCAAGTGTCCCAAGGTTGGTTTAACATTATTCAAGCAGACCTATTGGTTGATCTCTCGAACAGAGATATTGAAACGCAAGAGCGCGCTCTTCGTTTAACGCAGAGACGATTTGAAAATGGTATTGCGGGCGCTTCTGACGTGCGTTTGGCCAGATCATCTGTGGCGAATGCTGAAGCCCTCCTTGCACTAAGGCTCCAAAATCGCGACGCACTAATTCGTAGTTTGAAAACTCTTTTACGTGATTATCCAGATGCAGAAATGGAAATTCCCTCGGACTTACCTCTGCTACCTGTGCTCGAAGGCGTCTCCACGCCAAGCTATGTTTTACAGAGACGCCCTGATGTTCTCGCGGCAGAGCGGCGTATTGCGGCGGCGGGCTTAGATGTCGATGCGGCGCGTAAGGCCTTATATCCAAGCCTTACCTTCACAGGAAGCTTGGGTGAAAACACTGCGACGGTATCAGATTTATTTGACCTCACTGATTTTGCCAGCCGCATTGCAGCCAATATAGCCGCCCCGATTTTTGATGGAGGTCGCATTCGGTCACAGATTGATGGCCAAGAAGCTGTCTTAAGGCAACAAGTGGAAACTTATGTTGGAACTGTGCTATCGGCTTTCCAAGAAGTTGAAAATGCTTTGGACGCTGAAGGGCGTTTGGCTGAAAGGGAATCGGCGCTCCGTGTGTCTTTAAATGAAGCGCAAGAAGCCGAAAACAGACTTGAAGAGCGCTACGTCGAAGGCTTGGCAACTATTCTGCAATTGCTAGATGCACAATCGCGGCGTATTAGTGCAGAAGGGCAGTTGATTAATGCCCGTACTGAACGCTTAAACAACCGCGTGCGTATGCATGTTGCCCTAGGCGGTGGTCAATATGGATCAGAAATACCGGTGACCCAACCGGAACGAACAGGTATTCTCGGTCTTTTAGATCGGTAATTAGGATTAAATAATGTCAGATCAAAATGTAATTGGTGGGAATACCCAGCAGGAGAAATACCCCATTTTCCGAACGATTGTATTTTCTATTTTAGTCCTTGCGGCTTTGATAATTGCCGCTCTTGTATGGATAGGCCTAGCTGAAAAGCCTGAAGAGAACCGCCGTAGCTTTAATACGCTCGCTGTTATGGGTGCGCCAGCTTATCAAGACACGGTTCAATTGACGATTGAAACACAAGGCGAAGCGCGTCCTCAAATCGAAATTGATTTTGTCCCAGAAGTTGGCGGCAAAATTGTCTATGTTTCGCCTAACTTTATTGAAGGGGGCGCTTTCAAGAAAGGTGAAACACTCGTCCGTATTGATGACAGTAATTCGCAAGTCGCAAAAATTCGCGCGCAAGCCGCTGTTGCTCAGGCCCAACAAACATTGGCACAAGAAATAGCCGAGGGTGAAATTGCACGTCGCGATTTTGAAGAATTAGGCCGAGGACAGCCGAGTGATCTGGCCTTACGTATCCCTCAGCGTTTGCAAGCAGAAGCGTCATTACAGGCGGCGCAAGCCGATTTGCAAAATGCAGAATTACAGTTAAGCCGTACAAAAGTTGTTGCACCGTTTTCGGGGCGCGTCAGATCGAAAGCGTCTGATGTCGGGCAGTTTGTTTCACCCGGCGCACGTTTAGGCCGCATTTTCTCAACGGGTATTGTCGAAGTACGTTTGCCTCTAACGGATGGTGATTTGGCCCGTGTGGACTTGCCGATTGCGTATAATGCGACAAGTCGAGAAGACGCGCCACAAGTTAAACTTAGTGCTGTTATCGGCGGTAAGGTTCAAGAGTGGCAAGGCCAGATTATGCGGACTGACTCGACTTATGATGTCCAGACGCGGGCCTTGTTTGCCATTGTCGAAGTGGCCGACCCTTATGGAAAAGGTGCCTCTCAAAATGGTGTGCCTCTCGCGCCAGGTTTATTTGTCGATGCCCAAATTACGGGCAAGACAATTGAAAGCGCGATTATTATTTCGCGTGATGGGCTACGTCCTCAAGATGAAGTCTATGTCGTTGATGACAAAGGCCAAGCCGAAATTAGACAAACTGTTGTTCTAGACACAAATCCCAATCGTGCGGTTCTAGCGTCTGGTGTTGAGGTTGGTGAATTAGTTGTTGTCTCTCCGATGGAGCGGTCTCGTGTGGCTATTCCTTTGAAAGTCTTGGATGTGAATGATCCTAAAACTGTAATTGTTGATCCGCCAGAGCCCGAGTGGATGAAGCGCGCTAACGCCTCTGCAGATAAAGAAGAAAAGAAAGAACGCCGCGGGCTCTTTGGACGTAAGAAAAAAGACGACGATAAAGAGAAAAAGTCTAATGATGCCGAAGGTGAAACGTCAGAAGAGGGCTCAGAAGCCGGCGATGATGTCGCCAAAGCCAAATCGACGACGGCTAAATCTGATAGCGATGAGTCGGGAGAATAGCGATGAAAAAATTAATTGCTTGGTTTGTTAAAAACCCCGTCGCCGCGAACCTCATGATGGTATTGATGTTCGCAGCCGGGCTTTACGGCTATTTTTCACTGGATCGTGAATTTATTCCGCAGACGACTGTAAACGGGATGACAATTTCGGTGTCTTGGCCCGGTGCCAGCCCGAGAGATGTCGAGCAACAACTCATTACCCGTATTGAAGAAGCCGTCGATGGTCTCGACGGCATTGATTATATTGAGAGTACGGCGCGTGAAGGCGGCGGGAATGTCAATGTCCGCACAAAGCTCCGCATTGATTATGAGAAAATGCTCGATCAAGTTAAAGCCCGTGTCGATGCTATCCAAAATCTTCCGCCCGATGCTTTCCGCCCGCAAATCATCAGATGGGACGCCCGTGCTGATATTATGTATTTGGCGCTTTATGGCGATGTCGATAGGTTAACCCTTCAACGTGAAGCCACGGCATTACGGCAAGAATTGACCAAGCTTCCGGGTCTGCAGCTCACAGAGCAGGTTTCGAAAATTCCTGAACAGGTTACGATTGAAATCTCTGAAGACGCGTTATTGCGTTATAATCTGACATTTGGCCAAGTTGCCCAAGCGATTTCGGGCTCTTCTGTCAATCTCTCGGCAGGATCCGTTGAAACGACAGGGGGCAATCTACAACTTCGTGCGCGAAGCCTTGCGAACTCTGAGGACGAATTTAACAAAATCATTGTGCGACAGACAGCCGATGGCGGCGTGGTACGTGTAAGCGATATCGCGCAAGTTATTGATGGCTTTGAAAGCGATAAATTTGACGCGCGCTTTAATGGACAGACAACGGCAATTTTTCGTGTGCTCTCTCCTGATGCGATGGATATTACCCAATCTGGAAAAGCTATCCGTCAATTTGAAAAAGATGTCGCGGATAAGCTGCCCCCAAATATGAAATTCAGTATTTGGTTTGACGGTTCGACGATGTTCGATAGCCGCATGCAGTTAATTGGGACAAATGCCTTGAGCGGTATGATTTTGGTTCTCATAACTCTCATGCTCTTCTTGCGACCGGCAGTGGCCCTTTGGGTTACGGTTGGTATTGCGGCAGCTTTTGCCGGAGCACTGGCTATCGCCCCGTCTATTGGAATTACTTTGAATATGATCAGCCTTTTCGCCTTCCTCTTGGTGATCGGCATTGTTGTGGATGACGCAATCGTTGTGGGTGAAAGTATTCACTTCCACGTTGAAAATGGCGTCAGTGGTCAACGCGGTGCTATTGCGGGTGCGACTATGGTCGCCAAGCCTGTGTGGTTTGCAGTGATTACGACCATCATGATGTTCATCCCTTTCATGCTTTTGACGGGTCCGATCCGCGCGATTACAGCCCAAATTAGTTTGGTCGTTATTGCGGTTTTGATCTTCTCATTAATTGAAGCCTTCTTTGTGCTGCCGGCGCATTTGCGTCACCTAAAACACGTTGAGCCGAGCTCTAATCGACTGCTAAGATTCCAAAATAACATTGCGGAAAGTTTGGTGACATTCGCAAAGCGATATTTCCGTCCCTTTGTCGCTATGCTGATACGTTGGCGTTATGTGACCGTCTCCGCTTTTGTCGGTCTTTTCGCGATGTCGATGATGTTGTTGACACAGGGTGTCGCGCCGAGTGCATTCCTGCCAGAAGTCGAAGCGGATATGATCCAATTTAACGCCCGCTTCCCTGAGGGCACCAATTTCGACCGTATCCAACAAGTGCGTCAACAACTTGATGATGGCATTGCCGAACTCAATGCCAATACGCAAAAAGACTTCGGCGTGGATTGGGCCCTGATTGATAAGCCCGGCACAATCTCCGAGGGTCGCGGCGTTGAGGGCTATTTGGGAATTAATCCCAATCGTCCCGGTATTTCGACAAAAATGATTGCGGATAAACTCGAAGAATATGTCGGGCCTATTCCTGATGCCTTCCGTGTGAATTATGGTACCACCGAAGGCGGCTCGGGCAATGGGGGTGGCTTATTTTACGGAGTAGGGTCCGCGGATGAAGAGGCATTGCGTGTCGCTCTTTTAGAAATCAAGGAACAAGTCGAAAGTTACCCTGACGTTCCACGTGCTTGGGACAATATGGAAAGTTCGGCTAGCGAGATTCAATTTACGCTTAAGCCAGGCGCAGAGACATTGGGTGTTACATTAGCGGATGTCACCCGCCAGGTACGTGAAGCCTTTTTTGGACGTGAAGTTCAACGCTTGCCGCGTAACGGTGAAGATGTGCGCGTGATGGTGCGTTATCCCGAAGCCGCACGAGAGAGCATTGATAGTTTACAATCGCTTCGTATTCGTGCCGCCAATGGTGTTGAAGTGCCGCTCTTCTCTGTCGCGGATGTTTCTTTTGCTGAAGGTGTAAGCCGTATCAACAGACGCGACCGTAAGCAGGTTAATTATACCGGCGGACGCGTACGGGGTGAACAAACCCGCGTGGCAGAAATCAAACGCGACATGGAAGAAAACTTTTTCCCACAGTGGGAGTTAAGAAACCCGCGCGTGACTCGTATTGAGGTCGGGGATGATCAAATTCAATCAACACTACAAAGTGAACTTTTGGTTTCTGTGCTCGTAATTTTAGGCCTAATGTATGGACTATTAGCGATTGCGTTCCGCTCTTATGCGCAACCATTCTTAATCATGGTGGCGTTGCCGTTTGCCTTGGTCGGTATGATTTTTGGTAACATCATAACGGGTGTGCCGTTCGGTATGTTCTCCATCTTTGGATTATTTGCTGCGGGCGGCGTGGCCGTCAACGATAACTTGGTCTTGATTGATTATGTGAACCGCTTGCGAGCCAAAGGCGTTGGCGCTTATCAAGCGATGCTTGATGCGTGTGTGGCGCGTTTCAGACCAATTCTCTTAACATCAGTCACAACCTTTGTCGGGATTACACCCATCTTATTCGAAACATCGTCACAGGCGGAATTCCTCAAGCCGATGGTCGTGGCTTTGGCTTTTGGTGTCTTGTTCGATTTCTTCCTGACTTTGATGTTGGTGCCCGCTATGTACGGCATTGGTGTCGATATAACACGCCTGTTCCGCGGCTTATGGCGCGGTGAGAAACAGCCAGGCCTTGGTGCAACATATGATCCAGATATGGTTCTTGCCTTAGAAGACTTGGAAATTGATGATGACGTAAAAGGCGGCACAGAACGTGGGGGTTCCCCCGTTCCTGCAGAATAGCTTTCCGCGAGAGCAACACTATCTAAAAAATACGAGTTAGATTTGCCCGACGGTCTCGGGCAAATATATAAAAAGAATAAAAAGAAAGAGGACGTTTTTATCATGAAAATGAAACATTTAATTATCCCAAGCCTGCTCGCGATAACGCTTGCGGCCTGTAATAATGCTGAGGTTGATACCAAGCCGGTTGATGATGTTAAAGTTGAAGCGCCCACCAAGGCGACACTAGGCACATTTGGCCTTGCCCTTGAAAATATGGATAAGACAGTCTCGCCAGGCGAAAACTTCTTTGAATATATGAATGGGACCTGGCTCAAAAACACTGAAATCCCAGCGGATCGTTCGCGTTATGGCGGCTTTGGTATTTTGGCAGATTTGTCTGAAGAACGTGTTCGGGGCATCATCAATGAAGTCTCAACGAAGACAGGCGACCTAACCTCTGACGAGCAAAAAATTCGTGATTTCTACAATGCCTTTATGGATGAAGACGCCATTGAAGCGGCTGGGCTAGCGCCTATTCAACCGGGCCTTGCTAAAATTCGTGGCGTTAAGACAGGGGCAGAAGCCATGGCGCTAATGTCTAATCCAGAGCTTGGTATTCGCTCGACAATAGCCTCATGGGTGGGCGTCGACCTGAAAGACAATGAAAACTACATCGTCTATCTCTCGCAAGCAGGTCTCGGTATGCCGAACCGTAATTATTATCTTGATGATGACGAAAAATCAGTTGGCCTTCGTGCGGATTATAAAACTTACTTGGAAACGATGCTCGGCGAAGCGGGTCTAGACAATGTCTCTGACCGCGCTGATGCAATTATGGCGTTTGAAACAAAATTGGCTGAAGTCCATTGGACACCCGTTCAACGTCGTGACCGTACCAAGACTTACAATAAACGCACATTGGCTGAACTCACAGATATGGCACCGGGTGTGCCTTGGGATGCCTATTTCGGGGCACGTGATTTGAGTGATCAAACGAAATTTATCGTGCGCGAAGTGGACGCCATTGAAGGCACAGCCAAGATTTTTGCCGACGCCGACATTGATGTTCTCCGTGATTATATGACTGTCAGTTACATTGGCGGTCATTCGGAATATCTTCCTAAGTCTATCGATGATGCCAGCTTTGCATTTTATAACAAAGCGCTTCGTGGCCAAGAAGAGCAGCGCGAGCGTTGGAAGCGCGGTGTCGCTGTAATTAACGGCACAA
>CAYGSV010000103.1:0-5989 GCA_964352635.1 uncultured Algimonas sp.
GTATTAGAATGAGGATAGTCATGAAATTTAAAAATTGGATGATTCTAGTTTCACTAAGCTTCTTTTTTGCAAGTCCAAGCTTTGCACAGTCAAACGACTCTACAAGTAACGAACCCATTGATGAGGTGATCGCAGAGGGTACTATTCGGACTGACCCTGCTATGTCTGCTTATCTTTCTGGTGACTATGCGACGGCTGAGGTGGAATTCGAAAGAAATGCTTTTTGCGCTTTGCGTGCGACAAGAAACTTTCGGTCTGGTATTGAAAGCGCTCGTGACAGTACAATTCGAGCAGACGTTGGCGTGGACGCCAATGTTGCAGCTCAACCCTCTGGTGGGCTTGGCGGTGGTGCTGTTGCACCCTCTGCGCCAACCAGTGCACCTACCGCACGACTTAACACGAATGACTTTAAGAAGAATGGCGCGACGGCAAAGCGTACTTGTGAAGATAGGGGTTTCCAACTTTATATGGCGGGCCTTTCACAAGTCAAATTAGGTAAATTAGATGAGGCCAAAGAGTCATTTGAAAAATCCATACGGTTACGCAAAAATATTTATGACGCCTATTTCAGATTGGCCCTGTTAGAATATCAAGAGGGAGACACTAAGAAAGCCAAAAAACAGTTTCGTCGTCTCCTAAAACTAGAGTCAGATTGCAAACGGTGTGAGTTTAAAGAAGAAATCACACAGCAGGTTCAATACCTCAAAAACATTTTGGGCTAGATAACTTTACCTTCATGAGCTGCAATTTTAAAAAACTGCGAAGTAAAATTGACAGCGCTGTCTTTTCTTTGTTATTTTGCAAAAAAACTTAGGGGAAATAATCTATGTTAAAACAAATTGTTCTTTCGGTCGCCTCTGCGGCAGCGCTTTCTTCAGTAACGACGTCACTCGCCTATGCGGCAGATCCCATGGAGCAAGCCCTTGCAGCCTTAGACGCTTCCTTACCCGGCACTTTAATTAACAACCCCTATGATATTCAATGGAGTACGATTGGATCAGACAAAAAAGAAGAAATCGTTGAATCTGAAGGTGTCCCTGGGGGCGTTGCCTATAGTGTGAGAGTTAAGAAAACCAAGAAGAACCCTTGGGACACGGCGACGCGCATTCCAATGACTACATCGATTGAAAAAGATGATGTGATATTAATTTCATTTTGGGCGCGCGCGGCAAAAGTCGCAAAAGGTAAAGAGACTGGTGATATTAGCGTTGCAATTCAGCGTAATGTTGAGCCGTATGACTCGGTTTTTGAAGAACGTATTGCCTTAGGAAAAGAATGGAAGCTTTATAGCGCTGCAGGGACAGCCAATCGCGACTATTCTGCGGACAAGACAAACCTTAATTTTAACCTCGCTCGTGCTAAGCAAACCGTCGAATTTGGCCCGTTTTACATTATGAGTTTGGGCCAAGGTGCAGACGCAAGCAAATATATAACCGATTAGGTAACTTGCTTGAAAATTAGGTCGTTAGCAAAGATTGTTATTACATTTTTTACAGAGTTAATTTGCGGGTTAAAATCCGCATTTTAACAATGAAATAAAAGCAGCGATTTGTTGCTTAAAGTCCGAGTAAAACCGTCAATAAAACAACGATAATAGCGAGCAGTAAATTTTTAAGGGCTGTGATCATGCTATCATCCTTTCTTGAAATGGCTTAGACATCGAAAATTGAGAATTGTCAATTCGGTTTTGATGAAGTTTCCACGAGATTCATCAAGAACTCCGCCCAAAGTGTATAACCTTGTGCGTTCAAATGAAGCCCATCCTCGGTCAAATCTGGCCGCAATGTCCCATCTGATGCCGCAAATGCCTCCTTCATATCGATAAAATTGACACCTAAATCTTGTGAGATACTCGATAAAGCCGAATTATAGGCATTAACGAGCGTCATAGATTGCGTTTCTCTTGGTAGAATGGCTTGCAGGTGAATCTGCGTATCTTGTTTCTCTTTTTGAAGGGTTCGAATAACATCAGCTACATTCTGAGCAACGTGATCTGCGCTGTGATTATACGCGACATCATTTGTTCCAATTAAAATGAACACATGGTCTGGAGAATGCTTGAGCAGCAGAGGAAGACGCGCCTTTAAACCCTCTGCCGTATCCCAACTCACACCGTGGTTTGACGTTTCAAACGGTAATTTATCGATATTCCAGAGCCAAGCCTCTGTAATGCTATCCCCCGCCAGTAAAACACCGCCCTTTTTTATAGGCAAAGCTTCAATTTCACTAATCCGTTTTAGAAAATGCGTTTGGCCGTCAGGATGCATAGACGTAGGAGGATTGACTGCGCTCACAGCATTACTTGATTGAACATCAGAACTGCAAGCGATTGCCAATAAGCAAGCCAGTCCAAGAGACAGGCTCGCAAAAATAGAAAAATAGTGACGCATAACTTCCCCAATATATTTGGAGAATAAGGCCCCTTTAACGGGATTAAGTCAAGGTTGCTAACGCGCCCCCGTCATAAGGCTCAAGGTCATCCATACGGCCTTCTTTGACTTTTTGTGCCCAATAAGGATCTTGCAATAAGGCACGTCCCACGGCGATAAGGTCAAATTCGTCACGCTCCATACGTTCAATCAGGTTATCCAAGCCCGCTACCTCAGAGCCCTCACCGCGGAAAGAGCCGAAGAAATCTCCTTGCAACCCAACAGAACCGACAGAAATCGTTGGCACGCCTGTCAATTTTTTGGCCCATCCTGCAAAATTAAGGTCTGAGCCTTCAAATTCAGGCTCCCAAAAGCGGCGTTGTGAACAATGCAAGATATCAACCCCTGCATCGACGAGGCTTGATAGAAAAGCTTCTAGCTCTTGCGGTGTTTCTGCGAGGCGCGCCGTGTAATCCTGCTGTTTCCATTGCGAAATGCGGATACAAAGCGGCATATCTTCGCCCATTGCAGCACGACATTTTCGAATGACTTCACGCGCAAATTCTGCACGGTCAATCAGCTTACCACCATATTTGTCATCGCGTTGGTTCATCACGTCCCAGAAAAATTCATCAACCAGATAACCATGCGCGCCATGAATTTCGACCATATCGAACCCAAGCTTTTTGGCATTCCCAGCGGCACGCGCATAAGAATCCGCCATATCGGCAATGTCTTCTTGTGACGGAGCAGGGTTAACTTGCTTTCCTGTATGGGTCAGACCAGAGGGACTATCAGAAGTCGCCTCAGGATTATCACCTGTCCCAGGTTTGCGCGCCATACCCGTATGCCAAATCTGAGGCCCCATTTTTCCGCCAACGCTGTGAACGCCGTCAATGACCTTTTGCCAGCCCGCGAGGGCCTCTTCGGTATGAAAGTTTGGAATACGCGGATCATTCGATGCCCCCGCACGATCAATCGTTGTGCCTTCAGACAAAATCAGACCCACATCCGCCGCCGCACGTTTGCGGTAATATTCCACCACATTCTCACGCGGCACACCGCCTGGCGAAAAGTTACGCGTCATCGGCGCCATAACGATACGGTTGGGTAAGTCTAAAGTCTTAACTGAAAAAGGCTTGAACAAAGGCGACATAGATAGTCCTCTAAAAGGTATTGAAAGGGCTCTCGACCCCACTCACTCTGCTCTGTATAGTTTAGTCCTGATAAATCAATTCAGCGTTTAAGATTACGCCTTATGCAAAAACGAAAATCAACATGACCAAAGTCGCCATCATCGGCGCAGGTATTGGCGGATTAACCGCGGCCATTGCTCTGGCTCGCTCAGGATTTGACGTTGAGGTTTTTGAAAAATCACCTGAGCTTGGCGAAGTTGGCGCAGGCCTTCAGCAGAGCCCCAACGCCATGGCGGTGCACAAAGCCCTCGGTACAGCAGATGCCATTATAGAAAAATCTTTCGAACCCGAGGCAGGTTATTTACGTGATTACAAAACAGGAAAACCGCTTCTCACCACGCCAATGAAAGGCAGATATGAAGCCCGTTACGGTCATAAATATCTCAACATCCATCGTGCTGATCTTCTCTCTGTTCTGATTGAGCGTTCAAAAAAGCTTAATATTCCTATACACTTAAACCAATGGGTTCAATCAGTCGATAATCAGAAAGACGGCATTGAATTAAATATCGAAGGTCACAAGATTAAGGCTGATGTCTTAATTGGGGCGGATGGCATTCGCTCTCAAATCAGAGAAGACGTAATTGGCAAAAGTGCCCCACGTTTCACAGGCCAAGTCGCTTGGCGCGGTATCGTCCCCGCACAAAAAGTGAAATTTGAAACCATTCCATTTGCAGCCAATAATTGGATGGGGCCAGGCCGTCATTTCGTCAGCTATTACCTTCGCGGAACCCAACTCATTAATTTTGTCGCGATTGAAGAACGCGATGAGTGGACAGAAGAACGCTGGGATCAACCTGCTGATTTAGAGGATTTACGCGCGGCGTTTGACGGATGGGATCCACGCATCACTACGCTTTTAGAGGCGTGCGAGGAAAGCTTTTTGTGGGGATTATTTGATCACACGCCTCTACCGCATTGGGCAAAAAATCGGGTCGCTCTCCTTGGTGATGCGGCCCACCCAATGTTACCTTTCATGGCGCAAGGGTCGGCGATGGCCATTGAAGATGGTTGGGTCCTAGCCCATGCCCTATCATTTTATGAAAGCGATATTCCGCGCGCACTCAAACACTATGAGGCCTTACGCAAACCCCGTGCGACCATGGTGCAAGAGGTCTCTAAGCAGAACGCTAAGCTCTATCATGAGAGCGGTTTAGGGGCCGCAATACGCAATGCAAAATTCGCGATTGGTTCAAAGCTTCCCGTTTTGGTCGAAGCCCGTCTTGCCAAGATTTACGGCGTCGATGTCACGCGCCAATACCCCATCAACTTTAATCTCTAAACAGTTTTAAAGTTTCGCAGTTTACGCTCACTTATAGCTTGCTCTAATCAGTGCAATTCGCTAGTCCCGCCGACGGAGACGTGGCCGAGTGGTCGAAGGCGCTCCCCTGCTAAGGGAGTATGGGCCAAAAGCTCATCGAGGGTTCGAATCCCTTCGTCTCCGCCATTGCCTTCTTCTAAGTCCATGAAAATTAACGGTAAATTATCCCTTACCGAGGGGGTGTCCCACCGGGTGTCCCACCCAATTCAGGTCTGACAAAAAACTTCTACTAAGTATTGTTTTAAGACGTTTCATGGCGTTCAAACGGTCTCTCGGTCTTAAATGTGACCAATCGACATTGTTGATTCGTATGGGGTCAGGAACATTGGGGAGATGACATCAATGAAAATAGCCGGAGGAACATTACCTACCGCGCAAAAAGTGGTCGTATGATTGATACACTCAACATTCTGCCTCTCTTAAAACACAGCCAACAGCTAGGGCTGATAAAAGGCGAGTATAACATTTCTGATTTAGAGCTGGGGAATGAAATTAAAAATGGTTCGGGAATAAGTTGGGTGAACAAATTTGATGTGACGGTTGAATGACCAAATTGTCAAATGCCCGCTTATGACCCCATAGCAATTGAAAACTGAGCGGCTTAAAATCGCTTCATAACAGCCGCTGGTAATCTTTCAGGTTGCCGCTGACACCAGAGGCCGTTGTCGCCCAAAAACTGCCGCTGGTAGTGTTTCCTGATACAGCAGCATTCGTCAAAACCCGCATATAGGATCCTATCTGATATGTCTCAATATCATGTATGAATGGGAGCTTGCGATCAGATTGTTCGATCCAATTTTGTCATTGAGTTTTGCGAGGTCATTGGGGTTCGACAAAGCACATTTAACGATAGCATCGATATCTCCAGACAAGGATGTAACTTCCTGTACGCCCTCCAACGTGCTTAACCAATCTAAGGCTTGGTCACATGGCCGAGCTGCAATCTTTATGAAGATGAGTGCTCGGAGTAAAACTGATTGTTGATCCGACACGACAGCATGATAACCTTGAATGGCTCCATTTGCCTCTAATTTCAAAACCCGCTCCTGAACCGCTGTTCGCGACAGACCTATTTCACGCCCAAGAGCCGCGAAGCTTATTCG
>CAYGSV010000103.1:5999-8523 GCA_964352635.1 uncultured Algimonas sp.
GCTTATTCGCGCATTTTGCTCCAAAAGAGACAAAATACGTTTATTCGTGCGGTCTAGTGCCATTTTCCTCGTTTCGCCATCTGTTTACGTCACATCGCAAGGTTACCAGCCGATGCTGCTTGCACGATAGTAGTTCATAAAAACGGAGACTACCACATGAGAAAACTGATACCTAAAGATTTCACTGGATCAGCGGCTTGGGAAGCTATTGATATCGAACGCATACACAATGCAACAATCCGTTTGCACTGGACCGATGCACCTTACAGCTGGCATGAAAATGATGGACCAGAAGTATTCGTTGTTTTAGATGGCGAAGTCGACATGCATATTCGTAAGGATAACGTCGAGGAAGTTTTACGGCTACGGGTTGGAGATATTTTTCACGCTCAAGAAGGGGACGAACATGTCGCTCATCCATATGGGCAAGCACGTGTATTAGTCATCGAGCAAGCTGGTAGCATTTAGAAGCTATTACTGGGTTGATTGGCTGCGGTCTGATATACCTTAACGTTGTCGAATCTGAGTGGCTTAAAATCGCTTCATAACGGCCGCTGGTAATGTTTGAGATTACCGCCCTGAACTGACGTCGCGAAGATCCTCAAAGCGGACGAAACGTGACAAGCTTCGGATGCACTGCAGCAAAGTTATTTAATGATTTAGCTAGAGGCTCTTCAAATAGTCAGGAAACCGTTTTCCGTTCTCATTCTTAAACAGCGCCCCTGTCATTTCAGCACTAGATATTCTATCAACCCGAAAGTCTCGGAAATCATCTTTGGCTTCGCACCATGCGGTAAGCAGCCAGACGGACTCAAACGCCGTTAGGCCTAATGGACGGATGGTCCGTGATGACGGCTTGTCGCGCAAATCGACATACTCAATCTTTAGATATTGCCGCCCACGTATTGCGCTCCGCAAAAGAGAGAGATTGCCGAGCTTTGAATCTCCAGCTTGCGTGCCCACCGCCAATAATGGCCGTTCAATATCTGCTTGGCGGCCTGTATTCATCGCGCCCAGTTTTCCCATAACCCGCTCTGCTGCGGCTTTCGTCGCGACGTCACTCCGAGACGAAACCATCCGAAGGCCCAGAACGAGGACGTCAAGCTCATCTTCATCAAAATAAAGCGGAGGCATAAAGAAGCCCGACTCAATTTGATAGCCAATACCGGCTTCGCCCCTTATCGGAGCGCCCATAGAAGTGAGTGTCGTCATATCGCGGTAAATTGTGCGCGGGGTCACATTTAACTCTTCTGCCAGAGCTTGCGCAGTAACTGGCCGATTGCGCCCGCGCAGAATATCAAGAATTTGGAACAGACGAATGATGCGCATAAACTATACTGACATGTTCTGTCAGGGTTAGGCAATATAGAAGCGACTAACCTATCGGAGATTACCATGACAAAACATATTATTGAGACCGTTCTGTTTAAACTAGAAGACGGTATTGACAGTGAGACCTTCTTAGCCTCAATCGCAGGCTCCACGGTATTTATAGAAAGTTGCCCCGGTTTTATTGCGCGGCGGTTATCCTCAAATTCCAATGGTCAATGGATAGAGCATGTAGAGTGGGAAACAATGGAAGCAGCCAAAGACGCCGCCTCGCGCATTGGGTCTGATCCCAACACGCAAGATTTTGTGAAATGCATTAACGGCCCCAGTGTTCAGATGTTTCACACAGATCTCGTTGTCGCGTTGAACTAGCAGCCATGTCTCCCGATGATATAGCGTCATACATAACGACCCACTTCTCAGGTGTTGTCCCGCTCGACGCTTGGGGGGAGACATCTTTTTTCTACAACCCAAACCGCGCCCTCAAGCGCGGGACATATTTTGCGACCTTGAAGTTCAAAGACGGTGATAACGACAAGGCGTCTCAATTAGAGAGAGAGGGTATTTTCCGCCTAAACATGGGATTGCCCTATAAGTCATATGAAGCGCTATTTGGCGAACGACCCAATCGTCCGGCTAAAGGCGGCGTGATTGTAGGCGATTGGGATTTTACTGCTTTGGATACGCTGAGCCCCCATCCTGTGTATGGTTGGATGGGATGGGTGAGTGTGTTGAACCCGTCGACCGACATTTTCCAAGACTGCCGCCCCTTACTGGATGCCGCCTTTGGAAAAGCTAAGAGCGCGTTTGAAAAGCGGGTCTGGAGTTGAAGATTCAAGTCTTAGCAAATCAAATACGAGTTTCCTTTTAGTCCGCTTTGCCCCCCAACCTGAAGTCAAGATGATCCTATACCGGACATTAGCTCAGAGGCCGTTGTCGCCCAAAATAAGCCGCTGAAGATGGATGCAGCTCCCTTCTGAAAGCCGGTTGTTCTAAGTGAATGGAACCTCGTCCGATCATTCGCTGAATCTAAAAAACGAAAGAGCTATTATTGCAATGAAATATCCGGATGCCGCCATCCTTCCAACTTTGAAATTCGTGCCAGCCACGTTTCGATATTGGACCATTCGCTAATATTCAACTCCGTGTCGTTCAACCAGTAAAGATACCCCGCCAAAGAACAATCAGCTATGGT
>CAYGSV010000104.1:0-5139 GCA_964352635.1 uncultured Algimonas sp.
GTATTGATGGGGACAGAACCGCCCGTAAATCGAATAACGCAAGCTGTATCGCCGCAATCTTGATTAGTTGTCGGCAGGGCAGGGCTCCCAAAACTTCCCCCGACAAATCCAGTCGTGGTGGCTTCGACAAACTTCAAGTTTGAGGGCAGGGTGTCGGTAATATCAATATCATCAGCCGAGGCTTCTGCTGCAGCTGAATTCGTGACGCGAATTTTATATAATATTTCGCTACCAGGAGTCATATAGACTTCACCTGTAGAACCAGGGTCATAGGCTTCGACGAGTTTTTCAGCTGATATATCCGCAAGACGACGCGGGCACATTGTGACTGTATGCATCGCGATTAATTGAAATGCAGGGTCGGCACCAACATCGGGATGGTTATCGTAAACCCATGTTACTTTATCTACGGGCGCCAAGAAAGTCACAGTAACATTGCCTGAACTAGCGGTAACGCCCGCGTTTCCGTTTCGCCCAATAACTTGGTTGCCAACAACATAATTATTGGCGCTTGGTGTCAAGATAGGCGCAGGCGCAGGATTTCCGTTCATCTCGCCAGTGAATGTTAGACGATCAATCCATCCGCCGATGTCAACGTCAAATATCTGGAATTGCACCCCTTCGACTCCTTCGCCTGGCGTTCCGAAGTCCATTTCTAAGGTAAGGGATTCTGATTGGGATGCATAATCTGCTGCAATGCCCACACTGTAATCACCGCCAGTTGTACCGCCCGTATATTGGTTTTGTGTGACAGGACTGTTTGTGCCACTGATTTGTCCAAGTCGTGCTGTATTACCCGATATTGTAAAATCTATAGGGATTGTTCCTGATGGATAAGATTGTGTCAGAGACCCTGATGTCCAACCATTCGTGCCCCCTGGCGCAGTCCAGACATGAGCGTATTGATCAATAGCAGGACAGTTTAAAGCAGGGGCCGTCGCAGACGGTTGAGCAAAAATAGTGATGGAGGCATCGTCATCTTCTGTCGTTGATGCATTATTCGGTGTAGAGTCAGGGTCAGTTCGATTTGACGACACAATCTCTGCTGATGGGGTGTACCCAATCCCACTATTAGGAATGACATTCAGTGTTAGCGTTGTCGTAGCGCCATTGGCTAGATTTGTCGGTAATGTCCACAAACCAGTGACTGAGTTATAACTCCCTGCACCTGAGTGGCTATCGTAGGCCATATCACCCGGTAAGGTCACCTGTACGGTGGCGTTGGCATTTTGAAGGCCTGCATTTTGAACTTCGAGTGTGAGTGGAATAGTCACCCCAACACCCGGCAGTGTGTCAGGTGTTGTCATAGTCAAACTCAGATCCGCACCTGTGGGAGATTGGAATATCAACTCACCCCGAATAAATTCACCATTTTGGCCTTGGTAATCGTCACAAAGGCGCATGGTCCATGTCCCATTCGGGTTAATTCCGTCAAAGGCCGATAGGACAGTGCCAGGACTTGTTGCACGATTAGACGTTACCCAAAACTCATACGGGGCTTCTGTGGTATCATTTGGTGCGTCATGGATGCCATCATTGGCCTCTACTGGGGCCTCATCGTCAATTTCAATATTATAGTCATCATCATTTCCAGAGTTCCCTGTGTCTGGAAATAATATCTCAATGGGCCCGACTGTTCCGCCTGGAGAGGTCAATGTCATGCGAATGTCGCCACGCCATGTATGAGTGGCAATTAAACCCACATTGAGGTCTGTCACGTTGCTAAGACCTGTCACATTAAATGTTCGAACGAGGTCTGCTGTAGTGCCTGTACCCGTCGCGCCTGGACAAAGTGTTGTGTCGTCAATGTTACCAGGCGTCGTATTGGTGAAACTTTGGGCAACGGCTATCTGTGCCGATAACAGAAATGCTATCAGAACATAAGCGCGCAATAACCATGATGTCGGCAATGATAGTCTCATTTACCCTCGAGCATGCCTAAGCATACCCTTCCCATATCCACAATCCTGATATATTTTACCAAGTAGAGGGTTCCTAAAGCGTTAATCGCGTTTGAGGCCTTAATCGCGCTCATTTGGCTTCAATACATGCGAGGTTGTTGAACTCGAAGATTTTGATAAAACTTTGTCCGTCTTCACTAATTTTGAACTCTGTCGTTCAGCTTTTTTCTGCTCAAGGCGTTGCTTTTCCTTGTGATTACCATTCCCAGAACTGCGAGCATCAACTGAGATATAGAAGCCAGTTTCATCGGGGCCACACGTTATAGTAATATGCTTGGCTTGACCTTTATGGGCGTTCGGATTGGGTATTTCCCAAACTTTAGTTCCGTTTCGACTAATCGTCGCTTCACCATATAGCTCAGAAAACTTGGCATCGATGGCCATAGCTTCATCAGCCCCTAAGCTCTTAGAAAGCTTGGTGTAATTTTTTACACGAGTTTCCGCACTGTGATTTTTTACGATATCAAAAGGCGAAATATCTTTTTGAGCCATGTTCTTGGCGTGGCTAGATGACGCCAAAGCGAACAGAACAATAGACAAGGCTGCGGCTAGACCGCGCCGTCCAATAGCAATTTTGAGCATAAAATCCTCCACATCCTGAGAGGATTATGGCGCATCATGCTTAATAAAAATTCAAAACAGGTGTAAAAACTTTAGACGTTGAATTTGAAGAGCATGATATCGCCGTCTTTGACGATGTATTCTTTGCCTTCTTGGCGAACTTTACCTGCTTCTTTCGCGCCCTGTTCTCCATTATTGGTGACATAGTCGTCATAGGCTGTGGTTTCAGCGCGGATAAAACCTTTTTCAAAGTCGCCGTGAATAACGCCTGCACATTTTGGCGCTGTCCAACCTTTTTGGAATGTCCAAGCGCGAGCTTCTTTTGGGCCAACTGTGAAATAGGTCTGTAGACCGAGGAGGGCGTAACCTGAGCGTATCAAACGGTTGAGTCCAGGTTCTTCGAGACCAATAGCGTCCAGATATTCGGCTTGTTCTTCATCTTCTAAAACAGCCATTTCTGACTCGATTTGCGCCGAAATAACAACGGCTTGTGCGCCTTCGCTCTCTGCATGGGCGAGGACCTTAGCGGAATAATCATTGCCTGTTGCCGCACTGTCTTCATCGACATTAGCAACATAGAGTACAGGCTTGGAGGTTAGAAGCTGAAGCATACGCCAAGCTTTTGCATCGTCCGTATCAATCTCTGCCGTTCGAGCGGGTTTGCCATCTTCTAAGACAGCAATCGCGGTCTCAATTAAACGCATAGTTTGTATAGCCTCTTTGTCGTTTTGCTTTAGCTTTTTCTCAAGACCAGGTTTGCGTTTTTCCAAGCTCTCAAGGTCTGCCAACATTAGTTCCGTTTCGATGGTCTCAAAGTCTGACATCGGATCAATGCGACCCTCGACATGGGTGATATCGTCATCGTCGAAACACCGCAGGACATAAATCACCGCATCCGTTTCACGGATATTGGCCAAGAATTGGTTGCCCATACCTTCGCCTTGAGATGCACCTTTCACAAGGCCTGCAATATCGACGAAATTCATTCTGGCAGGGATAATTTGTGCAGACCCACCAATCTTTGCAATCGCATCAAGACGTTTCTCTGGAACAGCGACGTCGCCGACATTTGGCTCGATTGTACAGAACGGATAATTCGCCGCTTGTGCATTAGCCGTTTTTGTTAAGGCATTGAAAAGTGTAGATTTTCCAACATTAGGTAAGCCAACGATTCCGCATTTAAAACCCATGGGATTATCCTTTTATATATTCGCTGACACGCGTTTGATAGAGATCTGGTTTACCCTCTGACAGTAAGTCCGCGTATTTAGAGAGGCCATTGATAATGTCGTCTCGCATATTGTGTTCGTCTTTACTGAAATCAGAGAGCACATGGCTATGCACACGATCTTTATGTCCGGGGTGGTCAATACCAATCCGCACGCGTTGATAGTCATTGCCGCAATGTTGTTTGATAGAGCGCAGACCATTATGCCCTGCTATGCCGCCGCCGACTTTCAACCGCATCTTACCGAAATCCAGATCAAGCTCGTCATGGAAGACAGTCACATTTTCCAGAGGGATTTTGTAAAACTGCATCGCCGCTTGTACAGACTGTCCCGATTCATTCATGAAAGTCGTGGGCTTTAGGAGCAAAACTTTTTGGCCTGCAATGAGCCCTTGGCGCGTCAAACCTTTAAACTGTGTTTTGGCAGGGGGGAGGTTATGATCATCGCCAATGGCATCAATGGCCATAAAGCCAATGTTATGGCGGTTCCCGGCGTATTTACCGCCGGGATTTCCTAATCCTACCCAAATTTGCATGTCAGGCTCCGCTGTCCGACCGAACAGCTTTTGCAGCCACATAAAGACTTAGTCTTCGCTGCTTTGCTCAGTTGCAGGAACATCACCAGCTTCTGTTGCTTCGCCTTCAGCGCCTTCTTCACCCTCTGCTTCATCATCAAGTTTAGAAGCACGTGAAGCCAACACAGTCGCAATTGTAAAGTCGCGGTCTGAGATTGCAGGCTTAACGTCTTTTGGAAGTGTGACTTCTGAAATGTGAATGCTGTCACCGATTTCCATGCCTGAAATATCAACGTCGATTTGGTCTGGAATAGAGCCAGCTGGACATTTGACTTCGATTGCGTGACGCACGACGTTCAAAATACCACCTTCTTTAAGGCCAGGGGCAACGTCTTCACCAACGAAGTTCACAGAGACTTCAACTTCAATAACTGTTTTGTTCGTTACGCGAAACAAATCCATGTGAACAGGTTGATCATTAACAGGGTGGAATTGAACGTCTTTTGTCAAAACTTTCTGTTTTTTGCCATCATGAGAAATTTCAATCATTGACTGCAGAAACTGGCCTGAATTAATCGCTCTCAAAACTTCGTTGAACTTTGCTGAAATTGATACAGCAGCCTCGTCACCACCATATATCACACCAGGAACCATGCCGTTACGACGGGCTTCGCGGGCATGTCCTGTGCCAGTTTCGTTGCGTACTTCTACGTCCAAAACAATACTCATTGTCTTCGTCCTTTAATGGTCACACAGCCTGCTATCAAAAAAGACAAAGCCGCCATCGGGGCGGCCCTTAAAAAATGTCTTTCCGCAAGAGGCGTTAAGTCGGCGCTCTATAAGCAAACTGAAGGAATGGTGCAAGGGGTGATAG
>CAYGSV010000104.1:5149-7406 GCA_964352635.1 uncultured Algimonas sp.
GTCAAGCGGCACGTTGTTTAAAAAGACAAAGCCGCCATCGGGGCGGCCCTTTTACCTATCTTTCGCACAACATGCGTAAAATCTCGCGTCCTATAAGCAAAGCTGAGGCAAGGCGCAAGAGGGGATAGCGCAAAAACGCAGGGTTATTGCGCTATGTTGGCTTAGCCAAAGAGTTTCGAGACACTTTCGTCATTTGCAATACGGCGGATGGCTTCGCCTAAGAGTCGTGATGTCGAACATTCACGGATTTTCTTGCAATCCTTAACTTTTTGGGGCTGTGAAATCGTGTCTGTAATAACGACTTCGGTTAGCTCAGACTTGGAAATGCGCTCTACAGCGGGGTCTGATAGAACACCGTGGGTGATGTAAGCGGAGACCGAGTTCGCGCCATGATCCTTCAGGGCCTTAGCCGCATTACAAAGCGTTCCGCCCGAATCGATGATATCATCATAAAGAATGCAGGTACGGCCTGCGACATCACCAATGATATTCATCACTTCAGATTCGCCAGCTTTTGGACGACGTTTGTCGACAATCGCAATATCGGCATCGAATTGCTTGGCGATAGAACGCGTACGCACCACGCCACCCGTATCGGGAGAGACGAAGAGTAGGTTTTCGCGGTCTTTTCTGGAAAATTTATCACGAATATCGTCAACAAATACAGGCTGTCCAAACAGATTATCCGTTGGAATGTCAAAGAAGCCTTGAATTTGACCCGCATGAAGATCGACTGTCAAAACGCGGTGTGCGCCTGCCTTAGATATAAGGTTGGCAACAAGCTTGGCCGAGATAGGTGTTCGTCCGCCTGTCTTGCGGTCCTGACGCGCATATCCAAAATAAGGAACAACGGCCGTAATACGTTGAGCTGACGCTCTTACAAGCGCATCAATCAGGATCAAAAGTTCCATCAAATGGTCATTGGCGGGGGCAGATGTCGGTTGAATGAGGAAAATATCTTCACCGCGCACATTTTCGTTGATTCGCGCGAAAATTTCTTGGTCACGAAACCTTTCAATATCAACTGATGTGAGGGGGATATCTAAAACGTCAGCAATACTGCTTGCGAGTGCTTCATTGGCCGTGCCACTGATCAGTTTCATTATGTCTTTTTCCGTATCAAGGGCCATCCGTCATGGCCCGGTCGTGTTACGCTCCCTTAGGCAGACAAAAACTGTGAGTCTAGGGGCGGAGGGTGAATCAACTGCGGATTATGACAGAAATATTTCGTCCGTAGCCACTTATCCCCTCATGCGTGTTTCGACGGTAGCTAAAGTAGCGTTCTGGTTGCGCGTAAGTGCAGTCTCCGAGCCACTCACAGCGCTCAACGCCCGTTGCGCGTAATCGGGAGAGGTTAAAGGCGGGGAGGTCAAAATGGGGAATGTCTTTTTCATTGTTTTTGAAAAATCTTTCGTAGCTCTCATCAATCTCTAAGAACTCTGATTTAAAGTCGTGGCCAACTTCGTAATTTGGCTGGCTGATACAGGGCCCTAACACGGCGCGAATGTTCTCTGTATTCGCCCCCGTTTCGCACATGGCGGCGATTGTGCTCTCAATGATGCCGTTCAATGCGCCGCGCCACCCTGCATGACAGGCCCCGATTACGCCGTTTTCATAATCTTCTAGGAGGACAGGCCCACAATCTGCTGAAAGAGCGGAGATGCCGAGGCCTTTTACAGTGGTAACTAATCCATCCGCTTCGAACGGTTCGGTGGGTGGTTCCGTTATAATTTCGACACGGTCAGAATGGATTTGCGATAAGCTGACGAGGTGTGTGGCGCTTAGAGTTACAGCCACACGTCGACGATTTTCCGTAATGTCGGCGGTCTTATCATCAGACCGTTCGCCGACGTTCAGACTTTCATACGCGCCTTTTGAAACGCCGCCTTGGCGCCCAAAAAAACCATGACCTGATTGCAGTAACGAATGTGTTTTAAATGGTACTGACATTACTCACGAAATCCTAAAGGTGTTGGCAGACCATTTGACTGCAAGCATATGGCTTTAAACAGTTCACCCATCTCAGCGTCATCCGTTAGACGGTGGAGTTGTCTGGCAATCTTGGCTTTTGCCTCTGGTTTAGCGCGCGCCAATGTAACGGCACGCATTTCTAGGCCGAGTTTTGACAGCAACTCTCTTTGGGTAACCGGCCCACTGGATTTTAAGCCCCTCTTATGAGCTGTTTCTATGACGGCTTGGAAATCTACGCGCGCCGTCAAGTCGCTCTCGCCCGGTAAATCAAACACCTCGATTTTTT
>CAYGSV010000104.1:7416-8418 GCA_964352635.1 uncultured Algimonas sp.
CTTTCAAGGCTTGTAATGTGTCTCCAAATTCCGTGGTTTCTGGGCCGTAATCAATGAAAAGGGCGCGGCCTGGATTTTTGTCAAATCTGTCCTTTACTACGTCAATGATCTGATGAGCCGAAGGGCAGGCTTCTATCAGATCATCTAATCTCGCTTCTTCTTGTGCGGCAGGCAGAAAGCTCTTGGCGATATCACTTGCTGTTTCAGGCCCAATTTCAAACCTAAGCTTGTCGTCTTCATCCAACCCGACATAACGCTCATGCCATCCGTCTCGGCCTGCAAAAGGGTCACGTTGCACGAATTGCCGAATGGGCAAGCAGTCAAGAAACTCATTGCCTATGATAATTGACGGGCCTTTAGGCGCTTTTTCTAAGGTGCTTATCCATTGGACGGGGACATAATGTCCACCAAGGCTTTGCCCTTGAACAGCTTCGAGAGCGGCGGAGGCTTCTACGAGCACGACACGAACCGCTTTGGCAAAGTCTTTATCAAGGGAGGCGGCGCGTAACATATCGCTCATCATAACGCCGCGCCCCGGGCCTAATTCTATAAGGTAGATTGTCTTTGGCTTCCCCAAATCTATCCAACTTTGCAGAACGAAAAGCCCTATGACTTCGCCAAACATTTGACTGATCTCGGGAGCCGTTATGAAATCTCCGTCAGAACCGAGCGGGTCGCGCGTTGGGTAAAACCCATCGACAGGGTCCAGCAAACACAGCGTCATATATTCGGCGACACTGATAGGGCCTGTGTCGCGGATAAGAGCCTTAATGCGTGTCTCTAGCTTAGTGCTCATTTGCCTTTTCGCTTATTTCGGAGTTTCAGCGACTCGTTTCGGTGAGACAGGGTGCCGACGCCATGCCCAAAGAAGGAGAACGAAGCCGATAATCGCCATGGGTAAGGAGTAAGCCATACCGCGTGTTAAAATTCCGAATTGTGAAATGTTATCTGGCTCACGTACAAACTCGACACTAAACCTGAAAAGGCCATAGAGCATAATAA
>CAYGSV010000105.1:0-8348 GCA_964352635.1 uncultured Algimonas sp.
ACCGCGCTGAATGCTCAACGCAAAGCGCGCGGCGAAGAAGAGATGAAAGCCCCAGAGTTTCTCAAGAAAGCCAAATCATTGGCAAAAGAGCTCAAGATGAAACCTGAAATGCTCCGCCGTCCACTCAATGTCGGGTTCTCAGGCGGTGAGAAAAAGCGCATGGAAATCTTCCAAATGATGATGTTGGAACCCAATTTCATCGTCATGGACGAAACGGATTCAGGTCTTGATGTTGATGCGCTCCGTATTGTTGCGGATGGCGTGAATAAGCTCCGCGATCCGAAACGCGGTATGCTTATCATTACCCATTACCAACGCCTCTTGGACTATATTGTGCCTGATAAAGTGCACGTGCTCTCTGGTGGGAAAATCGCAGCATCTGGTGACGCGGACTTCGCGAAGAAGCTCGAGAAAGAGGGTTATGATGCCTACGCCGCTTAAACTCGACACGCTCCCCACCCGCCGAGATGAGGCGTGGAAGTGGACGGATGTCCGTGGGCGCGTGAAAGATGACCAAAAAGGCCTGTCGATTGCAGGCCTGCCGAAATTCACTTTGCCCAAGGGCGTGAGTATTGCTGAAGCAGAGACGGACGACTTAGAGACTGAGAGCCCCATGGCGTCGCTCGCGCGTCGTTTTGGCGGCAAAGTCTGGACGATTAATGTCCCTTCAGGTTGGCATTCTGAAGAGCCTTTAATCATTGAGAATTTATCTAGAGGTCACATACGGATTCGTATTGAGATGGGAGAAAGGTCTGCTCTGCAATTAATCGAACATCACTCAGGCGATAAGGGTGCTTTTGTAAATATTGACACTACTCTTAACATGAAAAGTACTGCCTCATTGATTCGTACAATTATACATGATGACCCTGCAGACTGTGTAAGGGTTGCGACGACCCATTTGACGACATGGGAGAAGTGTCTTGTAAAGCAGCATACGTTATCATTTGGGGCTAAGCTTGCGCGATTTGAAACGCGTGTAGCCGTAATGGGTAAGGATTGCGAATTGACAGCCAATGGCGCTTATCTGCTCGACGGAAAACGCCATATCGACATGACGAGCCATATTGACCTGACCGTGCCAGACACGCTTGTACGCCAAGCCGTCAAAGGCGTCGTAACAGATAAATCACGCGGTGTGTTCCAAGGCAAATTCCATGTGCGTCGCCCCGCGCAACATACGGATGCGGAAATGCGTCATGATGCGTTGATGCTCTCTGATACATCAGAAATCCGGTCTAAGCCAGAGCTTGAAATCTATGCGGATGATGTGGCTTGCGCGCACGGCAATACGATAGGCGCACTCGACGAAAGCGCGCTGTTTTACATGCGTCAGCGTGGTATTCCGTTGAAGGAAGCTCGGGCTTTATTGACCGAAGCCTTTGTCGCCGAAGTCTTTGACGATTTAGACGATGAAGCCTTGCGCGAGTCATTGCTCGACAAAGTTCGCGATTGGTTGAAAGCGTCTTAGCGATGACCAATTCTAACCTCGCGATTGTTATCCTCGTTTTGGCGGTCACTCTGTTTATCGTGTCGGGGTTTACACGTAACCCGAAGTTCCAATCACCGACGCTTGATATTATCAGGCGGGCTTTGTCTTTGATTGTTTTGGGGTTAGCGGCGATTTATTTTTTCAATCGGTTCATGGGGTAGGGCATTATGCAAACGGTTGACCTTATAGCGGCGTTTCTGGGCGTGAATATCTATCTCTTGGGCCGTGTTTTGACGGGCTTTAAAGGGGATAAGGCGCTGTTTCGTTATTTGAAATTCGGCGGCATTCTTATTCTTTTATTCAGCGTGATAAAAATCGCCTTTGGCTATTTCGCAGGGGGCTAGGTCATGTCGATTGTCGGAAGCGCTATTATTATCGCAGGGGTCTTCGGTTACATGACCGCGCGTTATGTCACGAGCCGTAACCCAGACGCTAAACGCGCAGGATTTTACAAAATTCTCGCTCTCGCTGTGACATTTTACGGGGTCATGAAAGTGGCTTTTGGAATTTAATATGTTTGATTTTTATAAATTGTAACTGTGGGTTATTGGCACGAAATACTGTTTTTTAACGCGCTTGGAATTCTCATCATGGGATTGTGGGTGCTTATTTTTCATCTGTGGGAACGAAAGGGTGGAAAGCCTTTTATAACCGCAAAAGAACTAAAAATGATGTCAATTCTCACTCTTGTTTTTATGAATATCTTAGTTGGAATTATTATTTTTGTAGCAGGTCAAAATGTTTGATATTGAACACATACGATCACAATTTCCGATCTTAAGTCGGGAAATCAATGGGCAGCCTTTGGCCTATTTGGATAATGCAGCGTCGGCGCAGAAGCCTCAGGCTGTGATTGACGCTCTGACCCATCAAATGAGCCATAGCTTTGCCAATGTGCATCGTGGTTTACATACGATGGCGAATGAAACCACTGAGGCCTTTGAGGGCGCACGGGCCAAAGTCGCGAGCTTCCTCGGCGCGCCGTCGTCGGATAATATCGTCTTTACCAAAGGCGCAACAGAAGCCCTGAACCTCGCCGCCTATGGTTTGATGCACACCATCAAAGAGGGCGATGAAATCATCGTCACCCAAATGGAACATCATTCCAATATCGTGCCGTGGCACTTTATGCGCGAGCGATTGGGCGCGGTCATTAAATTCGTGCCTGTTTTAGACAATGGCACGCTCGACCTCGACGCGTATAAATCTATGCTCTCGAGCAAGACGAAAATTGTCTCAGTCGTTTATATGTCCAATGTCCTCGGTACGGTGAACCCCGTCAAGCAAATGGGCGAATGGGCCCATTCCGCTAGTGCGACCTTCATTGTGGATGGAACCCAAGCCGCCGTGCATCAGAAAGTCGATGTTGTGGATATAGACGCCGACCTGTTCGCTATGACGGGGCATAAGCTCTACGGCCCGACGGGCATTGGTGCGCTATACGGTAAATCAGACGTGTTCGATAAAATGCAGCCCTTTAATGGCGGCGGTGAAATGATCGAGGACGTGTTCGAAGACCGCGTCACCTATAACGACGCACCCCACAAATTTGAAGCGGGCACACCGCCTATCTTAGAGGCGATTGGCCTTGGCGCGGCGATTGATTGGTTTACGCAATTTGATTTCAATGCCGTCCATCAACATGAAATGGCGGTCTATCATCATGCGTTGGATGGCTTGCGAGAGTTGAATTCGTTCAAACTCTTGGGTGATGCGCCAGAGAAAGGGCCAGTGCTCGCCTTTAACCTAGAGGGCGCCCATGCACATGATGTGGCGCAAATCCTCGATAAATATGGTATAGCCGTTCGGGCAGGGCAACATTGCACCCAACCGCTAATGACGCGCTTCGATATTCACAGCTCCGTGCGCGCGAGTTTTGGGATTTATAACACATTAGACGAGGCCGACCGCCTCGTTGCGGGGCTGAAAAAAGCAGCCCTCTTTTTATCTTGATAAAAATGATTATATCTATTCTAACACTGTCATCCTGCGCGAAGCGTAGCGAAGTCGCAGGAGGCCGAAAGTTTAGCTTTGAGGTTTCGGCTAAACACCTCTCGAGCTTCCGCGACCTCGTGTTTTTTGCAAAACACACGGCGCGGAATGACAGATTTTGTGGTGAGTAATATGGAAGACATGACAGACAGACAGCGCCAAGCCGAGCAATTGGCCAACGCGCAAATTCCCGGTTTAAACCCTCAGAATGAGACAGGTGACGTTGCGCCTAAACGTGACGTGCTGGACGTATCGGGTGCGCCCGTAACGCCGCCAACCGATGCGGAAATCGCGCGCATTACCCATGACGTGATTGAGCAGTTGAAATCTGTTTATGACCCTGAAATCCCTACGGATATTTATGAGCTTGGCTTAATTTACAAAGTTGAGCTTGAGGATGATCGGTTGTTGCGCGTGGATATGACGCTGACGGCTCCAGGTTGCCCTGTAGCGGGTGAAATGCCGATTTGGGTGCGGGATGCTTGCGCCATGGTCGAAGGTGTGCGTGACGTTGATGTTCAGATGACGTTTGATCCGCCTTGGACACCCGATCGCATGTCAGAGGAAGCTCGTTTAGAGTTGAATATGCTATGACGGAAACACTCACGAAAACACGGTCCAGACGACCTCGTCCAAAACTCGTCACGCTGACAGATGCTGCGGCGGAGCAGGTGAAATCTATCTTATCCGAACGGGATAAGGGCTATCTACGCGTTGGTGTCAAAAATGGCGGCTGTGCCGGCATGGAATACATCATGGACTACGTCCAAGAGATTGAAAAGTTTGACGAAGTTGTCGAAGATAACGGCGTAACCATTGTCGTGGATGCGAAGGCTGTCCTCTTTATTTTGGGCTCAGTTGTTGATTATGAGACCGATATTTTGTCTTCCAGATTCACTTTCAAGAATCCAAACCAAACTGATGCCTGTGGGTGCGGTGAGAGCGTGACGATCCAGCCCGCGCAGTTTTAGCATCCTTTCTTCGTGCTCACAGAAAAGGATGTTTGATGTCATTTGAAGAAACTCAAAAATTTCCCAATTGGTCTATTTGGTTGGGAAGAGGGCTTGTTGTCTTAATGGCGGCAGTATTTGTTGTTATTTATCTTTCCTTGGGAATGAGTGGTATTCTTATCTTGTTTATGTTGATTGCATTTTTGTGTTCGGCAGGGCCATGTCTTTTGTTGGAACTGGCCCGTTTAAAGACGAAAGTAGACTCAACTGGCATCCGCTTAGCTTTAAAGCCCTTAACCAAAAAGCAATATGTTTGGTCAGATATCCAATCGGCAGAGATGATTGATTATGGTTTTGTTGGGGGCTGGGGCATTCGTATGGGGACCAAATATGGCACAGTTTATAACGCTCGCGGCTCTCAAGGTGTTTGGTTGACGCTGAAGACGGGTAAGAAAATTGTAATTGGGACACAACGTACGACGGATTGGCAGAACGCCATTGATAAATATTTGCCCTAAAGCATTATAAAAGTATGACCCTCGAAGAGTATAACGACTTCTGCGGCTCTCTCCCTCAAGCTGAACATGTGGTTCAATGGGGTGGCGCGCATGTTTGGAAAGTGGGGGGCAAGATGTTCGCAGTCTGCTTTCAAAAACATGCCCCTCTTAGGTTTACATTCAAAGCGACTGATATTGGCTATGAAGTGATGAAAGATCTAACGGGTTTGCGGCCTGCGCCTTATATGGCGGCGAGGGGCATGAAGTGGATACAGCATTATGACGCGCCGGGCCTCAATGATGAGGAGCTTAAAGAGCATTTCGAAGCGTCTTATGACATGGCGATAGAGCGCCTGACGAAGAAGAAAAAGGCCGAACTCGGTCTCTAATTCTTCCGCTTAGTCTTCGCGGTAAAAATCAAATCTGACATCAATATCGAGTGAGCCAACACCCATTGAAAGATCGTAGGGTGGCATTTCATAGAGGAAGTCGAGGCGTATCGTTTGTTCGTCAATATCGCCATTGCGTTGCCGAATACCTTGGCGGCGACCAAAATTGATAATTTGGGTTGGCACACCCGTCAGGTCGCCGAGGTCTTCCACGCCGTTCACGATTTGAATATTGGCCGTGTTAGCGCGTCCACCATATTGAAACCCTTGATCATTCCCAGACGTCGAAATTGAGGGGCGCAGCTTGATATCACCAAGCTGAATAGTATCTGCAAAATCACCCGTTGCATTTTCAATAGAGGCGAGGGCGCGAAGGCTAAATCGTGTATTCCGCGAACTAATGAAAAAGCTGCGGGAATATGCGCGTCCGGGGCCGTCTAAGGCAATGTCTGTGGTTGGGCTTAGGGTGAAAGCACCAAAAAGGTCAGAGGCATCTAAAAATCCATCGCCATCATCAATGATAGAGGCGTCTATCGTCGTGCCGTCTTGGGTGATGCCCAACATCATACCTTGGTTGGTATTTGCGTTAATAGCGCGGTCTAATGACCCCGTCACATTGGTTTCACCGGCGCGGATATAATAATCAATCATCTGCCCGCCAACAGGGACGCAACAGGCGTTTATATCGAAACGATAATTATCATAGATATCATAATTGGTGCCGTCATGAACCACAGCGCAGCCATAGGTGCGACACCAAAAATCTGAGTCTAAGAAGCTTGCCGCGGCTTGTGTTGAAATAGATAGAGCTGCGGCACAGCCAAGAAATGTGGCCTTAATCGGCGACATACTCGATGTTTCCAACATCAACCGCCACAGAGCGGAATTTGTTTTGCGGCACGAATGTATTGTTCAAATTCACATCAATTTCGTATGTGCCTTTTTCCAATTCGGCGATTTGTTCTAGTTTGACGTTATAGATGCGCTCTCCACCATCCAGAACGACGGCATTTAGCGGCGTTTCGGCGATGACCTTACCATCCTTTGATTTAATCTTAGCTGCACCTTGTAAACGCGCATGGGCATCCCCGACATTCTTGATTTGCATCGTCAAAAGAGACTCGTCCTTATTCACAACGACGCTAGTAACTTCTGGCAAGCTCTCTGAAGGCGTTAGCGTCAGATAAAAGAGTGAAGCGAGTTGGTAACGGTTCCAAACACCAGACGCTTCACCGCGATCATTAAGCTCTGGGAGCATGGTTGTCGCGAGGAGAGCGAAACGATGATCCCCTTTATCTTCAATCTTATATGGCGCGGCGATTTCGACAGTCACATCTTGTGACGTGCCCGGTTTTAGTGTGACAGAAGCGGGCGAGAACCGAACCCATTCAGAGGCCGAGCGGTCCATATCCCCCGGAGCCGCGAGTTCCAATTGTCCGTTTTTATCAAGCGTCCAGTCGGCGAGGCCCATTGTCATGCTGATTGTCTTGGTTTTGTGAACATTGCCGACAGTCACGACTTGGCGTTGTCTGTCGCCCGGTTTTATCGTCATTTCAACGGTCGAGGGCTGCACGCCCACACCAAAGGCATTGGCCAAAGGTGTATAAATGAGCGCTGCTGTGCTTGCTAATAAGAGGGCCGCCATAGCAGACCCAACGATTGAACGAGTCATATCGTATTCCCCAAGTTTAAAATTTCCACAACCCAAGGGTAAATGAAAAGGCTTTCCGTGCGGTTAATGGCGGTCTGAAAATCACACTCCTGTGAAACCTGCTATCTGACCGAAAGTTTAGGCGTGACAGCGCCTATTTTCGGGTTATTCAAAGAGGGATTATTTTGGAGTATTTATGAAAGCGCGATCGCTCACCATTCCCCGCAATATGAAGACCTTTAACTGGGGGAGCATGTTCTCGGCTGTGATTTATCCAGCCTTAGGCATAATGCTTTTGACCACGCTGGTTTTGGTTGGAGCGTTTGTGAATAGCCTAGAGCTTGCTTGGTGGTATCTACCCCTTGGGCTCGGCGTTGTCGCCCTGTCTATTTTCGTTTGTAATCTCGGCATTGGTCCGTTGCATCGTATTATGCAGCATAAGGCAGGCGAATTACGCGCGCCAGCGCAGTTTCTCACGATGTTGAACCTTATATTTGCGATGCAAGGGACGGTGCGTGAATGGGTAAATTACCACAGTCAGCATCACCGCTTTGCTGATAAGCCTGGCGATCCGCATAACCCATTTGAGAGCAAGTTTTGGGCGTGGATTGGCTGGATTTTGTGGCGCGATGAAAATGATAGCCGCCGCCCAATGGCGATGTGGCTCAAGGGACACCCTATCATTGTGTGGATGGATAAGTTTTATCACTCACTCTCAATCGGCGTGCATTTAGGCCTGCCAGCCTTAGTATATCTGATTGTTTGGTTATCTGGTGGCTCGTTATTCTTAACGGGTATCTTACATGGTTGCGTAATTATTGGTCGGGCCATTCAATTCCATGCAACGACTTACGGTATCAATGTGTTGGGGCATCTGAAGACTCCCAAATGGGCGGATTACTCAATGGCTTTGTTGACGGGTGGAGAGGCCTTTCATGATTACCATCATGATGAACCGCAATCCGCGCTTCACTTACCGCGCAAAGGGTTTTGGAACCGTGTCTTTGATTATAACGGGACAACGCTTTTGGTGTTTGAGAAAATTGGGTGGGTGAAAAACCTGAAAATTGCGCCTCAGTTTGCATAAAAAAGTCCCGCTCAAGCAGGGCTTTTGATTTAAGCTTCCAGGTAACCTTGCGCTTCTGTTGCGGCCAACATGGCCGCTTGAAGCTTTTCAAAGGCACGGCCTTCGATTTGGCGGATACGCTCTCGACTCACTTTATAAATCTTCGCCAAATCTTCTAGCGTCATAGGACTGTCTGAGAGGCGACGTTTCATAATGATGTCACGCTCACGTTCATTAAGGTCCAACATCGCCTCATTTAAGAGGTCCATGCGCTCATCATGTTCTTGAGACTGGCCTAACTGCTCTTCTTG
>CAYGSV010000106.1:0-8339 GCA_964352635.1 uncultured Algimonas sp.
CATCTTCCGCGGCGTAAGGCGTGGCAACATCAAGCGGAATTTGGTCAAAGGTTTTTTGGGCTTTGCCAGTCCCTGCAATTTCTTTGAACGCAATTGGCTTATGCCCAAAGTGCATTTCTGACAGCGCATCCATGCCGTGATTATGTAGACCCGTCCCAAGCGTGTAAGACAGCAACATGGTATCATCATAGGGCGCAGGATACAGGCCATAACGTTGAAACACGCCTAAATCATATTTAAAATTCTGTCCGACTTTCAAAACACCTGGCGCATGAAGGAGAGGTTCCAAAATATCTAAAGCTTTTTGAAAAGGGATTTGTTTCGGCGCGGCGCCGCCAAACATATCACCACTTTCGCCAGAGGTTGCTCCGTCTTCACCAACATGGGCTAACGGAATGTAACAGGCTTCATTATCTGCCACGGCCAGACAGACCCCAACCATTTTAGCGGCCGCACTGTCTAGGCTATTTGTTTCCAAATCGACAGCGACAACGCCCTCTTCAAAGGCGCGAGCGACCCAGTGTTTCAACGTCGTTTCGTCCTGCACACAAACATATTTCTCTTTATCAAAGATAACATTGCGCGGGGCCTCGAGGTCAGCAGGCGTCTTAAGAACGGTGTCATCTTTACGAAGGCCATCAGTTTCACCGTCACCTAATGCTACGCGGACGCGGGCTGTTAGAGTACGGAACGTCATTTCTTCGAGGAAATCAAAAAGGATATCCACATCAGGATCGGAAACAGCGATATCCTCGAGCGGTATCTCGACGGGCACATCTGTTTTAAGTGTTACAAGCTCCAGTGAGACGCGCGCATTATCAATATTAGCCATCATTTTTTCACGGCGGCCTTTTTGCGGGATTTCGTCACAGCGTTCTAGCAAAGTATCGAGATCGCCATATTCCTCGAGTAATAAAACTGCCGTTTTCACGCCAATGCCTGGAACGCCGGGAATATTATCGACGCTATCGCCAGCCAGAGCTTGAATTTGCGTGACCATCTCTGGCCCCATGCCAAATTTTTCAATAACTTGTTCAATGCCAATTTGTTTATTCTTCATAGTGTCGAGCATGGACACTTTATCAGAGACAAGCTGCATGAGGTCTTTATCAGAGCTGATAATCGTAACCCGCGCGCCTTTCGCTTCGGCTTGCTTGGCATAAGTCGCGATGAGGTCATCCGCCTCATAGCCTTTCATCTCTATCGACGGAGACCCAAAAGCAATCGTTGCTTCGCGCGTTAGAGGAAATTGCGGCACCAAATCTTCGGGTGGCGCACCGCGATTGGCCTTATATTCGTCATAAATCTCGTTACGAAATGTATCGCCGCTGGCATCAAATATCACAGCAAAATGCGTCGGGCGCGCCTCGTCATTCTGCCCTTGAAGGAGCTTGAACAACATGTTGGAGAAACCCGCCACCGCCCCTATGGGCAAGCCATCGGTTTTGCGCGTCAAAGGCGGCAAAGCATGGTAAGCCCTGAAAATATAACCCGACCCGTCCACAAGGACGACATGGGAATTTTTATCGACGGGCGCAGAGGTGGACATAAGAGCCTATTTTTGGCGTTTGCGTTAAAGCTTGTTTTTGAGGGGAAGAGCCGTGAATTTCAATAGCCTCGACGTCATTCCTTTGTATAAACTATACAGAATAAAAGGATAAACAAAGACTGTGTATCAAACGATTGATGATAATGAGACAGAGCTCGCCCCTGCCCGTTCACGGACGGGGGTCTGGCCTTTTGCCATTGGCCTTGCTCTATTATTGGCCATTGTAACGGGCGTGTACCTCAATAGCCCCGGGCCAGCGGCCACGGTTGTCCCCATAGAAGTCGATAGAGCCGCCACAGAGGCCTATCGCAAGGCCATTTCAGAACAGAACCCCGCACTCAGGCGCGCGCGTTTGAATGATTATCTTTTGACGATTGAAAACGCGCCGCATCAAACGGCCGTGTTAGCCCAACTCGATGTCATTAACCGCTATGAGCTTTCTGATTGGGAGCAGTTGCAATCTGTTGTATATAGTTTGCGCGCGAACCAAGACGCGAAGATAGCGGCGATTGATGACTATGAAGGCAGATGGGGCAGCAACCTCCTCGGCGCGCGCGATGATGACCTCGTAATGTTAAAAGCGGAAATTACGGGTGACGGTCCTGACAAAAACCTGACTGAGCGAAAATTCGAAGGGGGCCCTAGCCCTATCCCCAATACGGTTCCTGACACAGAACTCGCGGGCGGCCCGAGACCTGTCATAACCTATGTCCCACCTCGTAGGCCTATCACTCCTCCGACAACCTCTGAAAGAATTGTTGAAACCACGCCTCTACGCGTTAGACGGAACGTTACACCGCGTTATCCTCGCAAAGCCCTGCGCCGAAATGTCGAAGCTGTAGTAACCTTGAAGCTGAATATAGATGCACGTGGACATGTCGCCATGACAGAATTAATCGGTGTCGAAGCCGAAAGTTACGAACGTGATTTCGTCAAAGCCGCTGAACGGGCAGCCATGAGAACGCGTTATCATCCAAGAACTGAGAACGGGCAGGCCGTGCCAGTTTCAGGTGTGACCAAGCGCTATAGGTTTGAAGCCGATAATTAGTTTAATGCGCGGTTGGTTTGGCATTCGGGTCGAGCTTGAAAACACGATCACAATATTTACAACGCACATGATTGTCTTGGCCCATATCAAGCCATGTTTTTGGATGGCCTAAAGCGCCGCCACCCCCATCACAGGCCACGCGCTTCTGCGTCACAATAATAACGTCATCATGTTCATAAGGATTTGACATGTCGAACCTGCCTGTGAAGTGTAATAGAGATGATGTAGATTTACACATGTGACTCGTCAACGGCGGAAATGCTTAAAGACGCGTTCAATTTAGCAGTTTAGGACTAAGAATGAGCACGCCTGCCATTGAAATAAAAGATTTACGGAAAACCTATAAGGCCAGCCGCAAGGCCCCTGCAAAAGTGGCTTTAAAAGGGATTGATTTGACCGTACCGCGAGGGTCTATCTTTGGCCTGTTAGGGCCAAATGGGGCGGGCAAATCAACAATGATCAATATTTTGGCGGGTCTGGTAAATAAGACATCTGGTTCTGCTAAAATTTGCGGTTACGACATTACGACCCAAACGCGCCAAGCCCGCGCGTCTATTGGGATTGTACCGCAAGAAATTGCGATGGATGTGTTTTTCACACCCGAACAGGCGCTTGAAATTCAAGCAGGATATTACGGCGTGCCGAAATCCGAACGCCGCACCGAAGAAATTTTAGAGGCTCTAGGTCTGGCCGATAAGCGCGACGCCTATGTTCGACAATTATCGGGTGGGATGAAACGACGGCTTTTGATTGCCAAAGCCCTCGTCCATAATCCACCTGTCCTGATTTTGGACGAGCCAACAGCCGGGGTCGATATTGAATTGCGGCGTCAGCTTTGGGTCTATGTCGAAGAGCTTCACAAGCGCGGTACAACCGTTATTTTGACAACGCATTATCTCGAAGAAGCCGAAGCGCTCTGCGATCAAATTGCGATTATTCATAATGGCGAGATTACAGCTAACGAGTCCAAGACGTCTCTTCTTTCGCGTTTAGACAAACGCAAATTAGTGATTACGCCAACCGAAGTGATCAGCCAAATCCCGAAGAGCTTAAAAGATTTGGATGTGGACATTACTGAGAATGGCAATGTTGTCATTTCGTACCGCGCAGGCACAGATTCAATTTCAGGGCTTTTAAATCGTTTCAAAGAAGCCGGTCTCTCCATTGGCGATCTTCGCACAGAAGAACCTGACCTCGAAGATGTGTTCATGGCGCTGACCTATGATACGGATGCCGCCTAAGGTGATAAATATTGGCATTCTAGGTGCGGCTAAAATTGCGCCTAAGGCTATCATCTGGCCCGCACAAGATAGAGACGAATGCCAAGTTTTAGCCGTAGCGAGCCGTAATCTTGAAAAGGCGCAGGATTTTGCGAAGACACATAATATCCCTGTCGCGCTCTCGAGTTATGACGCTCTTATAAATCATCCTGATATCGACCTATTCTATAATGCCTTACCGCCAAACCGACATGCGGATTTAACAATCGCCGCGCTAGAGCAAGGCAAATCCGTTTTGTGTGAGAAGCCCTTTGCTATGAATGCGCGTGAGGCAGAGGCAATGATTGCGACAGCGGAACACTCCGAAGGCCATCTGATTGAAGCTTTTCATTACCGCTTTCATCCTGCCGTATTAAAATTTCTAGATTTGGTTCACAGCGGCACGATTGGCCTCATCACCAGTATTGACGGCGTGTTTAATGTATCAATTCCCAATAAAGACGGTGAGCTGAGATACCTCCCAGAATTAGGGGGCGGGGCGATGATGGATTTAGGCTGCTATGTCCTCCACCTCATGCGATTAGTCACACGCGCCGAGCCTGTTATTCAATCAGCCAACGCTATTTTATCCGACAGCGGCGTAGACGTCGCGATGCAAGCGGAACTGCGGTTTGAAAAAACTAAAGCGACACTCCATTGTGACATGCGGGAAGGTAGTGAACGCCTTATTGAATTTACGGTTCAAGGCGAAAAAGGGCGTTTGATATTTGAACAATACGTCCACCCCTATCGCGGGTTTAAAATTACGACAAAACTCGAAGACAGTGAGCAAAGCTTGACCCATGAAGCAGAGCTTGAACTTTATAATCGTTCGACTTATGCCTATCAACTTGATCATATGATGGACGTATTAAACGGAAAAATTCAGCCGCTAACGGGCGGGTTAGATGCGTTACAGACAATGCAATCTATGGACGCCATTTACCGCGCTGCGGGATTTACGCGATAAGTAACGCGCGATTGCGTACTTTCTTTCCCCATAAAAAGCGCCTAACACCCGCGCCATGTCAGAGACAAACGGACATATAAAACAAGCCACAAAACTCCCCGAGACATGGTCGGGCGAGATGGGTGCCCTTATGCGCCTTGGCGTACCAATGGCTTTCACCCAGCTTATTCAATTTTCGATTTATTTCGTTGATGCCGTTATGATTGCACGTCTTTCTCCGCTTGATATTGCGGGTGTAGCGATTGGATCTGTTCTTGTTTTCTTTATCTGGATGCTCGCAGGGGGGCCTGCCATCGCAGTCTCACCGCTCGCCTCGCAAGCCTTAGGCGCAGATGCCAATGATACGCGAGATGTCAGGCGGTCTGTACGTATGGCTTTATGGTGCATCGCCGCGCTAACCCCCTTTATTTTCATTATTCTATTTGCCTTAGAACCTGCGGCCCTCGCGCTTGGTCAAGACCCAGAGGCGACAAGTCGTGCAAAGTCTTATGTTTTAGCCGTCGGGATAGGTTTGCCGTTCACTTTGGCGACACTTGTGCTGCGAAACTTTCTTGCCGCTTTGGATAAGACTTTCATTCCGTTTTTAATTATTTCATTTATTGTTGTACTTAATGCTGGGCTCAATGCTTTATTGATATTTGGCCTTTGGGGTTTCCCGCGTTTGGAATTAATTGGCGCAGGGTTAGCCTCGTCACTCTCTGCCTTTATCGGATTTTGCCTGTTCATTATTTATATAGCGTGGGATAAACGCGCGCGGACATTTGAGGTTTTTAAAAATATATTTCAACCTGATTGGGAACGGTTCAATGAGGTCGTTCGGCTTGGCTTCCCTATTTCGGTCACCATGATGTTTGAAGGCATGTTGTTTAATGCGGGCCTCTTAGTGGTCGGCGTTATTGGCGTTGTTGAGCAGGCGGCTTATCAAATCGCGCTGAATATTGCCTCTGTTGCCTTTATGCTGCCTTACGGCATGAGCATGGCGGGCGCGGTTCGCATTGGATTAGCCCGCGGGGCCAAAAATGCAGGCGCAGAACGACGCGCATCTGGCACGACAATTATCGCCTCCATCATTGCGATTGCTGTTGTTGCCATTCCTATGACTGTGGTGCCTGAATTTATCACCTCGCTATATATGGATTTTGATAAGGCAGAAAATAAGCAAGTTATCGCGCTTATTTTGATGTTTTTACCCGTGGCTGCCGCCTTTGCGTTTTTCGATGCTGTCCAAGTTGCGTGCAATCAATTGCTACGCGGCCTGAAAGACGTGACGGCGACCATGATTATTACTGGCATTTGTTATTGGGTAATCGGCTTCCCTGTCATGCTCTATCTTGGCCTTAGAACGGAGATTGGGGCGACAGGGGTTTGGTATGGTCTTTTAATCGCGCTTATTGCGGCCTCTATTGCCCTCGGAATAAGGCTTGTGCTGCTGCTTTGGCGGGATCATCAACATATGCCTCACTCGAACGCACAGGCTCCTCAATAAGGGTTTCTGGGTTCGCCGTCGTTTCGATTTCAACAATCCAAATATCAGGATCTTCGTCAACACGGCGATTTAATCTGCTATCCAGTTCAGTTTGATCAGCCATGTCCGAGCGCCACCACAGACGGTCTCCTGAAAAATCTCTTTCAGGCGCATAAAGAGACAAGCTTTCACCGTTTCGAATAATGATGAGGGTAATACCCGCTTGCTCATCCCCTTTACGCAAGACCGTTGCAAAGGCCCCCTCAGCTTGAGCACGACGCAAAAGGGCGCTGACCCATATCCCCGATTTTAGACGTGGCCTCATCGTGTCTTTTCGCCCATTTTGCGAAGGGGCTGAATTATTTTCGCCTGTCGCGTCATATTTGGCATCCCACTTGCTTGGTTAGGCTCATGTTAATCATGAGGCCCCTGACAATGTCCCAATTTTGTCAAAAAAGACTGAAAATTATGGCCTCTACGGCCCTTTTAACGCTAGGCATGAGCGCTGTCACCGCCACGGCCGCGATTAACAATCCTGGGTTAAAAGCACCCGTAACACAAAATTTCACGCAAAGTATGTCTTTGTCAGCGCTAAATATGGACATTGACGCGCCCGTTTTAGACTGGCGCAATCCCATTTACAGCGTAAAATTTGATGTTCCCAACACAGATTGGACATCCGCCGTCACATTTACTCTCTCTATCGATCCCGTCGGCGGTGTTGATACAAAAGCGCCAATTTATGTTCAGTTGAATACGGATACGCCTGTTAAGCTTAATACACGGGGTGCAGGATTTGATGCGCGGGTTGAGCTTGACCCAGCTAAAATTCGGCCACGTGGGAATGTCCTTCGTGTTTATTACGCTGCCCCGCAATCGGCTGACTGTTTGAGCGCTGAACATGGTGCCTGGGTCATTAATCTGGAGGCGTCTAAGTTAACATTACGTCGCAATGCCAAGAGCCGTAATCTGCGCGTGCGCGATGTTGAAGATATTCTCTCCAATCCCCTTACAGCGCCTAAATCTATTAGCCTTGTGTCCAAAGGATCAGGCGCAACGGCGTTGCAAAGTCTGGTCGCACAAGGTGTTGGACTACGGATGGAAAACCTACCAAAATTCTCAAACACGCAAGGACAGAGTGATTTTGAAATCATTGCCGGACGTCGTGATGTCATCATGCCTTATGTGCGAAGTGAAACTATTTTCAACACGCATGGGCCACGCTTAATCTTGGATGAAGGACGCCCTATGCGCCTCGTTCTGACGGGCGATACAGACGAAGAAGTTTTAAATCTGGCGCAACAATTTGCTGGACATAGCCTACCTAATACAAGTCGTTCTATCACAAGTACGGGCGAGATTGTGATGCAGCCTTTACTCAGCTCTGATGAGAAAATCGTGTCACGCAGTATTAAATTATCCGAACTTGGCGACACGGCTTTTGATCCCAGTTGGAACCCCAAAGATCGTGTTTTGACCTTTGATGTGGAAGACCCGAATGCTAGCCAAGGTGAAATCCTTTTGCGCCTCGCCAGTCCGAAATCAATTCTCAATAATGATGGGGCCCTGACACTTAATCTCAATGGTCATACACTGGGTCAAACTAAGTTTAACAAAACACGGAAGTCCGTCGCTTTCAAAGTGCCGTCAGGTATATTGAAAGGACAAAACAATCACCTCCGTATGGAAGCTGATCTGAATTTGGACTCTGCCGAAAGCTGTTCCGCGCAAGCCTATACGGATAATGGCATTTATTTGGGCCAAGGCTCGCGCCTTATTTTATCAAAAGCGTCAGACACACCTCTGACTGATTTATCACGCTTCGCCGCAACGGGGGCCCCTTTTTCAGACGAGAGCGGCAAAGAGACTTTAATCGTTTTGCCGCGTGGTAATGCAGATTATCAAATCGCCCTCGGTTTATTAGGACAGCTTGCTAAATCGAGCGGTGAGAGTTGGAAATATGCGACCTACACCCGGGACATCGAAAATATCGAAGCTTTAGCCGAAGCGAAGATCATATTACTGCTTGTCCCTTCATAGGACCTACC
>CAYGSV010000107.1:0-2705 GCA_964352635.1 uncultured Algimonas sp.
GCATATTTCATTTGTTTTGTCACATTGCCTGAACCAACAAAGACTTCTGCGCGGATACCATCTGCACGAAGTTCGGCTGCCATTTTGAAATATTCACCCATTAAGCCGCGTTCAAAGGCGCAGATAATGACGGGTGGTTTTACGGATTGTTCTAGTGCGTCCATGCGTTCCAATGCTGAGAGGAAACGTGAGACACCAAAGCTAAAGCCTGTCGCGGGGACTTGCTGCCCACGGAAACGCGAGACGAGGTCGTCATAACGTCCGCCGCCGCCAATGGAGCCGATACGCACAGGCCGACCTTTACGGTCACGAATATCAGCGAGAAGCTCGGCTTCAAAAACAGGGCCCGTATAGTAACCAAGGCCACGCACGATGGATGTATCGAAACTCTCACGGTCATGGCCAAACCCTGTTGCGGTCAGAATTTTGTCAATTGTCGCGAGTTCGGCGCAGCCTTCTTGGCCGCGTGTTGATTGGCCAACCAAGGTTTCGAGTGTTTCAATCGTTTTAACACGGTCTTCATCAGAGGCTGTCGTAAAGCCTAAAACGGCTTTGATGCCGGCCGTGTTGAGTTTTGCGCCTTCGGTATAATCGCCGCTATCATCTTCGCGGCCTTCACCGAGTAAGGCTTCGACGCCATCCGCGCCTAGGCGGTCTAATTTATCAATGGCACGAAGCACTTGGAGACGTTGGATGGCCCCTTCATCCGTATTGGGCACGCCAGAGCTTTCGAGAATGCCATCTAGCAATTTTCGGTTATTCACGCGAATGGCATATTGGCCGTCTTTCAAGCCCGCCGCGCGCATGACTTCGGCGGCGAGCATAATCATTTCCGCATCGGCCGCTGGCCCAGCGGCGCCGACTGAGTCAGCATCGCATTGGACAAATTCGCGGAACCGCCCGGGGCCAGGTTTTTCATTGCGGAAAACGCTACCAGCTTGATAGCGGCGATAGGGTTTCGCAAGGCCATCATAATTCTCTGCCACAAAACGGGCGAGGGGGGCCGTCAGATCATAACGTAAGGAGAGCCATTGCTCATCATCGTCTTGCAAGGCAAAGACACCAACATTGGGGCGGTCTTCATCAGGTAAGAATTTTCCGAGGGCATCCGCAAATTCAAAAGCTGGCGTCTGCAGAGGTTCAAACCCGTTCATATCATAGACAGAAAACGCTGCGTCGATGAGTTTGCGTTCCGCCCGCAAAAGCTCGGCAGGTTTGTCCTCAAACCCGCGCGGACGACGGGCTTTAGGGCGAAAGACTTTTTGTTTCTTATTCTTGCTCATAAGGCGGGCTTTAACGGGACGAAGCCCCGCCGTGAACCCTTATTTGCGGTAAGCGCGGATGATTTTGACAGGGTTAGTGAGAATCTGCCCTGTCGTGACATCTTCGCCTGATTTTCCATTGGCGTCCATCGCTTGGATTTTCATGATAACATCCAGACCCAAAGTGACTTTACCAAAAGTAGCGTAGCCTTGACCATCTGGGTTGCGTTCGCCGCCATAATCTAAAAAGCTATTATCGCCGATATTGATAAAGAAGTAGGCCGCGCTGCCTGACCCCGGTTCAAGGCGGGCAATTGAGATCACGCCTTGTGTGTTTGAGAGGCCGATCTCGGAGGTTAATTCATGCGCGATGGGCGGCGTGAGGGGTTCGCTATCCAGACGACCGCCTTGAATAAGGCTCATACCCATATCTCGCGGATCATTATCTGCGCGGACGACGCGGTAAAACCCTTCACCGTCATAATAGCCTTCATCAACATAAAGGAGGAAATCAGCGGCGGAAATCGGCGCTTTGTCTGTATAGACTTCGATTTCAATAACGCCTTGGGACGTTTCCATGACGACAACAGGGCGTTTGGGCCCGCTTGAACAGGCCGATAAAACAAGGGTGAAGAAGGCTGTGAAAACTGCAATAAATCTCATCATTTTAATAACTCCATCAAAGCTGTTGTGCTTGGGTCGTGATTGCCGCTCTCGCCCACTTTCATTTCATCCAAAATGGTTGTCGCCAACACTTTACCGAGTTCAACACCCCATTGGTCGAAGCTGTTGACGTTCCAAATGACGCCTTGGACAAAGACTTTGTGCTCATAGAGTGCGATGAGATGTCCGAGGGCCGATGGGCTGAGTTCATCCAAAGTAAGTGTCGTTGATGGACGGTTACCCGGGAAGGTTTTTTGTGGGGCGAGGACGTCTATATCGTCTCGTTCACCCAGTTCTGTGCGGACGACCTCTTCGGATTTACCTAGCATAAGGGCTTCGGATTGGGCGAAGCAATTTGCGAGCAGGGCGGCATGATGCTCTGGTCTGTCTTCATGGTCTTTTAGAACGGCAATGAAATCGACAGGTGCTCCTGGCGTACCTTGATGGAGCCATTGGAAAAAGGCATGTTGGCCATTCGTGCCTTCATCGCCCCAAATGATGGGGCAAGTCAGACCTGTCTCTGCGCCGTCTCGTGTGATACGTTTGCCGTTACTCTCCATTTCCAACTGTTGGAGGAAGGCGGCAAACTTACGGATGCGGCGGGCATAGGGAATAACGGCTTGGCTCGAGTAACCCATCGCATTGCGGTTCCAAACCCCGACGAGAGCCAACATGACAGGTAAGTTTTCCTGCAAGGGTTGATCGCGGAAATGCATATCCATGGCGGCGGCACCCTCGAGGAAATCAGAGAATACATCAGGGCCATAGGCGATTTGTAGG
>CAYGSV010000107.1:2715-6245 GCA_964352635.1 uncultured Algimonas sp.
TGGCGCGTGTAGGATTGGCTGTGACGGCCAAGATGTGAACGCCAGAGACGGCGCCGAGCCCCTCGGTCAACCATTCACGAGCGGACTCACCGTTCATTTTGGTCTCTTGCGTACCAAAACTCTTGGATACAATAACCACGAGCGTTTCTGCTGGGTCGAGGCCTTTGACAGCATCATTGATAGAGGCCCCATCGACATTCTCAGCAAAGCGCAACGTCAGGGATTGTTCCGCGCTGGCTTCGAATGCGTCTGAGACAAGGCGTGGGCCGAGGTCTGAGCCGCCAATGCCGACATGGACAATATTTTTGAACTTGCCTTCACTACGGATTTTATCAGCAAAGTCCGCCATGCGTTGACGCATCGCGGCTACGTCTTGTTTAATCTCTGGGGTTCCACCGACTCCGCGCAGGGCCATGTGGAGGACGGCGCGGTCTTCGGATGTGTTCACGGTCTCGCCTGCAAATAATTTAGCGCGCCATTCCTCGAGATGGCATTTCGCGGCCATGTCCAAGAGCGCATCTAGGGCGTTATTGCTTATGGCTTGTTTAGAAAAATCTGCACGAAGCGGGCCTTCACGCATAACAAAGCGGTCAAGACGATTGGGCTCTGTTTCAAACAAGCTGGCAATTTCAGGGGCCTTATCCGCCAGCGTTTTTAGCTTTGCGAAATGGGTTTCACGGTCAGTCATAAATCTCTCGTTTCTAAACGATGTTAAAATCTTCAGGTCTGTAGCCTGGGTCAGGATATTGTGGGTTCATGGCCTCAAGCTTTTCGCGTACTATAGAACTGATAATAGCGCCGCGTGTTTTACGGCTATCAGAAGGGATAACATACCACGGGGCATGTTCCGTTGAGGTGCGCTGCAACATAGTCTCATAGGCTTTCATAAAGTCAGGCCATAGGGCTCGGTCATCCAGATCACCCGGATTAAACTTCCAACGCTTATTCGGATTTATCAGGCGATCTTCGAGCCGTTCTTTTTGGGTTTCAGGGCTGATATGCAGCATAAATTTCAAAACAGTTGTACCATTTTCAGAGAGCAGACGTTCAAAATCATTGATTTGGGCATAGCGCTTTTCAATATCAGCAGCAGGAGCAAATTCACGGACTTTAACAACCAGAACATCTTCGTAATGACTGCGATTGAAAACGGTGATTTGGCCGTCTTTTGGGCAGACTTGATGAACGCGCCACAGGTAATCATGGGCGAGCTCTGTTTTGCTCGGCGCTTTAAAAGCCGCCACGTTTACATTCAGAGGCGGTGTACGGTGGAAGAGGGCTTTCGTTGTTCCATCTTTGCCTGATGTATCCATGCCTTGCAGAACAATCAGCACAGAACGATTGGCTTCGCCGTAAAGCCTATGAGAGAGATCAGAAATCGCTTTGGCATTGTTTTTGATGTGGGCTTCTGCTGCTTTTTTGGACTCAAAAATATCCACGCGCGTGGCACGGTCTGCCAAAACGATATCTGGGCTCGTGACGATAAAGTCATTGGCATTTATCCGAGTCATATCCTACCTTCAGTCTGTATTCAGGCCCGTTTCGTATAGTGGGTAAGTCAATAATTAAAGGCGTAACATGTCTCGTTTCAAAATTTTCTCCACTTCATTCGCTGTTTTAGCGCTTATGGCCTGTGGGCAGGCGTCTTCTGTTGATGTGGCTTCCGCTCAGAATGACACGCAATCTGCGACAGATATGAGTTGGACGGTTGTTCAGGATGAGAGTCATCTGAAGTTTACGGCAAAGCAAGAGGGTAAACCTTTTACCGGTGAGTTTGGAAGTTTCGATGCGGATATAAAATTCGACCCTGATAATTTAGAGGCTTCAACGGTATCTGTGACTATTCCCTTGGCGCAGGTGGATGCAGGCACGCGCGACCGCAATTCGACTTTGCCCGATAATGTCTGGTTCTCGACGAAAAAATTCCCTGAAGCTGTTTTTGAATCAAGTGATATTTCAAGCGTCGGCGGCAATGATTATCTCGCCAAAGGCACGCTAACCTTAAAAGGTATATCCAAGGATTTAGATTTGCCATTTTCACTAGACATCACAGACCAGGCTGTGATGACATCCAATGTCACATTAGACCGAACTTTGTGGAATGTGGGGGAAGACCCTTGGAATACGGATGAGTGGGTTAGTCAGGCTGTTGAGCTTGATATAAAGGTCGTTGCGATACGATAAATATACTCTCTATTAACTCCATTTAGAAAAGAGATTTTTACACCTGTTTGGTAAGAATACCCCAAGTAGTGGGTAAATCTTATGTTTTTTAAGAGAAAAAGAAAAGAATATTTGGCGGATCAAAGTGGTCAATACGCCATAATGATGGCTATTTTGGGCTTGCCACTTGTCATGGCGGCAAGCGCTGCCATGGATTTTTCGAGCGCTCAGAGTGAGTACTCAAATGTTAAAAACGCGCTAGATAATGCTGTTTTGGCGGCTGCAACGAATAATAAAGCTAGCCTTTCCGAAAAAGAAAAAATTGCTTTATTGCACTTTAAACAGAATTATTCAGGCCGGGCGAATGTAACAGCGGTTGCAAATGCAGAAGGCGACGTCGTTGAAATGACGGCCGAAGGCTTAGTTCCTTTCTCAGTTTCCGAAGCTCTAGGTGTTGAAGGTGTAGAAATAGGTGCGAAAAGCGCGGCCAAACGATCCGAAGAAAATGTGATTTGTGTGTTGGCCCTATCGCCATCAAAATCTGAAGCAATCAAATTCTCTGGCGGTGTTGAGTTTTTCGCGCCCAATTGTTCAGTTCACGCCAATTCATCGGCTAGTAATGCCCTCTCATCAATCGGTCAAAAGGCGCCTGTTGCGGGATCCTTTTGTGCAACAGGAGGGGTTCGCGGGTCATATAGTCCATTTGCGAAAGGCGAATGCCTTAATGTAGCGGACCCTTATGCGAATATTTCTAACCCCGCTATTGGGAATTGCGTTCCCGTCGCAATAGACCGAAGGTCGGATAGACCGACACTTCCTGTAGCAAGAGTTGCAGGAGCAGCCTCAGATGTCCTGGCTGATGTTCAAGAGTCAATAAACAGGCTCGGAGATAACGCGGTTGTTCGCCCTGGGACTTATTGTGGTGGACTGACAGTTGATGGCAGGAATGTAAAATTCCTACCAGGCGAATATGTTATGTTGGATGGCCCACTTACCATAAAGAATAGTGCTGAGGCTTTGGGTGATAGAGTCACGATTGGATTCAAAGGCGATGACGCTGTTCTTCGGGTGGAATTAAACGCTAACGCAGATTTCTCGGCACCATCAACAGGAGCGCGAAAAGGCATTGTGTTTATGCAAATGGATAATTCTGCATCTGAACACGACCAAAAGTCACATGTGATTACGAGCGGCGGTAGCTTGAATATCAATGGCACCGTTTATTTGCCGTCACAAACCCTTGTCGTCAGTGGCGTAGGCACGCAAATGGGGGCGCAGGCACCTGCAACGAGCTTTATTGCTGACTCACTTGTGTTTGAAGGTGAGGCGGGTTCACGTGTTCAGGTCAATGTTGACCACCGCAAGGC
>CAYGSV010000107.1:6255-8315 GCA_964352635.1 uncultured Algimonas sp.
CCGCAAGGCAGGGCTCCCGCCACTTTTACCTCGCGCCGAAGAGGGTGCTATCCTCATTGAATAGTTAGCTCTCTGCCTCTTCACGTAGCATTTCGAGTTCCAACCATTCTTCTTCCGCCTCAGCTAATTTCGCCTGTGCATCTTCCAATTGTTTGCTGATATTCGCAAAATCATCAGGCGATTTTGAATAGAGCTCTGGATCGGCAAGTTTCGTTTCCAAAGATGTGATGAGCCCGCTCTACGCGTCCATCTCTTCGGGCAGTTTTTCCAATCGAAATTTATGCTTATAGGATAGCTTGCTAGACGACTTAGTCTTGTTTGGCGTTTCAGTTTTATTTGATTTTTGAGCTTCTTTTTTCGCCTTCCGTGCCTCGACACCGCTACCGCGTTGGGCAATCATGTCGGAGTATCCGCCTGCATATACCTCCCATTCACCGGGACTTTCATAGGCGAGGGTGCGGGTGACGGTACGGTCTAGGAAATCTCTATCATGGCTAACGATAATGACTGTGCCATTATAATTCGCGACCATTTCTTGGAGTAAATCGAGCGTTTCCAAATCCAAATCATTGGTCGGTTCATCCAGCACAAGGAAGTTGCTTGGTAGTCTGAGCCCACGCGCGAGCTGTAAACGCCCACGCTCTCCACCAGAGAGGGCATGAAGCGGTGTTCGTGCTTGTTCGGGGGAGAACAAAAAGTCTTTCATGTAACGCATAACGTGAACGGAGTTGCCTCCTACCATAACGGTATCATTGGCCCCGTCCGTCAGCGCGTCCTTTAAGGTCCATTCTGGATTCAAACTTTCCCGTTTTTGATCAATCACGAGCGGTTCAAGGTTAAGCCCCAATTCAACCTTGCCAGAGTCAGGCGTAAGCTCGCCCATGATGATTTTCAAAAGCGTCGTCTTACCCGCACCGTTTGGCCCAATGAGTCCAAGGCGTTCGCCACGATTGATTTGCAGTGAGAGGTCTTTGACAATGGGTCTGTCGCCAAAACTATGGGAGACCTCTCGCAATTTTACAATTTGCTTCGAAGAGGTATTGGCTTCGGTCACGGTGATTTGTGCATTACCTGTGACTTGGCGTTGGTTTTTGATTGTTTGGCGAAGGTCGCCTAATTCTTTGAGGCGACGCACATTTCTCTTTCGTCGCCCTGACACGCCATGCACGACCCAATGTTGTTCGCGGTGGACTTTGCGTTCCATTTTGTGACGCTCAAGTTCCTCTTGCTTAAAATACTCGTCTCGCCAATCTTCAAATTCGCCAAAGCCTTTGTCTAATTCACGCGTTTCACCACGGTCCATCCAGACCGTTTTGCGAGAGAGGCTTTCGAGGAAACGTCTATCATGGGAGATAAGCAAGATTGCACTTTGGCTCCGACCCAATTCATTTTCGAGCCATTCAATCGCAGGGAGGTCGAGATGGTTTGTCGGCTCGTCCAGCATTAAAATATCAGGATTAGGCGCAAGCGTGCGGGCGAGGGCAGCGCGGCGCATTTCTCCGCCACTCATAACATTGGGGTCTTCGTCTCCGGTAAGGCCGAGTGCGTCCAAGAGGTAGGGAATACGCCCTCCATCATCTGCGCCGACGAGGCCATCCGAAATATAATCGCGAGAGGTTTGAAAAGCTGAGAGATCTGGCTCTTGCGGCAAATACCGCCAGCTTGTGCCAGGTTTGACAAAACGGTCGCCACTATCATGTTCGACAATGGCGGAGGCAATTTTCATCAGCGTGGATTTTCCTGATCCGTTCCTACCGACCAAACATAAACGTTCATGCGGATAGACCATAAGGTTCGCGTTTTCGAGCAAAGGCGTACTGCCAAAGGTAAGCGCGATATTCGAAAGTGTTAAAAGTGGTGGAGCCATTGTGAAGCCGCTTTAGGCAAGTGTGGATTTAAAGGGAACCACTTATCTCATTTTTGCGTATTTATTTGTGCGTCAAGCTACTGCCCTTCCTAGACGTAAAATAGGCTTCGCAGAACGAGGGGATAATAAAGGCATTCTGCGAGGCCGCTTTGAAACGTAAATATCTAATTTACTTGCCACTTTGTCCCTTTTC
>CAYGSV010000108.1:0-8243 GCA_964352635.1 uncultured Algimonas sp.
GAACCGCCTTGCTCCAAAATCTCTATGCCCGCTTGTGCGGCGAGAGGGTTGGCGGCGGCCACCATGCCTTTGGTATTAACTGATGTTGTCACGACGCGCTCAATCGGAGCTTTTTCAGCGGTGAGTGTGTCCGTCGCTGAACAGGCTGATAGGCCTAAAGCCGTGCTTAATAGTAATATGGAAACGCGTTTCATAAGGCCCTCTAATCTTGCACTAGGCTTAAGCCGTTCCCCACCAAACTGCAATTAGGGAAATAGAAAGCATTTTAGGCAACTATTTGTTGTTATTAAAATAAAGCACTAGAAAGGGGCTTCACATGTTGGACATCCCCAAAAAAGAAACGCACCTAAATATCCCTGATTATGAGATCGGTCAGCGAAAAGGCTTTGCTTTAGAAAAATCGGAATTTTCCGCCCGCATTGTTTTCTTCACTGTGGCCACCATCGCAGTGTGTAGCGTTACTTTACTGACGTTGTTTTGGTCAACAGCGGCTTGGGGGTTTTTGCTTGTCCTCCCGATTTTTGCACTTGGGCTTTATGATATTTTTCAACGCAAAAAGACAGTCTTGCGGCTTTATCCCGTCATCGGGCATTTGCGGTATTTCTTTGAATCCATTCGGCCCGAGATACAGCAATATTTTGTCGAGTCAGATACAAATGGCGCCCCGATTAGTCGAGAGTTTCGCTCGCTCGTTTATCAACGTGCCAAGAAGCAACAAGATACGCGGCCCTTTGGGACATTATTTGATGTTTACCGCGATGGTTATGAATGGGTGAATCATTCTATTTTGCCCAAGGAGGCCACCGACTATAATCCGCGTGTTCGGTTTGGCGGCCCTGATTGCCAAAAGCCGTATGACGCGTCTCTGCTTAATATCTCCGCCATGAGCTATGGCGCGCTGAGTAAAAATGCCATTCTTGCTCTGAACAAAGGGGCCAAAATTGGCGGCTTTGCCCATAATACAGGCGAGGGCGGCATTAGCCCCTATCACCTCGAACATGATGCAGACCTCATTTGGCAAATCGGCACGGGCTATTTCGGATGCCGTGATGAAAACGGCGCGTTCGACCCTGAGCTTTTTGCCAAGAAATCCGCGCGTGATAGCGTCAAAATGATAGAGATAAAATTGTCCCAAGGCGCAAAGCCGGGGCATGGCGGCATACTGCCAGCGGTCAAACTCACGCCTGAAATTGCCAAAATTCGCAATGTCCCGATGGGCAAAGACGTCATATCTCCTGCCGCCCATTCCGCCTTTTCGACACCGCGAGAATTAGTCGCGTTTATCGCGCGTTTGCGCGATTTGTCAGGCGGCAAACCCGTGGGCTTTAAACTATGCATCGGGGATAAATCTGAATTCCTCGCTATTTGCAAAGCCATGTTAGAAACAGGCGTCACCCCTGATTTTATCACCATTGATGGATCAGAAGGCGGCACAGGCGCAGCCCCAATAGAGATGACAAATTCCGTCGGTACGCCGCTCCGCGAAGGCCTCGTCTTTGTCCACAACGCTCTGGTCGGAACAGGCTTGCGTGATAAAATCCGCCTTGTTGCATCGGGCAAAGCCATATCCGCCTTTCACATGGTGCGCCTCTTGGCGCTTGGTGCAGATACAATTAATTCGGCGCGCGCTATGATGCTCGCCCTCGGCTGTATCCAAGCGCGAAGCTGCCATAATGATAAATGCCCCACAGGTATCGCCACGCAAAAAGCCACGCGTTTTAATGCGCTGGATGTGGATTTGAAAGCCGAGCGCGTCGCCAATTACCAAATGGCGAATGTCAAAAACCTGATGGAAATTATCTGCAGCGCAGGCGTGACGTCCCCTTCAGATATCACGGCAGACCACCTCCACCACCGTGTCCAAGGCGGTGCGGTCAAAACCTATGCCGAGCTCTATGAGTTTTTGGAAGACGGTGATTTGCTGACAGATGCAACCCTGCCAGAGACTTGGGCGCGTCACTGGTCACGCGCCAATGCTGATAAATGGGCCTAACAAACAACGGTGCATGATTTGAATTAAAATGCGAAGATTGACTTCGCCTAAAATTCCCGCCCTAAACGCGCAACATTAGGGTGAAACACATGACAGATATTTCGAATAAAGTGGCCTTTGTAACGGGCGCAGCCTCTGGCATTGGCTATGCCCTTTGCGAAGGGCTTTTGGGCCGCGGGGCCAAAGTCATGATGTCGGATATAGACGCAGACGGCCTCGAGGCCGCCTATCAAAAATTAGGCGCAGGCGATAATCTGGCGACGGTGGTTTGTGATGTCGCCAAAGAAGACGATGTCCGCGCGGCCGCAGACGCCACGTTAAAAGCGTTCGGCAAAGTACACCTCGTTTTTAACAATGCGGGCGTCAGCCTCCCGGGGCGTCCGGGCAAATTTAATCTCGATGACTGGCGCTGGATTAACGACATTAATCTGATGGGCGTTGTTTATGGGTGTGAGGTTTTCTTGCCGCATCTGCTATCTCACGGCGAAGGCGGGCATATTATCAATACGGCGTCAATGGCGGGGCATATCGCCCATATCGGCATGAACCCTTATTTCGCAACAAAGTTTGCGGTCGTGGGATATTCCGAGGCCCTCTTTCATGAATTATCAGACGCTGGCATTGGCGTGTCGTGCCTCTGCCCAACATGGGTGCAATCCAACATTCATAACACGGCGGATAGGAGTCCCAATGCGGCGCAAACACGAGAGCGTTTCAAACAATCCAAAGCCTATCTCGCCGTGAAAGACCTAATAGATAACGGTATGCCCGCCGACACCTATGCCGAGCTCTGCCTCAAAGGCGTAGAGAAAAACCGCCTCTATGTGTTCAACGATCCAGAAGCGAAGTTGCAGATGTTAGAGAGGCATAAGCGGTTGGCGCAGGAGTTTGACGCGAATTTAGCTGATTTGGCGGAATAGTAACCTCTCTATAATCCTTGAGTGCTATGTATTTCGATGTTGTGTCATTACTTTATGTTATATCGATTTGTGTTTTTGCAACGAGCGTAGCCTGTGGCGTTCGAGGTCATGCACTAGGGATTATATTGTTAGGGTGCTTCCTAATATATTACCCCATTTCTTTTCTAATTGGTGGTGAGTCAAAAGTTCATGAAGGGAATGCATTATACGACTATTATGCTTTTAAGGAACACTTTTGGGTTGTACAGATTTCGGTTTTGATTTTTCTTGCCAAATTTTTGTTTGATAATTTAAAGAAATTCGGATTTTTTTCTCAGGATAATCAAGAGTAAGTTGTTCGCATATCTAACGAAGCTGTATTTGACTATTTAGAGGATGTTCTTGAAGCGATAGGTTTTCACCTTGATCAAGGGAAATAGATGCTCCCCCCTCCGCTTTCGCTACGCTCCAGCACCTCCCCCGTAAACGGGAGGAGGGCAGACATTGGCCTTAAACACACTCTTTCCACGTTTAATTTTCCTACTCTTCTAAGTTAGCTGTACTTTTAAACTTTTAAATCCACACCTTTTTATTCCATGCCATATTCAAACTGTTCTTTTTTGGATGGACAGGGGGGATGGAGCGTAACGAGAGTAATCCTCAATCGGCCGGCGATTGAGGCATTCCACTGAAATCATTTCTCAAATGATTTCGGGCGTTTCATGCGTCACCTTCTGCCAAGAGAGACAGCGGGACTGAGCATCTGCTTTTGACAGAGCAGACTGTGCCGGGTCTTTTGGATTAGGCCTGACCGCCCATGTAGAGAGTAGTGAAAGCTATATTCGACAAGGACTGCGGGGTTCGGGATCACGGCTGGTCCATAAACAACCGCTGCCGCAGAGTTTATCTCTTGCGAAACACATATCTACTTCGGTCTCCGGTAAGAGACTGAACTCTGCGGACGTCCACTTTTGATGGGCCGACATCGCAATACGCTGTTTCCTCGATGGACAGTCGCAAAGGAGGCTTGACTATTTAACACTCACGCCGTCATTACCGCGCTTGATTAAGCGTTTCTACGAAACGCTAGAGGTAACCCATACGACATCAGGTTCGGCAAGCGTGATGGTACGTTAATTGAGTCATTTCGCAAAACGCGCCATTACATTTATCTGATAGAGCATCGTATGGGTTACCCGCTCGGGGGCGGGTAATGACGATGTTGAGAATTGGGAACTTGAAGTTTGCGTTTCGCCTAATTTAGCAACAGCATTCTCACTAGGTCGCTTTGCGACCGTCGTTCGGATGGTTTGCCTCATTTCGTCCATATTTTTGCTTAGGAGGTCTTTATGTTGTCTGTTCTGCTGAAATCCTGCGAAACTGACTTTCGCTTTTGGCTCGGGGGGCTATACCGCGCGCCATGGTGAAAACGCCTGACATAGCAAAGCCGAAAATTCTGGTTGTTGGGGCGGGGTTAATCGGGCTCTCGACGGCGGATGCGCTGCAACGCCGTGGGGCGGATGTCACAATTACCGAAGCCCGCTCTGCACCCATGCGGGGGACGAGCTATTCCAATTCAGGCATGATTCATCCGAGCCAAGCGAAGTCTTGGATTCCGAGCGGCGACATAAGTTTTGATCGCGCGGCGACGAAGTCGGTTTTAGAACTCGCCCGTGAGTCACAATATAGCTTGATGAAAAACTTTCAATCTTTGGGCCTCACCGAAACGCTCTCACGTCACCCCGGGTGTTATCAGATTTATACAGACAGCCTCGCGGCGCAAGCGGCGCAAAAAGACTATCTTTCTTTTGGCATTAAAACGGATTTGATGTCCGATGCGATTAAGACCTTGGGGCATTTGGCGTTGCATTTTCCAGAAGACCGCAGTGGCGATCCGTTGGAATATGGGCGCGCCCTTTCAAACCGTCTGACGGAGGGCGGGGCTCTCTTTATATATGGCGCGAGTGATCTCCGTCTTCGGCGAGGGCAAAAAGGGATTACCGCGCAATTGCGCGGCCATATTTTTCACTGCGATCATGTCATTATATGTGCGGGTCCACAAAGTGCGGATGTGGTCTCGCCTTTGGGGTTGAGCTTGCCGATTCAGACCGCGCGGGGTTTTGCCGTGAATTTTGAACGCCCCTCTGTCGAACTGCCCGAAGCGCCCATTATGGATGCACAATCGCGCTCGGCGATGACGGTTCTGGGCGACACATTGCGGCTGTCGGGAACACTGGGGGAGGCGAGCGCGCAGCCTTTGCTCAAACGCTGGTACACGCTTGCGCCGCACATCATGGGGGCGCTGTCGCCAGCGCGTGAAATTTGGTCGGGGCTTCGCCCGCTCAGTCCGATGGGGCGACCATTCATTAGCGGGACGTCAATTCCGGGACTTTGGCTGAATACAGGCCACGGCCATATGGGGTGGACCTTATGTGCAGGGTCAGGCGATCTGATGGCGGATATGATTTATGACGGGCGAGAGGATGCGCGCTTTGCTTATGCGGGGTAGCGGTTTTGTCCTTGCACTTGGGCCTGTTCGCTTGCAGGGGGGAGTTATGAAAAAATTACTGCTCTTACTCTCTGTGTCTTTCATCGTGTCATGCTCAGCGGCGTCGGCTCCAGAGGCCCCAAGTTTTGATAAAGCCGCCATGGACAGCCTCTTATCCGAGGCGGTCAAATCTGGCGATGTTATCGGCGTCTCCGCCCTCGTTTTTGATGAAGGCCAAACCGTTTACACAGGTACATTTGGGCTCGGCGATCGGGAACGAGATATGCCGATTACTATGGACAGTGTCTTTCGTATTTATTCCATGACGAAGCCAATTACCTCCACCGTGATTATGGATTTGGTTGAGGAGAGGAAAATCTCGCTCGATGACCCCGTCACAAAATTCATTCCTGAACTGGGCAATATGAAAGTGGCGTCTATAGGCGAAGACGGCACACCGCAATTTACCGACCCCAAAACGCAGATGACGGTGAAACATCTTTTGCTGCACAAAGCAGGTTTGGGATATGGGATTTTCGGACCCGTCAATCCCGTCGAAGAGGCCTATATGAATGCTGGCTTGTTTGAGCCGAGCGAAGACTTATCTGTTAAAATGACCAAGCTCTCTCAACTGCCTTTATTGGCGGAACCAAACACGGCGTGGTTTTACAGCTATTCGATTGATGTGCTGGGGCGGATTATCGAAGTGGTCGAGGGCGAGAGTTTAGGCGAGGTGTTTAAGGCGCGTATCTTTGACCCGCTGGGTATGAGTGAAACAAGCTTTCGCGTGCGAGACGATCAGAAAGTGCGTTTTGTGTCAAACTATGCGCTGAGTGCGGAAACTGGAGAATTTACGCTTGCCGAAGATGGTCAGACGAGTCCGTTCTTGAATGAAAATGCGTTTCAATCAGGCGGCGGCGGTTTGGTCTCCACGCTAGGTGATTATGCAAAGTTTTCACAGATGATGCTCGATGGCGGAATCTACAAAGGGCATCGCGTTTTGGCGGCAGAGACCGTGCGCGACATGATGACGAACCAGATGAACCCAAATGATCCTTATCTCTTGCCATGGCTAGGTGGTGATACGGGGGCCGGGTTTGGCTATGGCGGGTCTGTGCAAGTTACAGCGACCGAGGCGCAAGCGACTGAAAGAGGTCGCCATGCCGGTCAATGGGGCTGGGGCGGCGCAGCGCGTACCAATATGTATATAGACCCGCAGAATGATGCGTTCGGAATTATCATGTTACAGATGTTTAGTGCTGAAGACCCGCAAATTCATCATGACTTCCAAGCGCTCGCTCTGGCGCAGACCAAGGATGATATTGAGGATTAAAAAACCCGCCTCAAAGGGCGGGTTCGATTAACACATATATTTCGATTAACACATATATAGAGAGGCGTGCGAGTTAGTCTTTGCTCTCTAAAATACGGGCTAAGATTTTTCCAATCTCGTCTTGTTCCATGACACCTTTAAAGTTTTCGGCGCCTGGCCCGCGGGCATATAATGGAACATCTTCGCCGCCGTGGGTTTCAGAGCCAAGGGGCACCGTGACTTGTTGCTGGAAGTCTTTGGCCTGGACAACATTATCGGTCAGGGCGGGACTGTCAGGCAGACGTAAATTCGCACCATTGTGATAACCTAGCGTCGTGTAAGGCTTCCCATCATCTGCAAGCGTATAATCTGCTTCGGCTTGTCCTGTTGTGCGATCAACACCTTTGACCAAACCCAGAATGGGATTACCGCGCACGGGGTAACCCGCAATTGTAAAGACGTGGCTGTGATCAGCGGTGACCATTATAAGTGTGTCATCGCCCGTTTTTGCTTTGGCGACTTTAACCGCTTCATTCAGCGCTTGCATATCCCGCATCGCGCGGTAGGCATTAGAGCCATGATGGGCGTGATCAACGCGACCGGCTTCGACCATAAGGACAAAGCCTTCATCGCTAGAGAGCTTATCAATCGCAAATTCAGTCATTTCGGCAAGCGAAGGCTCATCTGTACCTTCTCGGTCCGCTTCATAAGACATGTGAGAACGATTAAAGAGGCCGAGAATAGGCGTTTTGCCGCTTGCAGATATTAGTTCACTATTATTAGTTACATATTGTCGGTCTTGAGCGCCCCAAGCTGTGATTTGCTCATCTGTAAATTCTCCGCGCCCGCCACCTAGGGCAAGGTCCAATTCACTCTCAATCAGTTGTTGGGCGATGCTGATACAGCCTGCCTCTGCGGGCGGCCCGTCTTGAACGTCACGATCGGCTTCCCACCCTCGACTGACCGAATGACTGTAAAGGGCTGCAGGTGTGGCGTGAGTTAGGCGCGCGGTCGAAATCGTACCAACATTAAGACCTTTAGCTTTAGCGCGGTTTAGCAATGTAGGCGGGTTATCTTTTTCAACGCATGATACTCTTACCATATCAGCTGGATTTCCAGGCTCTACATTTACGGCACCAATATTCGTTTTATATCCGCTCATGATGGCGGTGGCTGTTCCGGCGCTGTCTGGAACCTGAGAATTCGTATTATAGGTCTTGATGAGCGCTAAATTTTCGAAATCTTCAAAAGCAAGGACATGCTCTTCGCCCGTTTTGCCTTGAGATTGACCGTCGAAGATTCGACCTGCGGTGATTGTGGAGACGCCCATGCCATCACCAATGAATAAAATTATATTTTTAGCAGTCTTTTTTTGATCTTTTTCAGAAGAAACTTTTGCCGATTCCAGGGTGGAATTGCTTTTTTTATTTGTTTCTGTTATACAGCTTGTCTGCAAAAAACTTAGAGATAGGAGACAAAAAAGGCCTCCTACCTTCGAAAAAGGGGTATTTCTGGGCATTTGCAGCACTCCTGTGGATAAAGTGGTGGATT
>CAYGSV010000109.1:0-8167 GCA_964352635.1 uncultured Algimonas sp.
TTTTGGCCCTGAGGAAGCCGACAATACCGGACACATTACCCCGCAAGCTTTCTTTGGTCGGACGACGTCTTCTATCGGATGGTACACGGATGGCTGGCCCGAAATTCATGATGAGGACTACCGAGAAGGCGGCGGTATGGCGGCCTTACTCGAAGCACGAGCCGTCTTTCATTCATGGCCAGAAGTCGGTGATGCCTATGCTTATGTACCAGGTTTTTTAGGGGCGAATACTTACACGCGCGGGATTTTGCACAATTTGTTAAATCCGATTACGGGTGAGAGTTATATGAGCACCGTTGCAATGGGATGTTTGTTTAATACAAAGACACGAAGTCTTGTAAAAACATCTGACGCTCAAATAGAAAAACTAAACTCAAATTTAATCAGAGGGTTACACGCTTAAATTCGAGTGCGCGATCGCAAGCCTTAAGGCTTCTGTCGCAAAGTCAGGATTATTAAGTGGGAACATATGATGGAAATTCATGTGACGCTCTACGTTTGATTTCCCTAGAATTCCGCGCATGCGTTCTCTTGATGTTGGCGTATGCGGCGCACCTTTCCCGGCATAAATAATACGCGAATTATCTTTAGGCAGGTCTCTCGCGGCTTTGAATAAATTATGGCCTTGAGCGGCGTAAATTGCCTGCTCCCATTTCGGATCACAGGCAAGCTCGACACCTTCATTTGTAAGCTTCAACCCGCCTTCGAGGTAATCTCTTAAAACTTGATCGGGGAAGTTTTTAAAAGCCCCGCGTCCTTGATAACGCGTAAAAGCATGCTCCAGATTTTCAAATGTTGAACGTCGTCGCCCTGCTCCTGCCGCAATCGGTAAACGATCGCGCATCATAGAGGTCCATCCTGGTATATAATTAAAAGGCCGCATCCAAATCGGCATGGTTACAGGGTCAAATCCAACATAGCCTTTGAGTTGTCCTTTTAGGTAAGGCGCGCAAAGAATGCCAACGCACGCCCCCAAGGAATGACCGCCCAAGACAAACTCGTCTGGCATCTCGGCTTTTACGAAAGCAACAACATCGTCACGCAGGCCGTACCAATTTTTGAGCGAATCCGGATTATACGGCAAAGCCGTCTGACCGTGACCGAGCAAATCCAAAGCCACGCAATGCACACCTAAAGGCGCGAGCACGGCGCGATACGTCTGCGCGTTAAATCCATTGGCATGGAGAAATAATAAACGTACTGGCGCGTCCACATCGCCAAAATGCAGAGCCGATATCGTCCCCTGCTCTAAATCATAAGATTTCCGAATAAAGGTGGCCGTCATAATGCCTTTTTCACCCGTTTTTTATGCGCCTTGTAGATTTCGTCGAGAGGTTTGAATGTCAGCTTGTCAGAATACCAAGCCCCCGTATCCATAAAATAGCGGTTCCCCACCCACATCGCCTTGGCCATCGGCGTATGCCCATGCACGGTAAAATCGACACCTTTAACAGGTGATTTAAGCCGTTTGCGAAGAACGCGACGTCCCATCAACATGATGGGAATGCTCTTGCGGCGATCTCGGGATTTTTTCCATGACAAGCCATCGGGCTCTGCATGGCAAATACCGACCGTGTAGTCTTGAGACTTAAGCGTTAAAGCGGTTGGTGTTTTAGACAGCACCCTCGCCCATTTTTTCAGATCCTTTCGCGGTAGTTTCAAAATCCAATCATCATACTGCTGGGCGTAATTTTTTAGACGGCCTTCATTCACAGCCTCGATGAAAGCCGTTTCATGGTTTCCTAACACCATGAAAAACCATGATTTTTTAAGAAGCTTGAGACATTTTTCGCTCTGAGAGCCCCGATTGATGATATCACCGACAGAGAAAACACGGTCTTTCGACTTATCAAAATCATGCTTCTTCATAGCTTTTTTCAACAAATCATAACGGCCATGAAGGTCGCCTACGACAAAGTCCCGCCCCAGTTTATTGCAGCGGATTGTTTTATGAAGGCTCGCACGCGCCACGGTACCGACTTAGGACTAGACCGCGTGGATCTTTTCAGGGTCGAGATCGTCTTCAATCGCTTGGTCTAAAATTGCGAAAGCCTCTTTTCGAGAGCGAAGTTTAGTCCCGCGGAAAGCGGTCATATTAAGCTGACTAAACATTTGCCCCGCCATCGGTCCAGCCATCGGCATTTGTTCCGCTGGCACAACACGGTCAAAGAAGCCCGCATGAATTGCACCCTTGGGATTGAAGATTTCCGCGTTGATAACACAACGGTTGAAGTAGTTTTTAGACAAGCGATAACGTGCCAACTCTATCCCAAAATTATGCATGGTCATGCCAATGAGCGTCTCGTTTAGGCCAATCTTATAATCGCCTTCTGCAATCATACGATAGTCACAGGCGAGCATTAAAAACGCGCCCATTGCAATCGTATGACCCGTCGAGAGCGCAATAACGGGCATTGGGAAGGCCAGAATACGACGCGCGAGCTTGGAGCCTTTTGACGTCAAAATCATCGCCTCTTTCGGCCCCGCTTGCATTTCCTTGAGGTTGAACCCACCCGAAAACATGCCGTCACGGCCCGTCAAAATAACAATCGCCTCATCCGCTTCAGCCTTATCAAACGCGGCGTTTAATTGAGCAATCATATCGGTGGACAGGACATTGGCTTTGCCATCATCCATTTTGATTGTCGCGACACCATTTTCAAGCGTGTAGGTTACGAGCTCTGTCATTTTTCTTCCTTTTCAGACATTACGGCTTCCATCTCTGCCGCTGTGGCGTGTTCGCCTCTTAGTTTTAATTCCTTGATAACATTGAGGTTTTCAGAACGGCTCTTATTACCCGACATCTTGCGGTATCCCACAACATCCTCAATCTCTATCTTGAAATAGATAATGCCAGAGAGCTGCCTATTCGCATAGTCTTCGGCTTTGGATATTTGCCATGCACCGTCTTCCTCATATATTTCCGTCAGTAAAGTGAGTTCTGAGACCCACTGATCTTGCGGTAAAATCTCTGCCTGCCCTCTCGCCTGAACACTGACATAATTCCAAGTCGGCACGCGCTTTTCAGGGGCGTCATACCAATCCGCTGAAATATAGGCATGAGGTCCAGTAAAGACGACGAGAGCTTCTGCCCCCGCCTCTAACGATGTCACTTGCGGATTCTGTTTAGAGACATGTCCATAAAGCGAACCATGTAGCCCCTCTTCAGCTTTTAACACAAAAGGCAAATGCGTTGCGAGCAATCCATCATCAGACGCACTCGTCATGCAAGCAAAATTATAATCTCGCATGACACCCGCCAAGAAGGCGGGGTCATTATCCGTGTAATAAGGCGGTGGATACACTAGAACCTCAAAAATCCTCTATATAGAAACGATATTCCTATTTGAACGTTTCTCGCTAATCAATTTTTGGGCAGCGCTTTAATTCAAATACGTTTTCACCATAGTTATGAAGAGATACACCTTCATTCGTTGGCTCAAAAACAACTAACTTATCGGCTTCGTCACCGCCATCTGACCTACAATTTGTCAGAGCTACTAAAGGCCCTGTTGGATCGGTAGAAACGCCCTTAAATTCTACGTCACACACCGTTTCCGTAAAACGGAAGTAGTCAGAAGAAATATCCATTGTGCCTATAATAGTATCATCACACTCAAACAATGAATAGCGACCAGCCGTGTATGTTTCAAACGCCTGCTTAGATTGAGTATTTTCAGTTGCACCTTCAATAACATCGCAAGCTGCTAAAAAAGTTATTGAAAAAACAAGCCCAATCAAAAGGATACTTTTCATTACAAACTACGCGCGATGAGCAGTTTCATGATCTCATTCGTGCCGCCATAAATACGCTGGACGCGGCTGTCGCGATACATACGACCGATACGATATTCGTTCATGAAGCCATATCCGCCGTGTAACTGTAGGCAACGATCAATGACTTCGCATTCTTTATCTGTGACCCAATACTTCGCCATAGACGCCGTGACGGTATCGAGCTCTCCGCGCAGATGTTTCTCGGCACAATCATAGACGAATGTCTTGGCGATTTGCGTGATGGTTTTACATTCCGCGAGTTCAAATTGTGTGTTTTGGAAGCTCATGATTGACTTGCCAAAGGCCTTACGCTCTTTGACATATTCGATTGTCATCTCTAGCGCCGCTTCCATTTGTGCGACACCTTGAACGGCGATGTTGAGGCGCTCTTGCGGAAGCTCCTTCATCAATTGAATGAAACCATGTCCCGGCTCTGGCCCCAGCAAGGCATCGGCTGGGACTTTCATATCGTCAAAGAAAAGTTCGGCTGTATCTTGCGCGTCCATACCGACCTTGTCGAGGATGCGGCCGCGACGGAACCCTTCGAGGTCATCCGTTTCAATAACGAAAAGCGATTTAGAGAATTTCCCTTCGCCGCCAGTATCGGCCACAAGAACGATAAGGTTCGCTGTACCGCCATTGGTAATAAATGTTTTTGAACCATTGATGATCCAACCATTGCCGTCTTTCTTCGCATTGGTTTTGACATTTTGAAGGTCAGACCCGGTTCCCGGTTCTGACATCGCAATCGCGCCAACAAGCTCACCTGTCGCCATTTTTGGAAGCCATTTTTGCTTCTGCTCTTCCGTGCCGTAATGCAGGATATAAGGCGCCACAATGGCATTATGGAGTGAGAGGCCGAACCCATCGACATTGGCTTTAATTAGTTCTTCTTGAATAATCATTTCGTGACGGTAATCACCACCGCCCCCGCCATATTCTTCGGGCATAGAACAATTGAGCAAGCCCATTTCACCCGCCATATTCCAGAACTTACGATCAACTTTTTTATTCTTGCGAAACTCTTCGGAATGCGGCGCCATTTCCCGCGCATAAAAACCGTGAACGGCTTCACGGAAAATATTGATATCTTCTTCATCATACCAGTCTGGATTTTTAAAGTCTAAAGCGGCCATTATTTTTCTCTCTTTTTATCCGTTCACCCCGACAGAAGTCGGGGTCCATCTCCTAGAATTGAACCACCTGCCGAAATAGCAGGTGATGGGTCCCGACTTTAGTCGGGATGAATGGTTTTTTATTTAAAACGCAGCCGCTTCCAAAGCCATAACGGGCTCTGCGCCTGTCTTGATTTTCGCAAGATGCGCGTCGAGCATTGGCAACATGCGGAGCATGAAATAACGCCCCGTAATCAACTTGTTAGGATAGAAGTCTTCATTCGACCCTTCGTCGATTTTTTGTTGCGCTACAACCGCCATTTTCGCCCACATATAAGCCAATGTCGCGAGGCCCATCATGTGCATATAATCAACGGACCCAGCACCGGCATTATTCGGGTCAGACATGCCGTTTTGCATCAACCACATGGTCGCTTCGGTCAGTTTTTTCTGCGCCCCACCGAGGCCGTCCATGAACTCTGGTAGGTTCTCATTGTCTTTATTCTCGGCCAAGAACGCACTGATTTCTTGGTTGAGTGTCATGAGCGCACGACCACCATTGCGGGCGAGTTTACGACCAACAAGGTCAAGGGCTTGAACACCATTGGCGCCTTCATAAATCAGGGCAATGCGGTTATCGCGAACAAACTGGCTCATGCCCCATTCTTCAACAAAACCGTGACCGCCAAAAATTTGCTGGCAATCAATTGTTGTTTTCATCGACATATCCGTGAGATAGCCTTTGATAACTGGAGTCAAAAGACCGAGGTAATCATCAGCTTTCTCGACGACTTTTTCATCGTCCGAATGCTTCTCGAAATCTTCGTGCATAGACGCCCAGTAAAGGAGCGCACGACCTGCCTCGTTAAAAGCTTTGGTTTCCATCAACATGCGACGCACATCAGGATGAACAATGATCGGGTCAGCTTGCTTTTCTTTATCAGCAGGGCCTGTCAAAGCGCGACCTTGGATACGGTCTTTGGCGTAGGCCGCCGCATTTTGATACGCGATTTCTGATTGACCCAAGCCTTGCATACCAACGCCGATACGGGCTTCGTTCATCATGACGAACATGACGCGCAGGCCTTTGTTCTCTTCGCCAATCATATAACCTTCGGCTTCGTCATAATTCATGACGCAGGTTGAGTTGCCGTGGATACCCATTTTCTCTTCAATAGACCCGCAGCTTACAAGGTTACGTTCGCTCGGGTTTCCGTCCGCATCAAGTTTGAATTTCGGTACGATAAAGAGCGAAATACCTTTGGTTCCCGCAGGGGCCCCTTCGACACGCGCCAAGACTAAGTGAATAATGTTCTCTGACATGTCATGCTCACCGGCAGAGATAAAAATCTTCTGACCAGTGATTTTATATGACCCGTCACCATTTGGCACAGCTTTGGTTTTCAACATACCAAGGTCAGTCCCGCAATGTGGCTCTGTCAGGTTCATTGTCCCTGTCCACTCGCCTGCGATCATTTTCGGGAGCCATCTTTCTTTCTGTTCCTGCGACCCGCCAACTTCAATGGCTTTAGAAGCACCATTTGTTAAGCCCGGGTACATAGCAAAGGCCATATTCGCCGTAGACTGCATTTCAGAAGATGCAATTGCCAAGAGGCTAGGCATACCTTGCCCACCAAATTCAGGGTTTTTCGCAAGGCCAACCCAACCATTTGCAACCATTTGGTGATAAGCTTCTTTGAAACCCTTTGGAGTCGTCACAGATCCGTCTTCGTGACGGACACAGCCTTCATGATCACCAACAACATTAAGCGGATGCAAAACATTTTCTGCAAATTTGGCGGACTCTTCTAAAATCGCATCGGCAAGATCACGATCGACATCTTGATAAGCTTCAAATTGATTGAGGCTTTCAAAATCCAGAACTTCGTGAAGAAGGAACTGAATATCACGGATAGGGGCGTTATAACTTGGCATAGGTCTTTCCTTTAGGTCTTATTATTCTGTGTTTAATTACTCTGCAGCCGCATAATCATCGGCACGATAATCGAGGCTGTAGCCTTGATCATCTTCTGAGTGGGCGAAGCTCTTTTTAAAAGCCGCTTCATATTTAGCGGCCAAGCTCTCTACGCTTGGCTCTTCTTGGGTATTTTCAATATGGTCGTCAATAATTGCCACGATTTCGCGCATATCTTTGGCCATAATCTCTATGTCTTCACGACGGCGGTCCAACCCATCAATCACGGACTGAAAGTTAGCGCGACGTCGCTTTAATTCGTCATGACTGGCAATATGGCCGTTGGTCACATCCAGCACGACTTTGATATCATCGAGGGAGAAGCCCATACGCTTTGCGCGCATGATTTTCTCAAACCTTAGGCGTTCGACTTGACCAAAAACGCGCGTACCCGCTTCACGTTGGGGGCTCAATAGGCCTTTATCTTCGTAAAAGCGTATCGTTCGCGGGGTGACATCAAACATCTCTGCAAACTGGCGAATACCCCAGTGAGAAAGTTTTGATACGTGAACATTAGGTTTCATGAAGTCTAAATAACTGACGTTGACGTTAACGTCAACTTAAATGATGGAACACGCCAATTTGCCGCAATCAACATGAATTCCCAAGAAATACCACAGACAAAGGTTAACGACTTAACCGCGTGTTAACCACAATTAGTCCAATCTGGGGTGTGGAAGGCTGTGATTCTAGACCCTCAGTCACGCCATGGGGAGATCTCAGGAGAGATTTTGGATATCTATGAGTCAGACGAAGAAATCAGCGACACCCAGTAAGACCGTTAAAAAAACGGGGACAAAACCCGCATTGCCCAAAATGCCAGCGCAGAAAACATCCGTGGAAAAGCCAACAACCCCAAAAACTACTGCCAAAAAACCTCCCGTTAAAAAACTCACTCTCACTGAGATGCAAGGCGCCCTCACCGCATTAGAAACGCGGATGAAACGCGCCAATACGCTTACCCGTAAAAGCGTGAAAACACTCGAAGGTGTTGTTACGACGCTCGACGCTCGCACTCGCAAAGATACTACCGCCCAAAAATCGGCCCTGTCTCGCCGTGTTGGAAAACTTTCTAATGACCTCGAAGAAGGTATGGCGACGACGCGCGCAGAAATTCGGTCCGCGCTCGCCTCTGCTTTGGCCAACCCCAACCAAGCCGCCGTCGAAACCGCCGTCAACAATGCCATTGCGCGTTTGGAAACAAACGAAACAAAGCAAGCGCAAGCGATTGCAAAAATCAACCGCCACCTCGCAAACCTCGCAAAAGCCGTCGAAGACCGCATCGTCAAAGACCAGATGG
>CAYGSV010000110.1:0-3883 GCA_964352635.1 uncultured Algimonas sp.
TAGAAGTGCCAGAGGATGCGGGTCTTTTGGGCGATTACCTCGCGGGCACTTATGAGAATTTTTTTGATGATGCCGAAGCGCGCTCTAAATATTTTACCAAAGCCTTTGAGGCGTCTTCTGATAATGTGAATTTGGGACGCCGCGCCATTACATCTGCGCTTACCGCAGGTGATTTTGAATTGGCGAAGACCCACGCCAAGCAAGTCTATAAAATTGATAACACAGAAGCGATGGCTCAAACGATCCTCGCGATTGATGCGTTTGAGCGGGGCCGTCACTCGAGTGCAAAGAAATATCTCAATAGTAACTCGCCTGATATTACTATGGGGCTCGTCATGAGTTTCGTTGAAGGGTGGAATGAAGTTGCTCTGGGTAAGGAAGACAAAGCCCGCAAGCATTTTGAAGACATGTTATCGCGCCCGTTTTTCGGGGAGGCCGCCAAGCTCCAACTCGCCAAAATAGACGCGATGGACGGTAAGATTGACCTCGCTAATGCGGCATTTGAGAATTTGGAAAGCCCGAGCCAATCAACCGTGGAAACGGCGCTCGCGACAGCCCGTTTCTATGCCAATAGTGGGCAAGAAGATAAGGCTAAAGCTCGCCTCCAGAAATATTTGGATGAGAGTGGATTAGAAAGTGGACCATTAAGAAGCTATCTCGATGCTTTAGAAGTTGGTAAATCGATTGATAAACCCCTTAAAGCGAAGCAGCAATTATCGCGGGCTTTAACAGATCCATCTTACGAGTTTTTCTTGCGTAACCGCGCCCCCGATGCGGCTGAAGTCTGGTTGCGACTGGCCGTTCATATTGACCCGAAGAATGAAAAAGCACAGCTTTGGCTGGCCAGCTTATTAGAAAGCACAGAGCGTTCCGATGAAGCTATGGAGATTTATAAGAATTTCTCCGATAGCTCTCCTTATATTGTGTCGGCAAAATTATCAGAGGCTAATGTCTATTTTGATCGCGATGAAGACGATAGGGCTTTAGCTGTTCTCGAAGACATCAATGCGAAACAAGAAAGCTTCATAACGCGTGAAGCTTTGGGTCGCGCGCGTCTCATTCGCGAAAATTACGAAGACGCTCTGCCGATATACACAGCTATTGTTGAGTCGATGAGCGAAGAAGACATAAAGGGCAATACACAGCCACTATACTTCCGCGGCATAGCCTATGAACGCACGAAGCAATGGGAACAGGCAGAAGCGGATTTCTTGCGTGTTTTGGAAATCGAACCCGACAATGCTGATGCTTTGAATTACCTCGGATATACTTGGGTGGACCGTGGTGAAAACCTTGAGAAAGCCTTTGAAATGATCCGCCGCGCCGTTGAGATGGAGCCAGACAGTGGGGCTATCGTCGATAGTTTGGGCTGGGCGCATTATAAGCTCGGAGAATATAAAGAAGCGAAAATTCAGCTTGAGAAAGCCGTTACACTCTCGCCGTCCTCTGCCACGATTATTGATCATTTAGGAGATGTCTATTGGAAGCTCGGACGCTATCGCGAGGCTGGATATCAGTGGGAACGGGCCTTAATTTATGATCCGACCGATGAAGAGCGTGAAACTATTGCGAAAAAGCTGCAATCAGGATTGTCTGCTGTCACGCCAGCCCCCTAAGGCCGATGCCTAAGATTAAAGAAATCGCGCGTGCCAAGGTCAATTTGACCCTTAACGTTGGGCGCGCCATTTCAGAGGGCCGTTTTAAAGGTTATCACCCTGTTGATAGTCTCGTTGTCTTTGCCGATTTCGGCGATGAGCTCATATTCGAGCGTTCCGATAATCCGAAATTCGAAATCACGGGTGAGTTCTTGCATGGATTAGAGTTTGATGAGAGTAACCTCATTCGTCAGGCACTTAACAAGTCAGAGGCAAACCCTCACTCCGTAACGCTTACGAAGAACATTCCTGTCTCCGCAGGATTGGGCGGTGGCAGTGCCAATGCGGCGGCGGTGCTACGGCAATTTGATGCCATGAAGAATGTCGATGACGCAGACATCGGTGCGGACGTACCCGTTTGTCGTTTATCGCAAACGGCATCCATGACGGGTATTGGCGAAACCGTACGGGCTCTTCCAAACCTTGGGCAAATACCCGCCGTTTTAATTAACCCGCGCAAAGCGGTTTCGACGGGCGCGATATTCAAAGCATTCGATTCCGAGCCCCGCGCGGTGAAGCCAGAAGCAACCCAAAATTATGGGAGTTTGTTAGAGCGAGCTTTGGCAGGGGCAAATGACTTACAGCCAATCGCGTCGGCTTTGGAACCTATAATTCCAGATGTTTTAGAGGTGTTAAAGTCTTCTCAGAACTGCTTACTCGCGCGCATGAGTGGGAGTGGTGCGACTTGCTTTGGTCTTTACGACACGCAAGCAGAGGCTCAACAGGCCGCGAAGACTATCCAAAATGAGAACCCCTCATGGTGGGTTAAGTCTTGCGTGCTAGGCGAAGCGCATGAGTAATTTATTCTGGGCGCATCTCTGGCCGATTATCAATTTGGCAGGTCTTGGTTTTTTCACAAGCCTCGCCGTGACGGGGTTTATGGTCCATGCGGGAATAGGCGACGAACCCGACGGGCGCAGCAATCATGTTAAAGTCACGCCAACGGCAGGTGGTATGGGTATCATCGCAGCATTCGGTGTTTGCGCTTTAGCCCTTAGTCAGCTTCACGCGTTTTTATTGTCCGCTTTACCTGCAAATTTTGCACAAATCCTATGCCTGATTTTTGCGATGGGGTTGTTGGGTTTATGTGATGATGTTTTGGCGCTCTCAGCAAAGTTTAAATTTGGCATCATGCTTATACTCTGCACTGCGGGTGTCGGATTGATTGGATATCCCTCTAACTTGCCATTGGGTTCAATGACCTTGAACCTCCCGCCGATTGTCGGGTTTCTGGGGGCCGTTTTATGGGTTTTCGTTGTCACAAATGCCGTGAATTTTATGGATGGAGCGAACGGGCTTATCACTAACACTCTGATTATCGCTTCGGTCGCACTGGGCCTTGTTGGCTTATCTCAAGGCTCCGTCTTAAGCGCCTTTCTACTCGGGGTTTTGGCCGTCAGTTTCTTGGGTTTCTTGCCCTACAACCAACGCCGTCAGGCCAAGGTTTTTTGCGGTGATACAGGCGCATTAGTGGCAGGGTTCGTCTTTGCTATGGCAAGCCTCTCTGTCACATCAGTTTCAACCAATGGTTCTATGCTTTACCTCGGACCTTTGTTAATATTGCCGCTTTTGGCGGATGTTTTATTGACGCTCGCCTCGCGTGCACGGCGTCGGCAGAATCTTTTACAGGCCCACAGAGACCATCTTTATCAACGCCTTATTCAGACAGGGTTTTCGCATCTGCAAGTGACTTGGATGTATAGCTTAGCGTCGCTCGTCTTTGCGAATGTCGCGCTTTACGCGATTAAATATAAGGTGATTGCATCACCGCTATTTCTGTTAGCCAATGTAATTGTTTTAGTACTGATATATTTTGTCATGAGTGGGTGGCTACGCCGCCACGCCAAACTTAACTAATGCGTTCGACTACATAGTCGGCGAGATCAGCCAGCGTTTCACGCCACGGGCTTGGCTCGAATATCATGAGGGCTTCACGTGCCTCTGCCGAGAACTGCCGTGCCATATCCATCGTGCTTTGTAGCGCACCTGCGGAACGTAAATAAGATACGGCGGTTTCCAGATCGACGTCTTGTTGGTCATGATCGACAATCACGCGTCGCCAGAATGCTTTTTCGTCTTCTGATGCAGATTGCAGTGCACGAATAACAGGGAGTGTCATTTTGCCTTCGCGGAAATCATCACCCACAGATTTACCCAGCGCGCTTTCCAGCCCGCCATAATCAAGCGCGTCATCAACCAATTGGAATGATAGTCCGAGCTTCATGCCG
>CAYGSV010000110.1:3893-8123 GCA_964352635.1 uncultured Algimonas sp.
CGCGTAAGGCCGCACGTTCCGTATTTGGGCGTTCGGCAATCACAGGGGCCACTTCCGTCGCCGCGGCAAAGAGAGCCGCTGTCTTGGCTTTAATGACCGCCATATAATCATCTTCGGTCATTTTCAGATTCCGTAGGGCCGCAAGCTGATGCACTTCACCTTCGGCAATCACGGAGGACGCATTGGATAATATGCCGAGGGCTTCCATAGAATTCGTTTCAACCATCAGGTTAAAAGCGCGCGCAAAGAGAAAATCACCCACTAAAATAGAGGCTGAATTTCCCCAAATCAAATTCGCAGGTTTTTTACCACGGCGTAGCGCGCTCTCATCCACCACATCATCATGGAGGAGGGTGGCAGAATGAATAAATTCAACGGCCGCTGCTAATTTATGATGGTTCACACCTTCATAACCACAAAGCGCGGCAGAAGAGACCGTTAGTAACGGACGAAGGCGTTTGCCCCCTGCGCCAACTAAATGCTGCGCGAGGTTGGGTATGAGGCCGACAGGGCTCTGCATACGATCTAAAATCAACGCATCGACGGCTGCCATATCCTCACGCGCCAAATTCCAGAGCGTTTCCGCTGGAGCGGTGGGGGAGCTGTCTTTTCGAACTGTGGCGGGTGCGTTCACGCGTACGGCCTTTTTTGTTTGGCTTTCTATGTAGTCTGCACTAGCCATACTCACAAGCGTTTTGATGACGCAGATGCAGAAAGCTTTTTATGATTGCTCTAATCAAAACCCCGAACCCCGCGACGATCAGCTTTGCTGAAGCCGTGCTAAAAGAAGCGACTATCGCGTGCTATGTGATGGATCAGAATATGTCAGTCCTCGAACCCGGTATTATGATTCCTAAACGGCTTATGGTCGTGAAAGAAGACGTCGAAGCCGCGCGGCGTGCGCTCACTTTGGCGGGATTAGAGAAAGAGTTGGTTTAAGGATTGATTAAAAACCGCCGTCGTCGAATAAATCCATAATCTGTTTTGGGTATTTCCAAGCCAAACTGAATGCTGAAACCATAGCCAACACAGCTATTAAAACAGCAGATAAAGAAAATGGTACATTGAAAACTTCAACTGTTCTACCAGGTAAAAAATAGTCTGATACGCCCAACGCTACCAGACCTATTGCTATACTCGTTATTACCCCAAGGATGAATTTTTCGAAACTATTCATCGCGTGGTTTTGTGTGGATGTAAGGGATAAGAAAAAGTCTATAAAGCCAAGGGTCTGACCCTCTATTTACTCTCAAGCTTTCATTACTTGCGGCATAGAAGGTTTGACTACTCTTACTGCGCTTGTTTTTGTCATACAAGGTTACGAAAAATACCAACCATAAAGCAGCAATCAATAGAGCCAAAATAAGCAATTCAGATTTGTTCAAATTTAACGCAAAATACGAACACAGTGCTAAGACTGTTAGAAATACAATATGTAAGAATTTAAAAGGTAGACGATTCATATTACGCATGTGAGTATCAAAATTCAGCTTATAGAGTCTTAAAACTTGATATTAATAAGCTTTTAAATAAAGACGCAAACATGACGAAAAAGACCGACAAACCGCTCTCCTTTCAGGGGCTTATCCTGACGCTGCAAAATTATTGGGCGGAGCAGGGTTGTGTGATTTTACAACCCTTTGATACAGAAGTCGGGGCAGGGACATTGCACCCCGCGACTGTGCTACGCTCATTGGGGCCGAAACCGTGGAATGTGGCTTATGTGCAGCCCTCTCGACGCCCCGCAGATGGGCGATATGGTGATAATCCGAACCGCCTCCAACATTATTACCAATTCCAAGTCATTATGAAGCCAAATCCTGCCAATTTGCAGGAGCTTTACCTTGGTTCGCTGGATGCTATCGGCATTGATCGCGACCTACATGACATCCGCTTTGTCGAAGATGATTGGGAAAATCCTACTGTTGGCGCATGGGGCTTGGGCTGGGAAGTCTGGTGTGACGGCATGGAAGTCAGCCAATATACCTATTTCCAACAAGTCGGCGGGTTGGACGTTGATTTGGTGTCAGGCGAACTCACTTACGGGTTAGAACGCCTCGCCATGTATGTGCAGGGCGTCGAAAATGTCTATGATCTGGTCTTCACCGAAGCCAATGACGTGAACGGCACGCCTGAAGTGCTTTATGGTGATGTATTCCACCAAAATGAAGTGCAACAATCGACCTATAATTTCGAACATTCCAATACGGATAACACGCTCAAGAAATTTGAAATGGCCGAGGCCGAGTGCATGGCGCTCTTGGCGCTAGAGCCGCCACTGCCGCTTCCGGCTTATGAGCATGCGTTGAAGGCGTCGCACCTATTCAACCTCTTGGATGCGCGCGGCGTAGTCTCTCCGACCCAACGTCAAGAATATATAAAACGCGTCCGAGACCTCGCCAAAGGGTGCGCAGAGAAACATGTCGAGATTGAAAAGACCGTTCAAGACAAGGCGTGGGCAACTTAGTATGCCGAATAACATCGCATTTATTTCTGGTAAAACACGCACAATGGATCATGCGACGAAATTCGCTCAAGATACCTTCATTGAATTTGTGAAGGCCCTTGAGAACGAAGATGATCATTATGTTGATTTCGCTGTAAAGGTTCCGTTTGAAGCTTCATCATCTGGAGTTGATGTAGAAAATATATGGGTCGGCGTTTATTCTATCTCTTATGAAGAAATATCAGGTTTTGTTAGCGCTGAACCTCAATATACGGATAAAGTCTCAAAAGGCCAAAATGTTTCAATTAAGACTTCTCAAATAGTGGATTGGCAGTACGCCTATAAGGGTAAAACTTACGGGCATTTTTCGACAAGAGTATTGTTGCAAGACATGGAAGAGAATGAAGTGAGTGCAGTTTTAAATGCTCTTGGTTGGGAGACTATTGATGGCTGAACTTCTTTTTGAAATATTCTGTGAAGAAATTCCGGCGCGGATGCAGGTTCGGGCGGGGGCGGATTTATCCAAGGCTCTGACTGACGGGCTTAATAAAGCGGGGCTTACGGTTGACGATGTTCAGACCTTTACGGGGCCGCGCCGTTTGGTGTTTGCGGCGGATGTTCCGTTGCGTTCGCCCGATGTCTCAGAAGAGCGCAAAGGACCGCGTGTTGGCTCCCCTGAACAAGCGCTTGCAGGGTTCTTACGCGGGGCAGGGCTGTCCGATATTTCCGAAGCAGAAATTCGCACGGATCCAAAAAAAGGTGAGTTCTATGTTGCTGTTATGAACAGTGAAGGGCGCGACACCAAAGACATTCTCGCCGAATTAATTCCCGATATCATGAATAACTTTCCCTGGCCGAAATCTATGAAGTCAGGCGGGACAACATTCCGTTGGGTGCGCCCCCTACAAAGTCTCATTTGTTTATTGGACGGCGACGTTGTTCCGTTTGAAGTCGGTGGTGTTCAAACAGGTGATGTGACTGAAGGCCATAGACGGAATGGTAAAGGGCCATTTAAAATCAGTGGCTTGCAGGATTATGTTCAATCACTAGAAACGGATGGTCACGTTGTTTTATCACATGAAAAGCGCAAAGAATTAATTATCGAGCAAGCGCGTAAGGCGTGTGCGGATAACGGTTTGGAATTGGTTGAAGACGAAGGTTTACTAAGCGAAGTTGCGGGTTTGGTTGAATGGCCCATCGTGATTTTGGGCGATATGGACCCGAGCTTTTTGGAACTGCCGGGTGAGGTCATTCGCCTCTCTATGCGGACGCATCAGAAATATTTTGCGGTGCGTGATCCTAAAACAAATGCCCTCGCACCGAACTTTATTGTGGTCGCAAATCAAGACGCGCCGGACGGTGGCAAAGCGATTGCCGAAGGTAACTCTCGCGTTCTCTCTGCCCGTCTCGCCGATGCTCAGTTCTTCCAATCCGAAGACGCAAAATTAAAGCTCGAAGACTATTACGAAAAACTCGACACAGTCGTGTTCCATAAGAAGCTCGGCTCTATCAAGGATAAGGCCGAACGCGTTGCAGCGCTCGCGCGTGAACTCGCGCCGAAAGTCGGGGCTGACCCCGATATGGCAGAGCAAGCGGCTAAGCTCGCCAAATGTGATTTGGTCACAAATATGGTGATTGAGTTCACCTCACTCGAAGGTCAAATCGGGCGTTTGATGTATGAGCGCGAGCAGGGTCTTTTGGCGTCGCCGACGCGACGCACCCCCTCCGTCTCCGCTGACGCTTCGACACCTCCCCCGCTTCGCGGTGGAGGAGATGAACACCCC
>CAYGSV010000111.1:0-842 GCA_964352635.1 uncultured Algimonas sp.
TTGGCGCGAACCATTTATGAAGCGCGGGCATAACCAAAAGCGTGAGCACGGTTGATGTCACCAAGCCGCCAATAACCACCGTTGCCAGTGGCCGCTGTACTTCCGCGCCGACGCCTGTGGCCAGGAGTAGAGGCGCTAGCCCAAGAGCGGTTGTAAGGGCGGTCATCAAGACGGGACGCGCCCGAAGTCCGGCGGCATTAATCGCGAGCGTGTCGCGGTCTTGTCCGGCGCGCGCAAAATCATCCATGAAGCTGACCAGGACCATCCCGTTTCCGAGCGCAATCCCGAACAGAGCAATAAAGCCGACTGTCGCCGGAACGGACACAGGCAGGCCCGTGAGCCAGAGCGCTAAGGCTCCGCCCGTCAATGCCAGAGGGATATTGAGCAATATCAAAATGGCAGATTTCATTCGCCCGAATGTGATCAGCAAAATGAAAAACACAATTGCCAACGTAATCGGAATGACAACGGCAAAACGCGCATTGGCTTGCTGTTGCAATTCAAATTGTCCGCCCCACACAAGACGATACCCCGGGGGTAGGTCAAGCTGGCTATCCGTTAATGCCTGTGCGTCTTGAACGAAGGAACCAATATCACGATCCCGCACATTTGACTGCACGGTGATAAAGCGCTCACCATCTTCACGCGTGATTTGGCGCGGTCCGATAACGGTTTCAATTTTGGCAACACTGTCCAACGGTACGCGCGCGCCTGATGCGGATTTCAGAATAATCCGGCTAATGGCATCAGCCGAATTTCTGTCCTCAGCGCGACGCCGCACGACAATCGGAAATTGCCGCCCGCCTTCAAACAAAGCGCCTGCTTCCTCGCCGCCGCCCGAG
>CAYGSV010000111.1:852-5051 GCA_964352635.1 uncultured Algimonas sp.
TCCAAAGCCTCTTCAACGTCAAGGCCGTAACGCCCCAAAGCCGCTCGGTCCACGGTGACGACAAGCTGGGGCGCTCCGGTAATCTGGTCTGCTTGCACTTCCGCTGCGCCATCGACCTTTTGCAAGAGAGATTGCAGCACTTTGGACTGTTCCAGCAAAACCTCGCTGTCAGGACCAAAGATTTTAACGGCGAGTTCTGCCCGCGTGCCTGTCAGCAATTCATCGACAGCCATGGCAATAGGCTGCCCGATATTGACAACATTGCCGGGATAGCTTTCGAGATTTTCGGAAATCTCCCTTCGCAAATCCTCCGCCGTCATGCCGGGCCGCCATTCGGATTTTGGCTTCAGCTCGACAAACCCCTCAGCGCTATTGGTGGGGTCGGCATGCGCCCCAACTTCGCCGCGCCCAATTCGGGTAACAATGGATTTGATTTCAGGGAACGCGCCTAACAGACGCTTTTCAATACGCGTTGTTGTGGCGGAGGCTTCCGTCAAAGAAATTGACGGGGCCATGGTGATACGCAGCAATATATCGCCTTCTTCCAAGGCAGGCGTAAATTCAGAGCCCAGCCGTGATCCGGCAAGACCGCCCGCCAGTAATAAAACACCTGCCAATAAGATCGCCGCGAAGCGTCTTTTCACAAATAGACTTGAGGCTTTACTGACATATTTTGCCAACACGTCAGGCCTATCGGCTTTGGGCTTTGGTGAGCGACGCATGAGTGCATTGGCCATAGCGGGGGCGATAAGGGCTGCATAAAACAGGGATCCCGTCATCGCGAGCGCGGCCGAGGCGGCCAAGGGCCGGAATGTTTTGCCCTCTACGCCTTGCAGCGAGAAGAGCGGTAAAAACACGACGATGACGACGATGACCGCAGCGATGAGCGGCGCAATGACTTCAGCAGAAGACCGGGCCACAATTTCGCGATTATCCAGTCCTACCTCGGTCTCTCGCAGGCCGCGGTCAACATTCTCTGTAATAACAATAGCCCCGTCCACCATCATCCCGATGGCAATGGCGACGCCGCCCAAGGACATCAGATTGGCTCCAATGCCCAAAATGTGCATGGCAATAAACGCAAAGCCGACAGAGAAAGGAATGGACAAGACAACGACCAGGCTTGGACGCCAGCCCCCCAAAAAGATGAAGACAACGATGGCGACCAATAAGGCCCCTTGCCACAAAGCGGTTGTCACCGTGGCGGAGGCTTTTGTTACAAGATTGCCTTGATCGTAATACGGGATGGCCGTGACGCCTTCCGGCAAGGTCGTATTGATTTCATCAAAGCGGGTTTTCACGCGGTCAATCACATCGGATGTGTTTGTCCCGTAAAGTTTCAGGACTAAGCCTGCGACGACTTCGCCTTCGCCGTTGGCGGTCGCGAGGCCTTGGCGCACACCGCCGCCAATGATAATTTCGCCGAGATCACTGATACGAACGGGACGGCCGTCTTGGGCTTTAATCACAATGTCGGATAAATCTTCAATAGAGCGCGCGAGGCCGACGCCGCGAACGGTATATTGTTCTGCGCCGATTTCCAGAAATTGTGCGCCCTCGGTTTTATTCCCGCGCTCAAGCGCACTCATCACATCACCGATTTGAAGATTATACGCTTGCAAGGCATCAGGATCGAGCTGAACCTGATATTGTTTTTCATAGCCGCCGAGTGACAGAACTTCTGTCACGCCCGGAACCGTTTGCAGCTGATATTTAATAATCCAGTCTTGGATTTCGCGCATATCGACAAGGCTGCGCGTGCCTGTGGCGTCATCCAGCCTGAAATAGAGAATGATACCCAGTCCCGTAGAGATGGGCCCCATTTTCGGGTCGCCAAATCCGTCAGGAATATTCCCCCGCGCTTGGGATAGTCTTTCCCCGACCACTTGCCGGGCAAAGTAAACATCTGTGCCGTCTTCAAAGTAAATATTGACCACGGATAATCCAAAATTGGAAACCGAGCGCATGTTTTTCAGCTTGGGCAAACCTGCCATGGCGCTCTCAATCGGATAGGTCACATAGCGCTCGACCTCTTCCGGGGCGAGACCTTCGGTTTCGGTAAAGACCTGAACCAGTGACGGCGTCACATCCGGAAAGGCGTCCACGGGCAAGGCGCGAAAGGCGTAGATACCGCCCAGGGTAATGGCGAGTGCAGCAATGGCGGCGAGGAGCCGACCCCCTGCAATGCGGTGCATAAAGTTAAACATATCTGATAATCCTAATGATCGTGGTCACCGCCAAAGGCATCTTTTTCAAGTTGCGCTTTGAGCGTGAAAGCCCCGCTTGAGACAAAACGGTCACCCGCGCGAAGCCCGGAGACAATTTCAACATAGTCGCCGGAGTCGGCTCCGAGCGTCACAGGGCGCGGTTCAAATCCGCCCTGAATCGGCACAAAGACGGACGCCTTATTTTCGACGGTTTGAACGGCCCCCAGCGGGACGCGCAAAACGGGTTGCGATTGTCCTACACTGATATCAGCGGTCACAAATTGGCCCGGACGCAGGTCGCCCGCAGGATTTTCCAGAACAACCCTCGCTGTAGCTGTTCGCGATGTCTCATTGATAATGGGAAGAATGAAAGCGACATTCGACTGAGATAAGACTGTGCCGTCATCCGATTTAATCACGACCGCCGCTTGTTTTTGAATGCGGCTGAGGTCTTGCTTGTAAACTGCAATATCTGCCCAGACCACGCTATCATCAGCGATTGTAAATAAGGTCACGGAGCCTGCATCGCCTGCGGACACTGTTTCGCCCAAAGTGACGTCCCGGCGAACAACCGTTCCGCCAATGGGCGCACTTAAATATGAATTGGCGTTATCCCCATCATCAGCCGTGGCCACGCGTTCGAGAGCCGCGTCACTCACGCCCGCCGCATGAAGCTCGTTTTCTGCCGCATCTTTGGCAGCATTAATCGCTTCAAAATTCGCGCGAGCCGCTTCGACATCAGCCTCTGCGGTAATTTTCTCGGAAAAGAGTTTTTCTTCTCGTGCCAAAGCCGTGGCGGCTAATGTGGCTTGCGTTTGCGCCTTGAGCCAAGTCGCCTTTAATCCGGCTAACTCACGGCTTGATATCAACGCCAGCGTATCCCCGCGTTTTACAACATCGCCTTCGCTCGCATAGAGTTTTGCGATGATACCGCTAACGCGCGGCGAGACATTGGCTATACGATCCGCATCAAACCTGATTTCTGCAGGCAGGCTGATAGACTGATCCAGCGGCGCAAGCTCCGCGCGCGAAACAATGATGCCCGCTTCTTGCGCAGCGGAGTCCGACATTTTGATAACGTCAGTTTCGCGGTCGTTAGGCTCATTTTCCTGACCATCACCGTCATCCGTGTGTTGAGAGGCGTCTGACGTGATGGCGGGACTGTTCTGTGAAACGCCGCCGTCGCAGGCAGATAAAAACAAAGCAGAGGCCATTAAAGCCGTTGTAAAGAATAAAAGCTGTTTCATTGGATGTCTCCGGTAAAGGGGGCCGCGCCCGTGAGGCTGCGTAAAGTGATGTCTTGGATATTGACGGTCCGAGCCGCGTCGATGACCGCTAGTTTTGCGTCGATCAGCGCTTTCCGGGTCGTGAGGGTCGTGGTCAGGTCAAACTTACCAGCCCTGTAGCCCTTCACTGAGGCGTCATAAGCAGACCGGGCTTCCCGCAAAGCGTTGGTTTCTAAGAGGCTCAACTGCTTTTGCGCCGATATGAGCTGTGCGCGCGCCGCGTTTTGTTGTGAGATTAAATCCCGCTCTACAGCTACGCGATTGAGCATATCCGCCTGACGCCGAAACCCAGCCGCTTTGACGGCGTCACGGTTCTTGTCAAAGATCGGAAATGGAACACTTACGCCAAAGAGCAGCGCGTTGTCATTGCCCTGTTCAAACCGCCGAAAGCCTGCGCTCAGGGTCACATCCGGCATGGATTGTGACTGCGCTAAATCTTGATTGGCTTCGCTGACAACCGTTTGCGCGCTCGCCATATCGAGCAAAGGGTGTGAGTCGATTTTGGTTTCGCCCGTTAGCGTCGCCGACAGTGGAGACGCGGCCTTAGTGACAGGCGCGGCGAAGTTCGGCGCAGCGTCCCCCCACATCGCCGCAAGATCATAGCGCAGACTTTGCACGCGGGCTTTCGCGCGTTCAGCCGCCGCTTGAAGGGCAATCGCATCGGCCCTCACGCGAGAAAGCTCGGGGGGAGCTGCGGCACCTGCAT
>CAYGSV010000111.1:5061-8084 GCA_964352635.1 uncultured Algimonas sp.
CCCAATTCATAAAACAGAATGGCCGCTTGAAGCTGGGTTTGGCGCAAGATTGCGCCGCATTCGGCAGAGGCCAGCGCCGCATTGGCGTTTGCCGCCTCGCGCCGCAAGCTACGCTTGTTGCCAAGCTCGAAGGTTTGCTCAAGAGAAAACGTGGTTTCCGTTTCTCCAAAGCCTGAGAGCGGGCCCGAGCCTGCAAAGTTTTCCAGTTCAACACCCACGATAGGGTTGAGACGGCGTCCGGCTTGATCCACTTCGGCCTGACGGGCTTTGGTTTCTAAGGCGGCGCGCCTGACCTGGGGCGCAGCATTAGCGATTTCATCCATAACCGCACGCAGGGTAATCGGCGCGCCCGGCACGATAGCCGATGCAGATGAACTTGGCTCACCACAGGGAGCCGCGACCGCTCCGCCCGAAAAGGCAGCGGCGATCAGGACGCATATTGCGCCCCGTTGTAATTTTGACATTGGGTTTTATTCCTCGTGATAATCTAAAGACAGATGACCAAGCGAAGCTTGGCCGTTGACTAAAGATTAGGCACGGGGAGGACGGTAGAGCCCCATAGGGCCCGCGCGCGGCGCGGCGTCAAAGGCGTTCAGATTATATCCGAGCGCATCTGCGATAGAAGGTTTCAGTGACGCAAAATGAAGCGTGGTTGCATGGATATGGCAACTGCCGCAATTATGAGCGTGATGATCATGGGGCGCTTTATTTGGCTGTTCGGGACTGTGATCATTTGAGACTTGAGCTAAACCGCCTTCATCCTGACAGGCGATTTCGTCCGGCTCAACAGGATGAATATCCGGCGTCACCGTGGCAAAACTCATCATAACCGCCACACAGACGGTCAGCCAAATCTTGGCAGAGGATATGAAGCGTGTTGCAAACATTGAGCTTAGTTAGCACCTACAGTCACTGGAGGGTCAAGAGAATAATTCTCTTATCACCCAATTGGGGTGAATTCTTTGTGTGCATCATGTACGTCTAGGCATTGGTCATGATTTGAGAGGGTTTGCAGCACTTTACAGTCATCAATCACGCCGCCCTTACATTTCGTGATCATATTTTTTAATTCGGCCTCTAACGCTTCGAGTTGATTAAGACGCCGCCTGACATCAGCAAGTTGGCTTCGCGCGATGCGGTCAACACTCGCGCAGTCTGTGCCGGGGCTTTCCTGCAGATCAATAAGTTCTCGGATTGCCTCGATAGGAAAGCCGAGATCTCTGGCGTGTCGGATAAAGTTTAATCGCTCTACAGCTGCGTCGTCATATATGCGTTGCCCGCTGGCGGTTCGGTCAGGCTCACGAATAAGTCCAATAGATTCATAGTAACGAATGGTCGTGACTTTCACGCCGCATTCACGGGACAGGATACCAATCGTTTTCCGGCTCATATCATTTTTCTCTTGCCTCTACAGTGACTGTAGACAGTAGATTATTCTCGAAATTGCACAAGAGGACGATGATAAGATGAGTGGATGTTGCGACGATAAAGTTTTTGAAGGGATGTCGGACGGTTATAAGCGCGCCTTACTGGCGGTCATTCTTATCAATGCCGTTATGTTCTTTGTGGAAATAACCGCGGGTCTCAAATCAGGGTCTCAAGCCCTCTTGGCGGACGCGCTCGATTTTGCAGGCGATAGCGCAACTTATGCCATTAGCTTATTTGTTATCGGCGCCTCCCTACGGACGCGCGCCATCGCCTCTCTGTTCAAGGGCGGCAGCCTGGCTTTCATTGCCATTATTATTTTGGGATCGTCTTTATATCGTTTTTTGGGCGATACGGTTCCCGCAGCAGAGACAATGGGAATTATCGGATTTTTAGCCTTATTAGCCAATCTGACAAGTCTGGTGATTTTAATGCGTTGGCGTGACGGTGACTCGAATGTGCGCTCTGTCTGGCTCTGTTCGCGCAATGACGCCATCGGTAATGTCGGTGTTATCATCGCCGGAATTGTGGTCGCCATAACGGGCGTGGCTTGGCCTGATCTGGTCGTCGCTATTCTGCTCGTCACACTGTTTCTGCGTTCGTCAGTCTCAATAATTTCTCAGGCGCGAGCCGAACTAAAATCCGGAGAGGTTATGCAACATGATACATGCTGAACCATTACTAATCGGTCTTATGCTACTCAATGGATGTCTCTCGATTCCCTTTGGGATTTTTGCAAAACGCTCTTTTGCAAAGCACGGTAATCTCACGCCATTTCTTGCGGCTTGGTCGGGTGTTGCGATGCACGGCCACGCTCTAATGACCTTTGCGATGGCGTGGATAAATAAGGGTACGCTTTATACGCCGCAATATTGGACGGTTCTTCCGGGATTGCTGGTCCTCGGAGCGGGTGCATATATCATCTATTTGGGTCGGAAAGCCTATGGCGATCAATCGCGCGTCTATGGCCTGAAAGAAGACACCTTGATTACGCACGGCATTTATACGCGGTCCAGAAACCCACAATATTTTGGTTATGGCCTCATGTTTTTGGGGGCCGCGATTGCCTCAGGATCAATCTTGGCCTTTGTCTTCGTCGCCGTGTTTGCGCTCATGGTGCATGTCGGGATAACAAAAGTAGAGGAGCCCCATTTGGCGCAGGTTTTCGGTCAACCGTATTTAGACTATAAAAAAACAGTAGGCCGATATTTTACACTTTAGGTCCGGCACTTCGCCAAACCGTTTTTTGCACAGCGGCCCATTAAGTAACACTCATTGCTTTAATTATCATCCAAACGCCCATGCCCATCATGGCGAGGTTTTCGCTGAGAGATACGAAGCCAAGTGGGACATTTACACCGCCGCCCACACAAGCGCATTTAATATCCCGCTTATCAATGTAGACGGCTTTGATAACAGAGATCGCGCCTATCGTGCCGATGAATAGGGCAATAGGCGCCGCGATGAGTCCGAAGATACCGCCCGCAACCATGAGAATAGCGGCCAGCGCTTCCGCAAAGGGATAGACATAGGAATAGCGCACGACGCGCCGCGCGAGAATATCATAGCCGACAAACATATTTGAGAAGGTTTCCAAG
>CAYGSV010000112.1:0-7071 GCA_964352635.1 uncultured Algimonas sp.
TGGTCCTGCCACTCCCATAATAATTAGTCTTTAAAATGCGCGTTTAGAAATTCGAGGAAGGCGGGCCAATCTTCTTCGACCACACCATGCGTGCCTGGCCGCAACCAAAATGCGATGTCATCATTTGCTTTAAAGTCATCCAGTCTTGTGACTGTTAATCCAGCTTTACCTTGAGAATGCCAAGCAGGGTTCGCAGCTTTCGCAGCATCAAAGGCCCCTGCGGGGTCAGACCAAACGTCTCGCCTTGCATTGCCAAGCATAATTGGGCGGGGCGCAATAAGTGCCAGAAGGGTATGGGCATCGACAGGTAGGACGCTTTCATTTTCAGAATAGTTAGAAAATTTGGGTGTAAACCAATGAGGATAATATTCCATGACTTGAGACACGCTTTCACCCGTCCCGTCCCTCAATATAGACGCGCCACCTGTGCCTGATTGATGGGCGATAACTCCATCAATTTGTTCGGACATGGCCGCTGCGAGCAGGGCTGTTTTCCCATAACGGGAATGGCCATAAGCAATCACAGCTTCCGTAGATGTTGTTGATTTCAGTTTTTCCGCTAACCAAACGGACTGGCTCGCCCAAATTGCCAAGGCTCCCATTTCAGAACGTCTTGTTCCAAACAGTTGGTTTATTGCTGAAGGAGCACGACGCGATGAGTCAGGCACGAATTCTGGCGGATACATAATCGCGAGATTATAGCCTTGGTTTAATATCATTTCATAAGGGGGAACAGTGATATAGCGACCAAAGAAATACCCAAAGACGGACCCCATAATGCCGTCGCCTGAACAGTCAAAATAATCCCCTGTTGGCGGGGTGATACCTTCTACGGGGACAACTGATATGTTCGGACAGAAATTTTGAAATATGATGTAAGGCGCGTCCTGATTTTTATTTTGCGTGACAAAGACGATATGAAACGGGCGACTTTCATTATCAAAACGGCCTGAAACTTTCCATTCAGTGATGCGATCGCCGTGAATAAAGACATCCTTGGCAATAAGTTTTTCCGACTCTATCTCCGCATTGAGTGTCGGGAAGGGGCCGAAAATATACGTTTCAAGCTCTGCCTTCATTTCATCGATAGGCGCAAGAGGCGGTAAGGCAGGCATTTTACTTGCTTTTTTAGGGGCTTGCTGCATCAACATGCGTGTGCTGCTGCAAGAGGATAAAGCGCCGAGTAAGATAAGAGTAAAAAGTGCTAGCCAAAAGCGTTTCATCTTAAATAAACTTCGCATCAATTTAGTATTTTAAGGGCTTGTTCTATATCGTTTTTCAAATCATCGACATGTTCTAGGCCGCACGCGAAACGAACGAGTGGCCCTTTCGGTTTTTCTGGCATGTCGCGACGCAATTGTGGGTCGCATTGAATAGCAAGGCTTTCAAATCCGCCATAAGAATAGCCAATTCCAAACAGTTCGAGAGCATTGATAAAGGCCTCAATAGTTTTTTCATCGGTCGGTTTCGTTACGACACTAAAGAGACATCCAGCCCCTGTGAAATCACGTTTCCAAAGCGTGTGATCAGGATGGGTCTCTAAAGCAGGATGTAAAACCTCTTGGATTTCAGAACGTGTTTGTAGCCATCTTGCAAGCGTTAAAGCTGTCGCTTCTTGTTGCTTGAAGCGCGGAACGACGGTGCGGAAACCGCGTAATATCTGATAGGCATCATCAGGCGAGCTCGCATTGCCGAGATACTTTGCCATTTGAGCAACTTGTTTGGCTGTTGTTTCATCTGCTGAGACCGCTGCACCAAACATGATGTCGCTATGGCCTCCAAAATATTTCGTTGCAGCATGTGCGGATATATCGACGCCTAATTTTAATGGAGACAGAACCAAGCCTGCTGACCACGTATTATCAATAAGCGTTTTTATCCCTTTTGCTTTCGCAACTGAGGTGATGTCAGGAATATCTTGTATCTCAAATGTTAGAGACCCAGGGCTTTCCAAAATAATAAGTTTTGTATTCTCATTAATGACTTCGTCGATACCACTGCCAATTCGCGGATCATAGGTGTCAACAGAAACACCCATGCGTTTTAAGGCATTAAGGCAGAAACTCCGCGTAGGGCCGTAGGCGGAATCTGTCAGTAAAACATGATCGCCTGATTTTACTTGTGATAGAATTGGAACGGTACAAGCCATAAGTCCTGATGGAAAAAGTGTCGTGCCTGCGCCGCCCTCTAAATGCGTAAACATCTTCGCTAATTCATCGTGCACGTTTGCGCCATGACGACCATAACCACGAACATCCGTTCTATAGAGGTCAGCCGCATCATCAAATAAGAGCGTTGATGCTCGACTGATAGGCGGGTTTACGGGAGTGCCCAACCCTGCTTTTGGGCGTCCTAAATGCGTAAATTCAGTTTCGCGTTTCATGTTACTTCTACCGGATGGTTGGAGGCTCCGTATTCAGCCCATGAACCGCTATAGACAGCCACGTCATATTTGCCAATGTCATAGAACAACCACGCCAAGGCCGCCGCTGTCACACCAGATCCACAAGTTGTGATAATAGGTTTTGATAGGTCTATGCCTGCGTCTTTGATGGCTTTTTTTAAGGATGGTTTGTCGAGCAACTGGCCTTGATTGTTTTTCAACGACCCAAGTGGAAGGTTAATCGAGTGAGGGATATGTCCAGGCCTTAAACCTGGGCGCGGCTCTTTGGCGTGGCCATTGAAACGCTCGGCAGGTCTTGCGTCAATAATTTGGGTTTCAGTGCCTATCGCGTCTAAGATACCATCTATAGTTACAGCACTGACAAGACTATCTTTGGTGACATAATCCGTATTGCTTTCTGCCTTTTGATAGGCAGTTGTAACGTCTCGTTTTTCTAAAATCCATGCAGGGAGACCGCCACGAAGGACGGATACTTTTTCATGACCCACACCTTTGAGTGACCATGCAATACGAGGAGCAGAAAAATAGCTTTGTTTGTCATAGACAATAATATGATTATCCGCGTTGATGCCGCAATTGGATAAATTTTCTGCTATTAAATCTGATGGGTGAAAAGGCGCACCAAGGTTTGTTTGGGATTTCCATATGCCAAGGTCAATGAATTGAGAGCCAGGGATTATACCGTGTGGCAAGCTATTTTCTGACCCTGGTATTGTCCAAGTCCCGTCAATAATTTTCACACTTGGATTGTCGATATTTTCAGCGAGCCAATCTGTAGAGACAAACCAATTTCTATCTGCCGATGTTTTTAGCATAACCAATTTGGAACAGGCAGGTTCCGCTCTCGCAAGAATTCCGGGTTATAGATTTTCGATTGATAACGCTGACCGTAATCGCAAAGAATTGTAACAATTGTATGGCCGGGGCCAAGGTCACGCGCCATATGAATAGCACCCGCAATATTAATCCCAGATGACCCGCCCAAGCAGATACCTTCTAACTGGTTCAGTTCAAATATGATTTGAAGGGCTTCGACATCATCAATTTGATAGGCGCGGTCTACAATAATATCCTTGAGGTTTTCAGTAATGCGGCCTTGACCAATGCCCTCGGTAATGGAGTTGCCATGGCTCTCTAATTCACCTGTTTTGAAGTAAGAATACATCTTTGACCCTAGCGGATCCGCGACGCCTATTTGAACGGATGGCTTAAGTTTTTTAAGGGCCATAGAAACGCCGCCTAATGTACCGCCAGAGCCAATTGCGCAGATGAAACCATCAACTTTACCATCTGTTTGTTCAAAGATTTCAGGACCTGTCGTTTCTATGTGGGCATCACGATTGGCCACATTATCAAATTGATTTGCCCATAAAGCTCCATTTGGTTCAGTCTTGCCAAGCTCCTCAGCTAATCGCTTAGAGACATGAATATAATTTCCTGGATTGGAATAGGGAGCCGCATCAACTTCTATAAGTTCTGCCCCAAGCAATTTTATTGAATCTTTTTTCTCTTGGCTTTGGGTGCGGGGAATTACGATTTTGCATCGATAACCGAGCGCAGAACACACCATTGCAAGACCAATCCCTGTATTGCCTGCCGTGCCCTCAACGACAACGCCGCCAGGTCGAAGCGTGCCATTCGCTTCTGCTTTTCTTATAATTGACAGTGCGGCACGGTCTTTTACGGATTGGCCTGGGTTTAAGAACTCGGCCTTGCCTAGTATTTCGCAGCCTGTCATCTCAGACGCATCATTTAAGCGAATTAAGGGTGTGTTGCCGATAAGATCTAAAACGGACTTTGCAATCATAAGGCACTCCAAAGAATTCTACTTCTGTTAAATGCCTGAATCCTTTTGTTAAATCTACAAATTTCCGCGAAATTTTGAGGCTTAATCTTCAACAAACTGAGAGAATATTGTTAGGTTAGGGTTTGACGTCAATCACTTCGCCAATTGGACTTTCTTGAACCTCCAAAACTTCAAAGCCGTCTAAGAGCTTTGCGCGTTTTGGTAGTCGTCCACTTTCCATAACTTTTTCAACACGCATTATAGCGTTAAGCCGTAAGTCCTCATAGAATAGGTTCGATGGTAGGGTTCTGAATTTACCGCCAACTTTGAGAGGGCGTCGTAAAGAGCGTGAGCGAGGCTTATCAATCAGAAGCAATCCGTCTTGGCATTGGGCTCCAGCTTGTTTGGGTAAGGGCGCAGGACGCATATCAGGGTCCAACCCTTCTGCGGCGACACCACCCTTGTGTAGGCGTGCAGGTGCGTAGTCTTCGCTTTGCGTCCATAACAGCGGATTAACACAGATAAGGGCTTCACCTTGGACGGTGCTATAATCCTCTCCGTCATGCGCCAGTAATCTAGTTCCAAATCTTTCTGCAATCGCGCTTTCATTGGGCGCGAAAGCCCCAAACGCTACGACACAGCCTGTTTGTATCGAAGTTTTGCAAACTGGTAGTCCGTTTAATGGACCGTCGATGATTTTTTGTGTGAGAGGATAATCTATGACATAAGCTACAGCGAGCCGATTGAGATTAGCTTGATTGCTCCCTCCGGTGAAAAAATCTGCCAGAAGGCGCTGAACATGGCTGGCACCTTGATTGTGACCGACGAGAACAATGGGGCGTTCAGGCGGGGAATGTTTCAAGAAATACTCAAAGGCGCGTCTCACATCTTGATACGCAAGGTCCTGCGCCATGCGCGCATCTTCGCGCTGCGTCATGTACGAATATAAGGAGGCCTGTCGATAAAACGGCGCAAAGAGACGCCCTGCATCTGCATAAGGGGTCACATAATTTGGGCGGACAATACGTTCCAAGTTTCCTCGACGCCGAAGGTCGTTGCTCGGAAGGTTCCAGTGTTTGCCACCGCGGTAAACACTTGGGACAACCACAAATACATCTCCATCAGAAGGATAAGCGAATGAGTCCTTGTCCAATTCAGGTAGCGTAAGCCAAGCTTCAGATGTTTGGTAATCAGGCGCGACTGGCCGTTCATAAGTTTGGAACGGTTGGCCTGGGTCCTGAATATGTTGAAAGATATCATCGCGGTAGAGATAGACTAATGCCAGAGCAATAAGGAAAATAAGGCTGAGCGCTGATAAAACAGTTTTCAACTGCATGTGATTTTCCTTTCTAATAACGAAACTATAGCTTATCTTTGCCTCAATTGGGAAGTGTAATGCAGTACATTAACGCCTTATAAGACTGGAAATTGAAATGACTGACAGCCCAGTCGAAAAGAAAGAAAACAAACTACGCGGGCATGGTCGCCGCGTGAAGTTTAAATTCTTAAAGTTTATTCGTAACCGCTTTCTTGCAGGTGTTATTGTCGCGTTACCCATTATTGCGACTTATTGGGCCGTCACAACTTTTATAAAATTTATTGATGACCGTGTCTGGACAGTTCTTCCTGATATTGTGAATCCTAAAACCTACATAGGCTTTGAAATTTGGGGCTTAGGACTGATTATTACTTTTGTGGGCTTGATTATGCTTGGAACGCTTGCGTCCAACATTGTTGGAACCTCTGTTTTGAAAGCAAGCGAGCGTTTATTAGCGCGTGTCCCTGTCGCTAATACAGTTTATTCATTCGTGAAACAGATTGTTGTCATTGTTGCAAGACAAAAAGACCAAGCTTTCCGTGAAGTTTGCTTGATAGAATATCCACGCAAGGGATTGTGGGCGATTGGGTTCATTACAACTGACCTTCAAGGGGCTCCATTGAGAGAACTGGGAGAAGGCTATGCTTGTGTTTTTGTCCCAACGACCCCTAACCCAACATCTGGTTTCTTATTGTTTGCAAAACGAGAAGAGCTGCAAATTTTAGATATGACGCCAGAAGAAGGCGCAAAAATGATTATTAGTGGTGGTATGGTATCTTCCAATGAAGAGCCAGAGCCTCCAAGAAACGGCAGGAAGCTCCGACGTGGCAAAACCCTGCCAACGGATGAAATGCTCGCGGGGCCTAACCCGCCCGCATAAGGGCTACGCCGTAGTCTTGCTCGAATAGATAAAGGAGGTCGCGAGCGGCTTTTCCTCGTGGCGTTTCTAATGCGGGGTCGGTTTGAACAAGAAGCCGCGCATCTTGTACAGCCGTTTCCAAAAGAGATTTATGTTTATCGAGATTAGCGAAACTGAAATCAGGCATACCACTTTGTTTTGCCCCTAAAAGGTCGCCAGAGCCGCGTAATTCCCAGTCCTTTTCAGCAATGAGGAAGCCGTCCTCACTTTCGCGCATGATTTCCAATCGCGCTTTCCCATTAACCGAAAGCGGCCCTTTATAATGTAAGAGGCAAGTCGATTGTTTGTCTGACCGTCCCACGCGTCCCCGCAATTGATGGAGTTGGGCGAGGCCAAATCGTTCGGCATGTTCAATCACGATAATCGTCGCATTGGGGGCGTCGACGCCGACTTCGATAACCGTTGTGGCAACAAGAACTTTGTACCGCCCTGATTTGAAATCTTTGGCAATTTGTTCTTTTTCTTGTCCGTTCATACGACCATGAAGCAAGCCGACTTGGTCACCATAAATGGCGGTGAGTTGTCTGTGACGATCTTCGACTGAGGTTAAATCCATAACTTCACTATCTTCGACAAGCGGGCAAACCCAATAGACTTGATTGCCGTCTTTGATTTGACGTCCAATACCGTCAATCACATCATCG
>CAYGSV010000112.1:7081-8079 GCA_964352635.1 uncultured Algimonas sp.
CATCATCGAGTCGTTGCAAGGGAACGATACGTGTTTCAATCGGTTTGCGTCCTGCGGGTTTTTCATCGAGTTTTACGACGTCTAAGTCGCCATAACTTGTTAAAGCAAGTGTGCGGGGGATAGGTGTCGCTGTCATCACAAGGAGGTCAGGCGCATGCCCTTTATTGGCGAGCTTTAGCCTATCTCTCACCCCGAAACGATGTTGCTCATCAATAATAACTAGGCCAAGGTCTTTAAACTCCATTGCGTCTTGGAAGAGCGCATGCGTGCCAACGACAACATCAATATAGCCCGCCGCCAATCCAGAATTGAGAGCTTCGCGAGGTTTCCCTTTATCACGCCCTGTGATGGCTTCGACTGTTAAACCTGCAGGTTCTAGCATTTGGGTCAGCGTTTCAGCATGTTGCCTCGCGAGAATTTCTGTCGGCGCCATTATAGCGGTTTGGACACCCGCTTCAGCGGCATAAGCTGCGGCGAGGGCGGCGACAAACGTCTTACCTGCCCCCACATCACCTTGGAGCAAGCGTGCCATACGAAACGGGGACTGCATATCCGCCTTAATCTCTTCAAAGGCCCGAGACTGCGCGCCTGTTGGTTTAAAGGGCGCGGCCTTCAAAACGTCTTCGACATAAGTGCCTTGATGTTTCAATGTGCGTCCATGGGCGCGACGTGTGCTTTCGCGAACGAGGGCAATGGCTAATTGTTTGGCAAAAAGTTCATCATAGGCGAGGCGACGTCTGATGGGGCTTTCTGGGCTAATATCGACGGCATGTTCAGGTCTGTGAAGTGTTGTGAGGCAATTATTGAAACCTTCCCAATTTTGTTGAGAAAGGAAAGCCGAGTCCAACCATTCATCAAAAGGGGGTATAGTTTCAAAAACATCTAAAGCCGCGCGGACGGCTTTGCTGGCAAATTTCTGCGATAACCCTGCCGTCAACGGATAAAGCGGTTCTATCAGCGGCATGGCCTCAATTTTGTCCAAGGCCAAAACATAATCT
>CAYGSV010000113.1:0-7597 GCA_964352635.1 uncultured Algimonas sp.
GCCCCATAAATTGTATGCTTGCTGTTTTGGTTGCGGCCACGCGCCTAAAATTTGCGCCTTCGCCTTCATAGTCGGGTTCATCGCAAAGCGCATTTTCATCTAACGGGTTTTTAGATTGCTTATAGGCCGTAAACGCGGCCCCGCTCAGATGGACTTGCTCAGGTTTTAATATCCCAATTTCATAGAGCATGCCCGCTAAAACGCGCGCCGTATGTGCCCCGCGACTATAGCCAAAAATATAAATATTGTCGCCGCGCGTTTTACTTCCCACTTTGTGCTCGCGGTGATGTTTGACGATAAATTCATAGGCGCTAATGACATTAGCCTCGAGCCCCAAGCCAAAGGCAAGGCCGAGCCCATTACGCAATTTCTGACGTAACCATCCCCATGTATATGTATGGCCGAGCGTGCCCACGCCTTGGTCGTAATAGACAATTTGCGCGTCCGTTTTTTCCAACGCGCGATAGAGCTTGAGGACGTTGGACAGGTTTTCCTCAATTTGATTGCCTGTGCCGTCTAAACAGATAACGATATTCTTAGGTTTGCTCACCATATGTCTACCCCTAGATTTGCGCCTATGCCGTCATAACACAAATTCGACTGGCGAACGAGAGAGGTGAATTTAATTATCCATCCTCGACTTTCGCGAGATAACTGATGCCTGCCAAGAGCACGAAAATGGGTACAGTCCACGCGGCCAATGTAACGGGCACGACAGCGACTTCGCCAAAAGCCGTGACGACGGAATCCGCGAAGTAAACGGCGAAGCCCAAAGCCGCACCGCTAATGAGTAAGCGAAATGTACCGCCTTCGCGTGTCAGATGCATCGAAACGCCTGCCGCGATAAATGTCATGGCGATAAGCATAATGGGCAAGGCCAATAATTTGTTTAGTTGCATGCGGAGCGATAGCGCTGAAAATCCGGCTTGTTCATTTTCTTTAATAGCAGCAGGTAGTGACCAAAAGGGTGGAGCAGTTTCTATCTCTCCTGCATCTTCTAACTGCTCTCTTGTGATTTGCGTGGGCAATGAGACAGTATCTAATTTTCTTTTAATTGTGCCAGGTGCGTTTTCGGTGACCGTAGTGAGTTCCCAATATCCTTGAGAGACGAGCCGTGCTTTCTCTGAGTCAAAGCGACGAGAAAAAACGGTGCGGCCATCAGCGTCTAGGTCGAGTTGATAAAAAGTTGCTTTGATTAAAGTGTTTTGCGTTAAATCAAACCCTTCTGCGCGTATAACAGTCTGTGCAATCTCATTACCTTCGCGCAACCAAATTTCATTGTCTAATGTTTGTGCTTGTGCGCCAATCCCTTCGCGAAGACTATCATGTTGAGCCATAAGACGAGAGGCCATGGGATTAAGGAGTAGTGACCACCCAACACCCAACAAGGCCGTGACCCAAATAACGGGACGTAGGAATCGCCAAGCGGAAACGCCCGAAGCCCGCATGACAATGAGCTCACTCCGTCTGTTTAGATTATAAAGGGCGCCCATAACGCCAAATAGGACAACAAACGGGATTGTTTGTTCGATCAAAGTCGGTGCCTTCAGAAGAGTTAGTAATAAGAGTTGAATCGAAGAGATGTTTGAATCGCTGCCAAGGTTGCGACTGCCTTCGACAAAATCAACGAGCATGATAATCGCGGTAACGATCATAAACGCTAATAAAAGAGAGCGAATAATACGCCCTGCAATATAGCGGCTTAAAGTCGCTTGGGTAAGAAGGCCGTTGTTCATGACGTTATAGCGACTTGAGCGTGCTTTTTAAGGCTTTCATCATAAGCCTGTCTGCGTTTATTTTGTCCCATACGGCGCATGCGCTTTTTACGTATAAGATAGACAAACCCTAGCCCAATCACAGCGATAGGAATTATATACTGAACGATATTAAGCGCCGCATCAGACTCAGCGGCAGAGGCCATACCAAACCCGGAAAGCCGAAGGATAAACCCGCTAAAAGCACAAATAGCAATTCGTCGTCCATACCCCAGTCGTAAATGTTCCCCCCTTACCATGAAGCAAAGCGCCAAAATGACTAGAGCGATATTGTAAAGCGGTGCTGCTAAACGAGCATGGCCTTCTGCGGCCATTTCCCTTTTCGATTTTTTAGTCGCATATTCACGTGGGTCAGGGCGAAGTAATTCATGTAAATAAAGATCAGAGGGCTTTAAGCGCAAGATATTATCCATCGCCATAACATCCGATAAATCGAGGCTATAATTCTCAAATTCAATAAAATCGAGTGACCCATCATCGAGTAACTGTTGAACACCGCCATTTTCTAAAATTAAGGCAACAGAGTTCCCATTTTTCTGAACACGACCAGATTTTGCCGTATGAGTTGTGGCATTATCAGGGTCTCTTGCATCATAAATTATAACGTCTTTTAACGAAGCATCTGGCCCAATCTCACGCGCATAAACGGTAAGCCCTGGCGAGGGCGTTACAAATTCACCCTCTTGTACCATTTGCGCGGCGATATCTGTGCGAACTTTCAATATCTCAACGCGCATTTGACGGAAGGAATAGGGTTGCAAGACGAGGTTGATGATAATGTGTGCAATCATCGCTAACACACCCAAACGAATAGAAGGAGAAGCGATTTGCCAAGGTGAAAAGCCTGAGGCTTTGGCGACAACTAGCTCTGAGTCGTTATTTAGTCTATTGAGTGCATAAAGCGTCGCCATAAAAACGGAAAGCGGCATGATAATCGCAATGAGTTGCGGCAGAGCCAAAAACGTAATTTTCAAAAATGTCCAAGCTGATTGACGGTTCTCAACCACCAAGTCCAAGGTTTGCAAACTCTGTGTGAGAATAGCCAAGCCCGTCAGAGCAGCAAGTGAGAGCAAAAGCGGCCAAAGCGCTTGCGACCGAAAATAGCGTTGTAGCAATGTCATCTATTGGGATTGCCTAACATTTTTCGGTTCTCTCGGGCCTATCTTTGCAAAAATATGCTTACGTGTGTCGTTTAACCTTCTAATATGGTGTTGTCTTGTTTACTAGCGTGTCGCATCTATAAATTTTGTAATACAATTATGACAGCCGTCATTAGAGGAGTTTCCCCGTGAAAGTCAGTTTTACCGCCAATAATACAGCCAAGTCTGACACAGCAATAATCTTTGCTGCACAAAAATTAGACTTAGGCGAGGTTGGAAAAGCTTATCGCGACGCAGCACCAGAGAGCTTTGATGCGGCCGCCAAAGCCGCAGGGTTCAAAGGCGAAGCAGGTAAAATGTTCGAGACCTTTGTTATGTCAGGGCCAAAGGCTGTACGCCTTCTGGTCGTAGGCATCGGCAAAGATGATCCTGTCGATTATGAAATGAAAACCGCCCAAGCGGTCAAGCGCCTTTTGCCTGCGGGTGAGACGGCCCTAACCATTCATATGGGGGACACGGCCAGTGCTGATGATGCGGCGCGTGCCGCTGTAGGCGCGCGTTTGGCCGCCTATCGTTTTGATACGCATAAAACCAAAGCAACGTTGACAAAAACACCGCAAATCAAAACACTGAAAATTACATCAGCGTCGGCCTCTGCGGCGAAGAAATCTTATGATAATTATCACGGCCCTGTCTGTGACGGCACGCTCTATGCGCGTGACCTCGTGAATGCGCCGCCCAATGTTCTCTTTCCGAAAGCCTATGCCAAGCGCATCAAGGCTCTCGAAGAGCATGGTTTGAAAGTAGAAATCCTCGGCGAAAAACGTATGAAAACGCTCGGCATGAACGCCTTGCTCGGTGTGGGTGTTGGCTCTGAACGTGAATCGCAAATGGTCGTTATTAAATGGAATGGCGGCAAGAAAGGCGAAAAGCCCACAGCCTTGGTCGGTAAAGGTGTGACCTTTGATTCAGGCGGTATCTCGCTCAAGCCTGGTAATGGTATGTGGGATATGAAAGGCGATATGGGCGGGTCCGCCGCGGTTGTCGGTGCTATGTTGGGTCTCGCGAAACGCAAAGCCAAAGCTAATGTTGTCGGTCTTGTCGGCCTTGTCGAAAATATGCCAGATGGGCGGGCGCAAAATCCTGGTGACATCGTAACGTCTATGTCAGGGCAGACGATTGAAGTGCAAAATACAGATGCCGAAGGGCGTCTCGTACTCTGTGATGTTCTGCATTACACCGTCACGAAAATTAAGCCGAAAGCGATGATTGACCTCGCGACTTTGACAGGCGCGATTATCACGTCTCTGGGTTACGAACATGCGGGGCTCTTCTCGAATGATGACACCTTAGCGGATCAAATTCGTGCCGCGTCAGAGACTTCGACCGAGAAAACATGGCGTATGCCTCTGGCGAAAGAATACGATAAAATGCTCGATAGCCCCTTTGCGGATATGAAAAATATCGGCGGCGCCCCAGCAGGGTCAATTACGGCGGCGCAATTCTTGAAACGCTTTGTCGGTAAAGATACGCCTTGGGCGCATTTGGATATAGCCGGTGTCGGCATGAAAAATAGTCGTCACGATCCTCGCGAAACGACATTCGGTACGGGCTTTGGCGCGCGTCTGCTTAACCGCTGGATTGCGGATAATTACGAAGGCTAATGAGCACGCCACCTGAGCATTGGTTTTATCACCTCGAAGGCAGCACCATAGAAGGTGTGCTGCCGGGCTTGCTTGAAAAAACACTCGCCAAAGGGTGGCGAGCCTTGGTGAAATTGCCCAAAGACCAACTCGAAACCATGGATGACCACCTCTGGACATTCCGTGATGACAGCTTCCTCCCGCATGGTCGAGATGATGAACCCATGGGGGACTGGCAGCCTGTCCTCCTTAGTCATGATATAGATGACGCCAAAGGTTTCGACGCTGTCTTCTTCATCGGAGGAACAGATATCGCCGATATGGCAGGGGTCAGCCGCGCCATGGTGATGATAAATGGTCGCTCCGAGACGGATGTCACAAAAGAGCGTGCGCGGTGGAAGGCTTTGAAAGCCAAAGGCGCGGCACTCTCTTATTGGCAACAGACCGATAGAGGCGGATGGGAAAAGAAGGCCTAACCTCTAAAATATATCATGAATTTCACAGTCAATTGACAGCCCGTATGGGTTAACTTTGACTATAGGCAGTTTTGTACAATTGCCTCTTATTCATGGTCTATCGCGGCGGTCGGCGTCCTTCGCGCCCACCGCTTTGCTGCCCGCCGCGTGATCGCTCCCCTTGAGGGGCAGCAAAAGCGACGATCAGTTCTGAACGATCTAAGAGGCCATTTGTATCTTTGTCATAGCGGGTAAATCTGTCGGCAAAGAGCGCGCCAAATTCTGATTTTGAAATGACGCCATTTAAATCCTTATCAAACATCATAAAGGTGGGACTAGCATCGGTTGAACCTAAAGTCTTTTGAGACCATTTCGAAAAATAGATAGCGGAGGGGTCGCGGTCAAAACTGGCCCATTCTTTTTCGACGCCAGTGTCGAGTTCAGTGCGCGAAAGCTGCTTGTCACCATTCCGATCCATATCAGCGAAAACAAGGCTAATAGGGCGTATGAATGTTCCTGAGCTTCTGGCCCGTTGTTGACCGCCTCTTTCGCCTTTTGCACTGGCTTCGGCATTCTTGGAGTCTGGTCCGCGGCGGTCTGGTGTATTGGCACAAGCCGCGAGTAGAAAGGGAAGTATTACAAGCCCAAGCTTTACAGGTTTAGAGAAATTTGAAATTAAAGTCATAAAGGCAGTGTCCAGTTGAATAAAAGCAGTAGTGCTCAAACTATAAACGGCGCAATAGGGGTTTTCCTTCCAAGTTTAGTATTAAGCTTCGTCCATCTGAATGAAACTTTATAAATTTCGAAAGAATGCACACTGTTAAAGTGTGGTTTATTTTATTATCCTAATACGAGTTCGTGTTTCGACAATGCATTATAGGTATGGCACTTCTTATAAGTGTTAGTTTTCAATCCGCACGCGCTAACACGGCTTGCGAGAGCAAGGACGATGCATTGTTAATCCTATCTTTTGTTAGGGGGGTACAAAGCGAGACAAAGGTTACGACTGCGGAGACAATATTTTCGTTAAAACAACAGGTAGAGAATGTTGTGACTTCGGCTTTATTATCGTCCGAATACATAAAGGCCCACCCTGCTCAAAGCGAAGACTTTATGAACTATTTATCTCAAATGCAGGATGCTGTAATCGGTGCGGAGAATGGAAATTTAGCCTACGCTGATTGGGTCTTGCAAAATTCCGAAACACAGCGTTTCGTGGCCACTATTCAGTCTCTTGAACATTTTTGGAATTGTGGTGAGCAAGAGGAAATTGCTCCCGTTGAAAGCCAGGGCCAGAGTGGGTCGAATTCGTCTTTGTCTATGACTAATCAGTCATTTGAAGAAGTACGCATAATGCCAGTCAACCCTGTAGCGGGGCGACCGAGCGAACGTATCGCGTCTCAAAATAAAGGAGTCCTTAGACCTGCAAAAATAGAGAGACGTGAAAATCTAGAAGTTGATTATCTATTGCTGTTTGGAATGGTAGCAATGGGGTTTGCTGCGATGATTTATTTTGTGAGAAAGCGTCCCAAGCCTCGGGAGGAGCGCCGTATTATACATGCCCTTGTTCGTGTTGAATTAGGGCGGAGAATTTATGATATGCGTATCGTGGATATCACGGCAAATGGCTGTAAGATTGAACATAGCGATAAAATTCAAGGGCAACGAAAGTTACAAGTTGAACTCAATGGCACTTGGTATGTCGGGCAGATTAAATGGCATAATAGCGCCTTCGCAGGGGTAAAGTTTCACCGCGCCTTAGAGGTCGACGTATTTAACCGTGTGGTGAAAGCTGCGTTAGCTTAACCTAGAGCGTTATAGAGTGTCGGAACTAGGTATCCGCGCGCCCATAACAATATCATAAAAAATACAAGGAAGGCCATGTCAAATCCGCCTAATGGTGGAATAACTCGCCTGATAGGCGTCAGTATTGGCTCTACAATTGAAGCGCAAAGGCTGTAAATTTGACCCATAATCGGGTTTCGTAGGTTCACGACATTAAAGGCTACCAACCAACTAAAAATCATATAAGCGATCAAAATTATTTGCAAAAGCAAAAGCGCTGGTGCGATAAAAAAAACGATAAGGGATTGCAGTAAATCGCTCATGTAAACTCTCTAATATGAAGGCAGCATGCTTAGCCGGCTATTTATGTATGATTATTTGCAACCGCAAGAGGCAGACTAGCTACAAAGGTGACTTTTGACCACAGCACCGGCTTTGCCCATGTCGATACGGCCTGCATAATCGGTCTTTAGCTGACCCATGATTTTGCCCATATCTTTGAGGCACGTCGCGCCGCTACTCTCGACGATTTTAGCGACAGCCTCTTTGAGGTCAGCATCAGACAGCGGTTGCGGCATGAATTCCCGTACAATCGTGATTTCTGTGCGCTCCCGTTCGGCTAGTTCTGGGCGGCCATTATCATCATAGGTCTTGGCGCTTTCCTCACGCTGTTTTACCATTTTAGACAGGATAGACAGGATTTCAGCATCCGTAATACCTTCGCAGCGATCTTCTGCGCGTGCGGCTATGTCGCGATCTTTAACTGCGGCACTGACGAGGCGCAACGTCGAGACACGGATGGTGTCTTTCGCGCGCATAGCGTCTTTTGTACTATCAGA
>CAYGSV010000113.1:7607-8063 GCA_964352635.1 uncultured Algimonas sp.
TCAGAGATTCGATCCCGTAAGGGTGTTGCGGCAACTGGCATAGTGATTTTCACGTAACGACCTGTATTTAGGCCTAACAAAATGTCCCTACAGCAGTTTTCCCACGCACTGCCGAAAAACTATTATAGCGTCTCACGAAGTCTTGCCAAGCCACCACAAGCTGTAATGCAGTTAGGGGCTGTTTTATGCACTTTCTTGGGGACGAATAGAGGTCAGAGGGGTTTTTGGGTTGAAAAAAAGGCGCTAATCCGTAAACACTTGCAAAGTTTGGCTTGTGGACAGCCAAATTTGAGACATCTTGAGCGGGATTACCACATGGCCGAAACATACACGCCAAATGCCAGCGCGGTGCTTGTTTTTGAAACAGGTGATGTGTTTTATGGCCAAGGCGTTGGGGCCGAAGGCTCAGCCGTCGGCGAAGTCTGCTTTAACACGGCCATTACGGGCTATCAGGAA
>CAYGSV010000114.1:0-7952 GCA_964352635.1 uncultured Algimonas sp.
AAAGAGCTGTTTGGCACGCCGCTTCGAAAGGCGCTACTCGTTGGCCTTATAGTTGCTGTAACTCAGCCTATTACCGGCATGAATGCGATTACCTTCTATGCCCCAATTGTGTTTGAACAATTAGGCGGTGGCACCAACACGGCCCTTGGGCAAACAATTATTGTTGGTCTTATAAGCGTCGTCGCTACGGTAATTTCTTTGTTTTTTATTGACCGCATCGGACGCCGCCCAATGTTCTTAGGAGGCTTGGTCATAGCCGCTTTATTTCTATTCCTCAGCTGGTATGGGTTTAGTCAAGCCACATATCAAATGACGGCAAAACAAGTCGCCTCTTTAGCTGGAACAGTTAACACCTCAGCTCTTCAGCCAATGGTCGGTATTGTCTTTGATAATGATGTTGCCTTCAAGGCGGAACTTGTAAAAAATCTGGGTTTCGATGCGGCCCGCGCAAATGAAGCGGCCATTTTAAAACAAGCCGTTTCGTTAAATGGAACATTAATCTTCATCAGCATTCTTGGGTTTATTGCCGCTTACCAAGGCACAATCGGACCTATCTTGTGGGTTTTGTTTTCCGAGATTTTCCCTACACGAGTCCGCGGTGTTGCAATTATCATGTGTGCATTTGTCGTCAGCTTTTTAAGCTGGTTAGTTCAGAAGTTTTTCTCTTGGCAACTCGCGGAATGGGGCGCTGGAAATGTATTCTTATTCTACGGCGTTTGCGTCACGGTCTGCTTGATTCTGAATTATTTCCTTCTCCCAGAGACTAAAAACAAAACAATTGAAGAGATTGAAGCCGGTTTTGTAAACGCTTAGTCTAATCTTCAAGAATTGCTGCAAGGCCTAATATGCTAAAAGAAAAAATTGTTATCGTTACGGGGGGCTGTTCTGGTATTGGCTGGGGTATAACTCAGGCCGCGACAGCCGCAGGCGCGACAGTCGTTGCTTGCCAACGTAGCCTCAATGGTCAGGAACGAATCGACCAGCTTGTCTCGGAAGGTTTCAACGCCCAGTTCCGCCAGTGTGACATTTCAAAACCCGATCAAATTACGCGCTTTATCGAAGATGTTATCAAGGAGTATGGCCGTATAGATGTGCTGATTAACAATGCTGGGGTGACGATAGAAGGCGACTTCTTCAACTTTTCGCTCGAAAAATTAGATATGCTCTGGGCCACAAACCAGCGTTCTACTTTCCTCTTAAGTCAAGCCGCTGCACGTCATATGCGCAACTTTGGCAAAGGGAATATACTCAATATTTCTTCAAACCACTCTCATGCAAGTGTCCCTGGTTATGAAATGTACGCGGCCACAAAGGGGGCAATAAGCGCGATGACACGCGCTATGGCATGGAGCCTGGGTCCGCATGGCATTCGCGTGAATACGTTATCTCCGGGGCTTACAATGACCGAAGCTGTGCAAAAAGTCGCCGACAACAACCCAACACTTGCTGACGCCTTTGGTGAACTTCACGCGACAAAAGAAGTCAGCACGGTAGACGAAATTGCAAATGTTGCTGTATTTCTTGTTTCTGACTTGGCAAGAGCTATTACAGGACAGGATATCATTGCCGATCAAGGCGTGGCAGCGCTACTTTGTCCAACGGATCAGTTAAAATAGATACGGGTACATGTGGAGGCGTAATATGATTATTTCTAACATTATTCCCTACCCCGTTTGGTGTGGTCACAGAAACTTACTTGTCGTAAAAGTGGAAACCGAATGCGGGCTTTACGGATGGGGCGAGTCTGGCCTTTCCGGCCGTGAGTTAGCTGTTGCTGGCGCTATCGAACATTTTCGTAAATTCCTAATCGGTAAGAATGCGTCGCATATAGAGGCCATTTGGCAAGAGTTATATCGTGGCCAGTACTTTGAAGGCGGCCGTACCTTAACCGCTGCAATATCCGCCATAGACATCGCGCTTTGGGATATTGCTGGAAAAAGATTTCAAGTGCCCGTTTATGAGCTTTTGGGCGGTAAAATGCGTGACGAAATTCCATGTTTTGCTACATCCGTGGCGACCATGGATGAAACTTTAGCCGAAGACGTATTACGATTAGCGAAAGAAGGGTGGCGGGTTATCCGCGCAACCACTGGTGATGGGCCTGACCCTGACGGCACATATGATGCCCGCAGCAACATCGCATCAGCCGCAGAAGCTCTCGCGGATACCCGCTCGCAAATTGATAGTGAAGTCGTCCTTGGAATAGACATGCACCACCGCCTTAGCGTAGCTGAAGCCGCCTCATTCTGCCAAAAAATGCCTGCAGGTACGATTGATTTCTTGGAAGAACCTATCCGCCAAGAAACGCCTGAAGCCTATCAGGCCTTGAGACAAATGACAGATGTGCCTTTTGCAATTGGAGAAGAATGGTCAAGTAAATGGCAAGCCCGCCCATATATCGAGCAAGGCTTAACGAGTTTTGCGCGCATCGATGTTTGCAATATCGGAGGATTAACGGAGGCCAAAAAAGTCGCAGCCATGGCTGAAACCCACTATATAGATATTATGCCCCATGACCCCTTAGGGCCTATTTGCACTGCGGCTACAAATCACCTCTGCACAGCTATTCCAAATTTAGCCTGGACAGAAATTGCAAATTACTCTCCAAATAAAACTGACCACGACCGCCTTTTTACTGGCCGCCCCGTTGATAATAATGGTGTATTTCCAATCCCTAGTGACGTCGGAATTGGCGTAGATGCAAATGAAAAACTGTTAAAAGAAAAATCTTTCGAATTTTGGGAAGCGCCACGTCGATATAAGCCTGATGGATCATTTACAAACTGGTAGTTCCGTAGATAATTTGGGTTTATTGTTTACAATTGACTATATTTATATAGTGTTGAATCGTAAAAATACGATAGCGCGTGGTACTAAAAAGTGAACAATACGACACCCTCATCAACAACAATATTGACGGATGACGCCTGTTCGAATGACCAAGTCGATTTGAACCATTCAATAAACGCACAGATAAAAAAAGTACAAACTCAGTATTACAATATACCGCTAGCCGAAACACTCGTAGATGCAAGCCATGGCATACACACGCATTTTGAACTTATCCTCTGCCGCATTACGACTGCCGACGGATTTGAGGGCGTAGGATACACTTACACGGGCGGCAAAGGCGGACGCGCAATCGCCACAATGATTGAACATGACCTTAAACCGCTATTGTCGAGCAGAGATAGCCGGGATGTTGAAGACATCATGGAGTTTCTACTACATACAAATCACTACGTTGGCAGAGGCGGATTACTCAGTTTCGCTGTATCCGCCGTGGACATCGCCCTGTGGGACATTCGCTGCAAACGTGCGGGTCAGCCGCTTCATAAGTTTTTAGGGGCCACAACGAACAAAACAGCATGTTACGAGGGTTTCATTGATTTGGATTATTCGATGGAGCGCTTAGACGAAAAGGTAAAGCAAAGCCTCTCCGCTGGACACACAGCGATAAAAACAAAAGTCGGCAAAGCCGATATGGAACGGGATGTTGCGCGTGTTGCTCTTATTCGTTCATTAATAGGCCATGATGCTACGCTGATGATTGACGCAAACTATAGCTATGATGAAAAGCAGGCAATCGCCTTTTCAAAAGCTGTAGAGACATACAATATTGCGTGGTTTGAAGAGCCTGTCTCTCCCGATGAATTTGAAGCCTATGGCCGCATCGCAGAGGCTACATCTATCCCGCTGGCGATGGGGGAAAACCTCCACATCATTGAAGAGTTTGAGCGAGCTGTTCGCTACGCAAAACTTAGTTTTCTTCAACCTGACGCCTCAAATATTGGCGGCATCACAGGATGGTTGAAAGTAGCGGAACTTGCAGCCGCGAACGGTTTGAAAATCTGTAGTCACGGCATGCATGAGCTTCATGTTTCACTCTTAGCAGCCCAACCCCATGCAGGCTTGCTAGAAGTTCACTCTTTTCCAATTGATCAATACACCATTCGTCCAATCCAAGTTGAAGACGGTTATGCTCTAGTGCCTGATTTGATAGGTACCGGCGTGGTGTTTGACGACTCCTTTTTAAAACCTCACTTAATTTTCGAGACTTAAGGTAAACCCCATGAAAGCAGCACAATATTTAGGCGACTCCAAATTTGGCGTGGTCCCCTCCTCCATTGTCCCCCCAGGAGTTGATGAAGTCACACTTGATGTTGGATATGTCGGCATTTGCGGCACTGATATGCATATTTACCATGGTGCCATGGACCACCGTGTCTGCCCGCCTTCCGTTATTGGACACGAAATGTCTGGTACAATACGACAGATCGGCGCGAATGTTACCGGCTTTAATATTGGCGACAAGGTTGTTGTCCGTCCCCTAGATCATTGCGGCGATTGTCCCGCATGTGATGATGGCCATACGCATATTTGTCACAACTTAAATTTTATGGGCATTGACACATCAGGGTGTCTCCAAAGCACTTGGACTGTGAAATCCCGTACACTTCATAAACTTCCTAGCAATATTGACTTACGCACGGGCGCAATCATTGAGCCACTCTCTGTTGCCTGTCATGATGTTGCTCGCGCCAGACTGAAAGCAGGTGAAGATGTCGTCATACTGGGCGGTGGCCCGATTGGTCAATTAATTGCCCAGGTCGCCAAAGCCGAAGGTGCCAATGTACTCATTTCAGAAATCAACGAAACACGCCTTAAATTTGCCGTTGATAATGGGGTTGATATTATCAATCCTGCAAAGGAAGACATCGAAGCTGTTGTCATGGAACGCACGAATGGCAAAGGCGCGGATGTCGTTTTCGAAGTGGCCGGCGTCGCGCCTGCGGTGAAAGCTATGACGGATATCGCCGCTGTCAGAGGGCGGATTTGTATTGTTGCTATACATTCCAAGCCTGCCGAAGTGGACCTGTTTAAGTTTTTCTGGCGTGAGTTAGAGCTTGTGGGTGCACGCGTCTATGAAGCGGCTGATTATAACAAAGCTATTGAGCTCGTCGCATCGGGAAAACTTAATATAGAGCCGTTTTTCACAGGCGAGTTTACGTTAGACCAAGTAGGAGAAGCTTTTCACGCTTTAGATACAAACCCAACCGGTATGAAATATATTATAAATTGCGGAGCCGCATCATAATGTCATCTATTTTAGATAAATTCTCACTTGAGGGTAAGACGGCTTTGGTAACTGGCTGCAAACGCGGCATAGGTAAAGCAATGGCTGAAGGATTGGCTGACGCGGGCGCTGACATTATTGGCGTGTCTGCTAGCCTAGAAAGCTCAGGTTCTAGTATTGGCCAATCCGTTGAAAAATTAGGCCGGAAATTCTCCGCTTATCAATGTGATTTCTCTAACCGCGAACTAGTAAAACGCTTTATCTCACGCGTACGAGCGGACGAAAAACCCATCGATATCTTAGTCAATAATGCGGGCACCATCATGCGAGCTCCTGCCGCAGAACATAGTGATGAATACTGGGATACTGTTTTAGAAGTGAACCTAACCGCACAATTTTTACTAAGCCGAGCCTTTGGTAAAGACATGATAGACCGTGGCGGTGGGAAGATAATTTTTACCGCGTCATTGCTCTCTTATCAGGGCGGCATCACAGTTCCGGGTTATGCAGCCAGTAAGGGCGGCGTGATGCAACTGGTTATGGCTTTATCCAATGAATGGGCATCAAAAGGTATAAATGTGAATGCTATTGCGCCTGGCTACATTGCGACGGATAACACACAAGCACTTCGCGACGATGCTGGCCGTTCCGAGTCTATTTTGGGCCGTATCCCCCAAGGCCGTTGGGGATCACCAGATGACTTCAAGGGGCCTACAGTCTTTCTGGCGTCAGACGCATCAGATTACATGAATGGATCTACTGTTCTGGTTGATGGGGGATGGATGGGGCGTTAAGTCCCCTCATCTAGCGAATATTAGCTTTTAGGGCCTCACCTGCATGTTTCATATTGCCCGCCTCAAGCGCCTCAACGATGGCTTTGTGCTCATCATAGGATTCCTTGGGCTTGCTGATACGACGATAGTCAATCCGCATACGCATAGCCACTGATGTCCAGACATTCACTAAGTCTTCACCACCTGCCTTCCGGACAATATAGCGGTGGAAAGCAAGATCTTGCTCTGTCGCACTCGTAAAGTCTTCAGCCTTCAAAGCCATATGCAATTTATCAACAATATCATATAAAAAATCAAAATCTTCTTGAACAAGTTTCCCCTTTAGGAGCTTTAAACAGTCAACTTCTATCTTCAATCGAAGCGATTTCATAAGAGAATGTAATCCCGGCGCAAGTTGCTCGTTTACTGTAACGCCACAATTAGGCTTGGACGAAAGCAAACCCTCTTTGTTGAGCTGTAATAGGACATCACGAATAGGGCCACGTGAGACCCCAAACTTATCGGCCAAAATCTCTTCACGCACACGCTCTCCAGGCTGAATTTTGCCCGCGATAATGTCAGAACGCAAACTATCTGCTATCTGTTCTCTGATTGTGACCAAGGGTTTAACGCGGGCCATTTCTTTCCTTCTCAATCCTTCTGCCTATTATGTGTAACTTAGCAAAAGACTTGGTAAATCTGTTATACTTACTTCTAAATAAGGATTTTCGCTAAAATAACAAAGAGAAAAGCAGGTTAATAGGGTCAACGCTCTGAAACTTCAATCTCCATCCAGACTTTTAACGCCTCCTCAGGCTCTAAAACTTTATATTCTACTGGTAAAACGCTGAAAGGGTTACCTCGGCCTAATGTGGGCTCAATGGCAGCATAATTACCATTAGGCGGGAAAAATATGTGCAAGTTGGTGATGTTTTCATGAGCCCTTATCGTAATATCAGGACGCCCCTGCTCTCTTAGAGTAGCTTTGCCGTCCCAACCATAATGGGTTTGATCTGTCATTACTGGCTCACTTAGTCCCGCACCTTTGGTGAAATCTTGTCTGTAAGAGCCAGGCACACGCCTCAAAGCGTGTCCCTTATCATTATTTTCCCAATGGCCCTGATAATTTGCAAAGAGCCGCGTGTCAGGCGTTGTCGGGAAATAAGGATGAAATCCAAGGTCAGCCGGCATTATACTTTCGCTGAGGTTTTCAACCGAAAGCTCAATCCTCAATGCCCTATCTGTGAGGGTAAAAATTTGCCGTGCTTCAAATTCCCATGGCCAGTTTTCAGCCGCGTAACGATAAGATAATTCCACTTGCGTTTCACTATGCTTATCGACCCGCCAGGAATTACGCCACCCAAATCCATGAATAAAGTCAGGCAGCCCCATAAAGTTTGCGTCTAAATCTACCTCTTTCCCGTCAAAGGTAAATCGTCCGTCAGGAATGCGGTTGACAACTGGTACGAGGGGGAAACTTGATACCTCTGTAATTTCAACATTATCCAACGGCGTAGGACGCAAAATATCGTGTTCGCGCCACGTCAGGGCCGAAATACTGCCGCCCAAATTCGGGATGAGCTCTAAACGCATATCACCTTGCTTGAGAGCGATGAGTTGATTGCTGGACGTCAGCATGGCCTTTTTCCCTAGTACTGGTTGCACAGATGGCGAAACGCATGCTGACAATGTCGCCACGGCGAAACTACCAATTATTGAGTTCACTATTTCTCGGCGGTTCACTTATTGAACCTCTGGGAAACGCCCAACGCCCAGAACTTGCCCCGCGTCGACATTATCCATAATTTGAGTGCTACCGTCTCGCCATCTGACGATAACGCGCTGAATATCATCTGAGCTACCAATACCGAAATGCACAAGCGACATCAGGCTTTGTGAGTGAACCGAGCCAGCTGAGTTTACATCCTTAACCTGGCGTAATCCATCCGCCATCTCAAGGGTCACTGTTGCCGCTAAAGGATCGATGAAATCATTTGAATATCCCACATGAACAATTAGGTGATTGCCGACAGTCTCGGTATTATTTCCATAAAAATACCATTTTCCCATATCATCATCGCCGTTCAGCAAATCAATTCGGC
>CAYGSV010000115.1:0-7862 GCA_964352635.1 uncultured Algimonas sp.
CTTCGCCGTCCCAAGGCCGACAGCCTTGTCCTCGAATAATAAGGGGGTCGTCAATAATTTGAATGTGGTCACCAAAAATTGTCTCGCCCATTTTATCTTTTAAGAAGGAGACACCACGCGCAATCGCATTGCCATTTATCGCCCCTAAAAATGAAGAGACAAGCGAGCCTGCTAATCGTTCTTCGAAAATAACAGGGCATTGACCCGATGCCATTTGTCGAGAGCCAAGCCGGGCTATCGCGCGTTCACCTGCGATACGGCCAATTTCTTCAGGCGAACGCAGGTCTTCTAACCAACGCGTCCCGTCATAATCATAGTCCCGCTCCATTGCCCCGTCGCGTTCCGCAATGGCTGAAACGGATAAGCCGTGACGGGAGGATTGCCACCCTGATTGGAATCCATCGGATGTGGCGAAGCATATCGCAGAGGTCGCCCAACTGGCATTCGCGCCTTCGGCTTGGGCGACGCCTTTCACCGATAGCGTGGCGTCCTCAACCTCTAAAGCGCGGGCTTTTAAGTCTTCGGGTGTCTTGCTGATGGGGTCATATAATTCTAGATTCAAATCTGATGTTAGGTCGGACAAAACCTCACGGTCTGGCAGTCCACAATAAGGGTCTTGCGGGGCGAGCTTCGCCATCGCCACGGCGCGTTCGGCCAGCATCTTTAAAGACTGCGCTGACATATCGGAACTCGACACACAGGCTTGCCGCCCGTCAATAATCACGCGGAGGCCAACATCACGACCTTCGCTATTATCGACATCTTCGAGAGCGCCTTCGCGTACGGCAACAGAGAGTGAGCGACCATGTGTTGCCACGGCGTCACAGCTTTCTGCCCCTGCCGCTTTGGCAAAGGATAAAAGACTATCCAAAGTGGGCGCGAGGGACTCAGCCGTTATCGGCGTATCAATTGGTGATTTCATGACGCGGCTGTTATCAGGCTTTGCCAAGATTTACACCTGAAAGCTGCACTTAAATGGATGTAAAAGTGAAGACTAAAAATAAGAGGTAAAGGGCTGTGCCGAGTAAAGTCAGGAGGGTTAAAACCGCGCCAATCGTTCGGCCTTTTCCAAGGGCATTTTCCTGATCCATGCCATGTGCATGCGCCAGACGTCCGATTAAAAACCCTGCGCCGAAAATATGCAAAGCAATGACATGCGCATTCATCATGGCGAGTGCGAAGAGACCAATAAGGGCCAAAGGCGCATTTTCAATATAGTTCCCATGGGCGCGAATACGCGCGATAAGACCTGCATCACCGCCATCGCCAAGACTCACTTTTTGACTGATACGTTTATTCCCGACGCGCAACATCAGCACGCAAGCGAGAATAAGATTGAGTGCGGCGTAAAGCGCAACGATTTGAAATGTGGTCATGGTTTTCCTCTTAAGTAGGCGGGCCGGAGTTTATGGCCTGTTGAATGGCTTGGATATGGGCGTCTGGGTCTTGTGCCCCTTGAACCGCAAATTCCCCATTGTAAATAAAGGTGGGCACGCCCGAAATACCAAGGTTTCGGAAGAACATTATTTCTTCTCTGACGGCATTGGCGTCTTTATCCGTGGCCAATAGATCTGCGGTGATTTGAGGGTCTAATCCAACAATTTCAGAAATGTTGGCCAGCACTGCGACATCGCCAATATCATGGCCTTGCGTAAAGAAAGCGTCGAAGAGGGCTTCGGCTGTTTCAGTGCCTGTGTTCTCATTATTCTGCGCCCATCTTATTAAGCGGTGCGCGTTTAGTGTATTTGGGCGGCGCGATATTTTACTGAATTGGAAATCAATACCGTATTGCGGCCCTTTCTCTTCTAGCATGTCGCGCATGGCTTTGAATTTATCAGACGGCCCATCGCCAAATTTAGTTTTCATATAGGCTTTGTAATCCATGCCGTCTGCGGGAACGCTTGGGTCGAGCATGTAAGGCCGCCATGTGAGGGTGATGGGGGTTTTGATTTGCTTGCGCGCTTTATCAAAGAGGCGATATCCCAACCAACACCAAGGGCAGACAACGTCAGAGACGATATCGACTTGCACGCTTTGTTGGGGCTGTTTGTTCTTTTTTGCTTTCGCCATGAAAGAGACTTAACCTGTGCGCGCTCTCGCGTCTATTGACTTAAACGACTTGTTCAGGCGCGAGTTTTAGGAACTTAAAGACGGTTTCAATCTCTGCTTCGCTCAAGCCTTTGACCAGTTGCGTATTGAAGTCACGAAAATCATTCATGACGGCTTCGCGTTTTGCCCAACCCTCAGAGGTCAGGGCGACTGTCTTTACACGACGATCACCATAAGAGGCGCGGCGTTCAACTAAGCCTGACTTTTCCATGCGTTCGACAAGGCCCGATATGGCGGCATTATTGCGCCCTGTTCCTTCGGCCAAATCCGTCATGCGACAATCATCATTATATCCCAAAAAGACAAGGACAAGGGCTTGGGAACGGCCAATGCCGGAGCCTTTAGACAGCACAGCATCCGCTTGTTGAGAGAGGCGCGTATGAACGCGGTCGAGCACAAAAAACAAACGACGGTCAACGGTACGCGCAATGGCCATAAGATATCCTTGGGAATCAATGATATGACTATGCCATGAAAAAAAGCCCCCTGACAGTATCAGAGGGCTTCTTTTTGAAGTTTGGGTCTCACCGGACGTCATGCCGGTTTCATTAATAGATAGCTTAATTACCCAATTTCGCTTTTACGAAAGGGCTGATTTAACAGCTTCGGGCAGACCCCTCAAAACAGATAAACAAATCACACCTCCTTTCATAAACGCGGCGCCACAATGGCACGGCAAACAATAACTATATCAGTACTCAGGAATCGTGATTTGGCAAGACCCTAAATTTTATGAAATTTGTAGGCGCTTTAAGGTCTTATTAACTATGATCTTCAAAAATTATCTCCCACGCCGCAATCACGGCCAAACTCATTAAATACATCGTCGGGTGCAGGGAACGTAATGCTAATCGCTTCTTTTCCTTCTCGTTGAAAAGATACGGCTTCTCCATTCATGGCTGCTTTGTAAAGTTGAACAGTTATTGGTCGTTTTAGTGTCGTGTAAATGTTGTATTTTCGACTAATGCGCCAAGTTGAAGTATCGACAGCTTCTCCGTTAACGCTCAGCGTAACCTTTTTACTCATTCGAGTACGGTCTTTTGACCATTTTTCCAATACCATGCCTGCCGAGTTGTTCTCCGTAGCAATAGAGGCGCGTAATTGTGTGCCGCTACATATAAAAGCCACGGCTGTATTATCAGACGTCGAAGTGTGAATTGTTTCGTTTAGTTTGCCCGCTTTTTTATCGAGATATTCATATCCCCAATCTCCGGCAAAAGTTGCTGTTGATAGTATTGCTGCTGTCAGAATGGCACCTCCAACAATCGCGATTTGAGTTAATTTTTTCACAGTCATCTCCTTATTGAATAGGGATGAATATATATTGAAAAACAATAAATTCAATGCGAGTAACGATAATATTTACAAAGCTTCACCTTTTAGAAAGACAATTGAAAGTTGAATCAAATTGTATTTGATCGATTAAGTCTCCTCAACAAAGTCCAAAGCGATACCGTTGTTACAATAGCGAAGACCTGTTGGGCGTGGGCCGTCTTTGAAGACGTGACCTTGGTGGCCGCCGCATCGGGCGCAATGATATTCGGTACGGGGGACGATAAGCTTAAAGTCTTTCTTGGTTTCGACCGCGCCTGGGATGTGATCGAAAAAGCTCGGCCACCCCGTACCAGAATCAAATTTTGTGTCCGATTTAAAGAGGGGGAGTGCGCAGCCTTTACAGACATAAGTGCCTAGGGCCTTATTGTCGTTGAAAGGACTCGTGAAAGGGCGTTCTGTGCCTTCTTTGCGCAGCACGTAAAATTCTTGCTCTGTCAGACGGTCTTTCCATTCAGAAGGCGTCAGGGTCGCCCATTGCTCATCACTCATGTTCGTATCCTTTGTATAGTTTGTTCCACTGCCTAATGTGTCTGACGTTTCACTCGCATTGGATGATGCGGTGCAGGCAGAAAGCGCAAATGCGCCCGTTAAAAGGCCCAAAGTCCGTCTATCAATCGTTTTGTTTAACATGGATATACTCCTTATACTCAGACCTCTATTTAAGACTATACGGTTGAAGTGCGAGTGAAGTTGCCATCACGATAGAGTGAGCGCCTATTCAAAAACTGACAAATCCGTATCGGTGAAGCCGAGCAAGCCCATAGACAGCGCATAGTGAAAGCCTGTCATGAGGAGACAGCAGAGCAGAAGTAAAATTGCGGCGGGGACGTTTGATTTAAAGACTTTTAGGTTTTCTTCCGGTGCGCCAATTTTGATGGTTCGAACCTGCGTCATCAGGTGAATTAAAAACGGCATGAATAAAAAGAAAATCACCGTCAGATCAAAAAACGTGCCGTAATAGACAGTTTCAAGCTGTGTATTCTTAAGAGGCTTTGTGAGCTTCATATGCAGGGCGATGAATATGCAGAGGCTACAGATCGCGTAGCTGATAAGGACGCCGAGTTTAACATTATCGCCAAACCGCCGCGCCGTGCTTTTTATGCCCACCATCGCGTCGTCTTCGATGTCTTGGCAGGCATAAATCGTATCATAGCCAACGGTCCATAAAATAAGCCCAATATAAAGCAGCCATAAAGGCGAGCTTATCTCTCCTGTTTTGGCAGTGTAGGCGACCAGTACCGCCCAGTTAAACGTCATGCCGAGCCAGAGTTGAGGCCACCACGTAATGCGTTTCATAAAAGGGTAAGCCGCCACAAGGGGTATTGAGCCAAGGCTTATAATCTGCGCTAGTCTTGGCAAACACAGTAAAACCATCAAGCCAATAAAGCATTGGCAAAAAAGCCAGCCCCAAGCCTGTTTATTACTTACCGTGCCTGCTGGCAGGGGGCGTAACGCGGTGCGATCGACTTGTTTATCAAAATCCTGATCTACAATATCATTATAGGTACAGCCCGCGCCGCGCATGGCGATGGCCCCGACTAAAATCAGCACCGCCCATTTCAGGTCTGTCCAAGCAAAGCCATGTGTCAAAGACGCAAAGGCCAAGCCAATCCATCCGGGTAAGGTCAAAAGCCAGTATCCCACAGGGCGGTCTAGGCGGGAGAGTTGCAGATAAGGGCGAATAGGGAGCGGTGTGCGGTTTACCCAATGCCCTTTATCAGAGTCTTTAATAACGGAATTATTGTTTGGGTCGCTCATTTGCTCGTGATTAACGCGAAGTCTTGGACTAAGACAATCCCATGCGCGAAAATTATACGCTTAAACGACTTTATTATGAGGGCGCTTTGTCGGAAGGCGCAGAGGTAAGCTTGGCGAAAGAGGCCGTGCATTATCTCTCAACCGTTTTGCGGATGTCGGCGGGCGATAGCCTACGTCTCTTTAATGGTCGAGACGGGGAATGGTTGGGCGATCTAGTGACGCTGTCTAAGAAAAAAGCCACCCTTGTCATAAAAGAGCGATTACGCGCACCCCTCTCTATGCCGAATGTGCGTTTGGCCTTTGCGCCTATTCGCAAGCACCGTACGGCCTTTATCTTTGAGAAGGGTACAGAATTAGGCATCTCTCACTTTGAGCCCGTTATCACGGCACGTACCCAATATCCGAAACTTAATCTCGAGAAAGCGCGCTCCCAAATCATCGAAGCGGCTGAGCAAACAGAACGCTTGGATATACCTGATGTCTCTAAACCTCAACGCTTGCTAGATTGGCTTGGCCTCCAATCTGGACGGACTATTCTTTTTGCGGATGAAGCAGGGGATGCCCAAACAGCCCGAGAGGTTATTCAAGAGACGGACGAACCCGTGACTTTACTGATTGGGCCAGAGGGCGGATTTACCGATGAGGAAAGACAGACCCTCAAACAGCACGGCGACGTCAAATCATTGAGCCTCGGGCCGCGTATCTTGCGTGCGGATACGGCCGCCTTGTCATTACTGTCGCTTTGGCAAGCGGTAAAAGGCGATTGGCGCTAGGCGATTGCCGTTTTGGCGGTTTCAATAATCATGTCTTGCGTGTTTTCATCCAGATAGGGGTGCATGGGCAGCGCAATGACTTTGGTCATCGCGTCTTCGGTATTGGCCATGCCGCCAGCGCCTGAGGGGTAGTCTTTATAAGCGGTCTGTTTATGGACGGGTTTTGGGTAATAGCGCGCCGTTGGGATGCCTGCTTCGCGCATTTTTGCACCAAAATCATCAGGGTTTTGAACTTCGATGGTGAACTGTGCCCAAGTAGAGACTACGCCGTCTAAAACAGCGGGGACACGCATGGCATTACCGCGTAATCCATTAATATACCGCGTCGCGATAACATTCCGCTTTTCAATTTCATCTTCGAAAATCGACAGTTTCTGTAAAACTATAGCCGCCTGTATTGAGTCTAGCCGGGAATTAAGGCCTACGCGCACATTATCATATTTATCTTTTCCCATGCCGTGGATGTGGACACTGTTCATTATATGGAGGTGATCACTATCATTTGTCAGTATAGCCCCGCCATCGCCGTAACATCCTAACGGTTTTGCAGGAAAGAAGCTTGTTGTCGCCACATCAGCAAAGTGAAGCGGGTGCTTGCCATTTTGTGTTGTGCCGAAGCCTTGCGCGCTATCGGCGATAAATTTCAAACCATGTTCGCGCACAATAGGTGTTAGGCTTTCATAATCTGCGGACTGTCCAAAGAGATCGACGGAGATAACCCCCCAAGGCATCAGCTTGCCTTCAGCCTTTACGCCTTCAATGGCTTTGCGCAGGCTGTTTGGGCACATGTTATAAGTGTCACGGTCGATGTCGACATAGATTGGCACTGCGCCGAGCAAGCAAATAACTTCCACAGTGGCACAATAGGTAAAGCTTGGACAAAAAACAGCGACACCGCGCGGCATGCCCCAGGCCATCATCGGCAAAAGGAGGGCATCTGTACCGTTAGCGCAACCCATGGCGTGTTTGGCTTTGCCGAAATCAGCAAGCTTAGATTCTAAGTCACGCACTTCTGGGCCAAGGATATATTGTCCATGTGACAACACTTTTGCAATTGCGGCATCAATCTCTGGTTTGATACGTGCTTGCTGAGTTTTCAAATCAATAAAATCAATGGCCATTCTGGGCTCCTGTCTGATTTTAACCCATACTGAAACAATTGAGCCCTCGCAAAGGCATTATGCGGCGTGAGCCTATCACAAAGTTTTACAGTTTAAGGCGCGAGTCTCATATATATGGTTTATCAAATAAAAGTGACCGTCATGCGTGTCTGCGGTCTTGTCGACAAAACTGTCAGAGCGTAAGGGTCTTTGCGAATAAGAGATTGTAAGCAGGATTAAAAATGGCCGCTCCCAGTTCTGGTAAAGATGCAGCACCCCTGCAGCATAAATCCGAAATGATTGACTATCTCGCAGCAGGCTCAAAACCTGTTGAAGCGTGGCGCATTGGGACAGAGCACGAAAAAATCGGCTTTTGCCATGCCAAGCTCCTGCCGCTGCCTTATGACGGGCCGTGTTCCATAAAAGCGATGCTAGAAGGCTTGCAACGTTTTGACTGGGCGCCTGTGCATGAAGGGGGCAAACTTATTGCGTTAAAACGCGATGGGGCTTCGGTCTCGCTTGAACCAGGCGGGCAATTAGAATTATCGGGCGCGCCCCTTGAACATGTGCATCAGACCTGCGGCGAAGTCAGCCGTCACTTGCGTGAAGTGAAAGCCGTCGCCGATGAGATCGGGGCAGGGTTCCTTTCTTTAGGGTTCAGACCTGATACGAAACTCGAAGATGTGCCGATCATGCCAAAGGGCCGGTATAAAATTATGCGTGATTATATGCTGAAAGTTGGCACACATGGTCGCGAAATGATGTTTCGCACCTGTACGGTTCAAAC
>CAYGSV010000116.1:0-7818 GCA_964352635.1 uncultured Algimonas sp.
CCTATAGCTATCAAGGTGTGTTGGAACGCGGCTATGCGCTCGTTCAAGATGACGAAGGCAAAGTCGTCCGCAGCAAAGACGCCGTGAGTGCAGGGCAATCCGTCAGTCTAACATTCGCCGACGGTGACCGCGCCGCCGTGATTGCAGGTGGAGGCGTGAAGGTGAAGCCGAAGAAAGCGTCGAAATCACCCTCAAAACCTCAGACGCCTCAAGGCGATTTGTTCTGATTATCATTATTAGTTCCTCCACCGCGTAAGCGGGGGAGGTGGTCGATAGACCGGAGGGGGTGCGCCGCGTCTGCGGCGTCAAAAGGCGAATCAACAAACGTGTTGATAGGAAACAAGCTTATTTGGGCGCGTTGGACAACGCGCACCCCCTCCGCCCTTCGCCTTTTTTCAAAAGGCTTCACGCACCTCCCCCGCTTTTGCGGTGGAGGAAATATAGGCAGTTTCACAAAACCACAGCCATTCCCCCTTCGCTTTCCAAACTGAACCCGTTATAGAGCGGCTATGAATAGTTTTTTTCAAAACCAAGGCGAAGCGCAGATCCATTTTGGGGACTCTGATTTCACCATTATGAAGACAGGCGCTTATGTGTCTTGCGCCGTCACGGGCGATAAAATCCCGCTGGAGCGCCTCCGCTATTGGAGCGCCTATAAGCAAGAGGCCTATAAAGATGCGAGTGCAAGTTTGGCCGCTTGGAAACGGGACAACGCATAATGAGAGCTTTGGCTCTGACAGTTTTGGCTTTGGCGTTTCCTTTAGTGGCTTGTTCTGCTCAAGAAAGCTCAGCGCAGATTACTTCCGTTAGTGATGTTTGTTCTTGGGGGCAGAAATGTGACCAAGATGGAAAACCAATTCTATCAGAAGGTGAGAAAAAGTTTTCTGAAAAGAGTTCCAAAGAATTTCGAGAGAAAGCCACTTTAAGACGTTCCTCGCCTCTTTCTTGTTCAGGGGTTGCGAAACAGGGTGGTGCGGTTGTTTGCCAAACACTCCCAAATCAAAAAGTTAAAATTGCGCGTGGCGAAGATGATTTTTATTATGAAGAGGCCAATGAGTTAGGCCAACTCATTGTCGGTTTTGATCGTGATGAAAAAACGAACTTTGTCGAAGTTGCAGGTGACCGCGTAACTTTCGATTTTACCCCCCGCGATTACGACACCTCTCGCATAGACGGTCTCCCACCTTCACAAGTCTCCACCTTCACGGACGCCCAACTCAAACGTATTCGCTCTTCTACAGCGCGGAAAAAACAAGGTTTTGCCTCTCGCGCTGAGACGATGGGGTTCAAAGACGGATTTATTTATCCCGTTAAGGACTTCACCAAGACCACCAATTTTGGCGCACAGCGTATTTTAAACGGCGAAGCCAAACGGCCGCATTACGGTGTCGATTTGGCCGCGCCTGTGGGCACACCGATTTACGCACCTGCCGATGGTGTCGTCAGCCTTGCGGATGATGACTTGTATTTCGAAGGGGCGATGGTGCTCTTGGACCATGGGCAAGGGTTGATTTCCATGTATCTCCACACAGATGAAATTTTGGTGGAGCCGGGCCAATCCGTAAAACAAGGCGAACAAATCGCGACAGTCGGGTCAAAAGGCCGCTCAACAGGGCCGCATTTATGCTGGCGTTTAAAGTGGCGTAATCGTAACCTCGACCCTGAATTACTGACGGAGTGGCCGAAAGACGGCTAAATACGAATGGCGAAATTACCCGAACAGTGTGAGAGCATGACCGACGTCCGCGAAGGCGTCGATGCGATTGATCGAGACCTCGTGCGCCTTCTCGTGACGCGCCAAAGCTATATGCACGCCGCCGCGCGTATCAAACAAAACCGCGACGCTGTTTATGACGCGGACCGTATCGAAGATGTCGTCAACAAAGTTTTAGTCGAGGCCAGAGAGCAAGGCCTCTCCGCCGACATCGCCGAACCTGTCTGGCGCAAGCTCATCGAACGCTGTATCGCGCATGAGTTTGAGACGTGGGACGCGACTAAAGGGCAGAAAAGCGCTTAGTTTTCACGCCAAAGATAGGCAAAGAAATCAATGATTTCTGCTTCGCGTGAATCAAGACAATTATCGCTGACAGAAATCTTCCAGAGCTTATCTAACAATAATCGATGGTTGGGATAATTCCGCAACGTCATATGTTGTGTACCAAGCCAATATCTTTTTGACGGCCCGGACAAAATCTTTTTTATACGGTCTGCTTCTTCTAAAAAATCATATTCAAGTTCCAAGATAACCTCTTCTGAGAAACAGCTCTTTAGGGCGTGAATATATGTATCAATTTCGACTTGGCGTATTTTTTCATCGGCCACTATGACCGCTGTAAACAAATTCAAAGCTGCGAGTTGAAACTGCTTTTCTTGGCGAACAGAGATATCAAGTGGTGCCTTTTGGGCGGGAATAGAAGGCGCTATATGTTGTTCGCCTTGCGATATGTCTTCATATTGTAATTGCATGACGCGACTTTCACATTGAGTAACGTCGGATAGTCAGCTTAATGTGGTTAATAATGGGTTAATATCCACAGGGCCTTCGTTTTCGTTCATACAGCATTCATTTCATGGTTTGCTTTCTAGCGAAGCTTCCGTCGCATCCAAAAATGCCGCCATCCAAAATAACGGAGCGTTCCAATTAATTGTCACCTCATTCAGTGACCATGCGCCGTGGTCATCGACCCAGCAGGTTTGCGCGGCACAAGTGCCAACCATCGTTTTTGCCACAGGGTCAGCCATATTGTCATTATTCGGCCCGCCAGACAGAACACCTGCGGGTGGGTCTGACCGAGTTTCGTCAATGGACTTCGCCCAAAAGCGGTGATGCGGATTTTTATAAGGGTTATCGCCATAGCCCGTTACATAAGACACACCCATCGGATTGCGGCCCAAGAGGTAATCCATCAGATGCACAACGCCATCGCGATATTTTTTCTCACCCGTTAATTGATAAGCAGTTCCAAGGATTATCGCACGATTGGCAAATTTACTATTCCCACCCCATTGATATTTTTCAGAATAGAGCGGGAAGTGGAGTTTCTCTTGGGCGGTTTGCTTTAAATACAACTCAGCTAAGTCAATCACAAAGCGATCGTTTTCACTCGCAATTTGGCTAAGAGCGACAACAGAATTAAAGCCCAATTCGATTTCTGGTTCCGCAAATGATTTTCGTGTGATCTCTTCAGCTATCAGAAAACTTTTAAGTCTCGTGTCTATAAAGACCTCATTAACTCGCCCAATTTCAAAATATGCCCAAAATAACTCATCATTGAAATCTCTATCACCATATGGCCCTCCTCCATCAAAATTATCGTAGCCAAAAATATCCGGATTATTGACTGCTGCTTCCATTGCTTTCGTTGAGGCTTCCATACATTCGCCTGCAAACTGCGCATCAATCGATTTATAAATGCGCGCGCATTGTGCGCCTATGGCGGCGACATTTAATGTGGCGCCTGTGCTTGGTGGATAGAGATAGCGTGTTTCTTTCGCTTGGTGTGGCATGGTCGTGCCGTCTATCCATTTTTCGTCATGGACTTTGTGATGCACCATGCCAGACGCGTCGATTTCAGTGAGGGTGAGCGGTTTACCTGTCTCTTGTAGTCCAACAGGCACCATGAGCTTCGTCCCGCCACTCTCTGAAGAACTTGGCACCTGCATAGACAGCATCCATTCGATGTTCTTCCGTGCTTCATCGAGGAGGTCATTCACGCCATTCCCCGCTTCAGGAATATTCACCTCTCCATCGGCAAAGGCGTTACCAAATTGTTCATAAGCATTGAGCAGCGTCCATGTCGAGATACCCGAATTGACCACATATTTCCCGTGATCCCCGGCATCATACCATCCGCCCGTGACGTCCAAGGCGTAATCACACCCCGGCCAGTCTGTGCCCCATAAATCTGTGCCTTTGAAACAAGTCACGACTTCATTCGTATGCCCCGCAGGACGCGCATGTTTTCGCGCCACATAAGGATGGGTAATGTGTTCACCCGCTCGTGCATGATAAAAATAAGCCAGCGCATCGAATTTCAAAGACCGATAAAGCCCCTTGGCAATATCAAATGTCGGGCCTTTGATACCGTCAACGGTTAAATAATACGCGTCACCCAAAGTTTCAAAGTCAGAAAAATTTATTTTATTCAGGTGTTGATCCGCCGTGACAGAATACCCGACAGGTTCCGTTTGGCCGCTTAAGACAGTTTGACCATCTGAACTGTGGAGCGTCCAATTGACAGGGTTATCTAATTCCCCACGATAAAAAGCGAGCTTAGGACTGCTCGGTGAAAAACCGTGTTGGTTGACATAGATTGGATTGATGGATGTCGCTGTCGACACATGAGTCGTATCTGATACGTTCGTCGTCGTTTGTGTATTACAACCGATTAAAGCCAAAGACCCTAACAGCGTTAACCCAACTCGCTTCATCTCACATCCCTTTATTTATAGTACTCTTTTGGCCATCTTCTGTGGACCCAAAACCATTGCGCTGGATTTTCTCTGACACGGTCTTCGATAAACTGCGTGATTTTTGTGACGCCGTCCAGCACGGCCTCTTCGCGCTCTGTCGTTCGGTTGAAATCTATCGGCGGATAAAATGTCACTGTAAATTTGGTGCCGTCCCGCGTGACAGCCATAGGCAAGAGCGGGCGTTCGGTTTTTAACGCCAGACGCGTCGCGCCCTGAGCGGTCATGGCTTCGGTTCCAAAAAACGGAATAGGCAGGCCGGTATTAAATTTCTGATCGTTCAAAATCGCGATGCTCTCACCCTGACGCAACGCGCCGTAAAGCTGTCGCCCGCCTTTATGGGTTGATTTCTGCACCAAGAATTTCGTGCCATAAGCTTCGCGCTGTTTACGCACGCGTTTATCAATATGAGGGTTATTTATTTTGCGATAGGTAATCCGTACAGGCTTGGCCGATTGCGTCAAGACGGTCGCCATCACTTCCCAATTGGCGAAATGCCCCGTTACAATAACGGCGGGAACATTGGCTTCGAAATGCTCTAACCCTTTTATCTCGACATGCGTGTTATCAAAGGCTTTGATGCGGTGCATCAGGGGGAACTCGGCAAAGGTTCGGCCCGTATTATCCCACTGCGCTTTGAGTAGGACTTTAATTTCTGCTTCTGATTTTTCGGGGAAGGCGATTTTCAAACCCCTCTTTGCAATTTTATGCTTCGATGTGAGCGGGCCAATCAAGCGCAGTAATTTACCGCCCGCCCGCGACACCCACGCAAAGGGAAAAAGGTTTAAAATGAAACTCACGACGTCATAAGCGAGGGCTTCGATGCGCCAACTCACGCGTTTACCAAAAGAGGCGTCCATTTATTTAACGGCCTGAATAATCGGATGAAGGAGGCGGCGTATCGTTAGCTCATCTTCAAATACGACTTTGACCGGCCAAGCATGGATGCCTTTTTTATACCCTTGGGGCAGGCGGACATGATCTTTTTCCGTTGTAATCAGCGAGGCATCATATTCACTGGCCAGCAGAAATAGGCTTTCAATATCTGCGTCATCATAGGCATGATGATCCGCGAACGGGACTTCTTCGACAATCTCTCCGCCGTTACGGCGTAGCGCATCAAAGAACTTATTGGGCCGTCCAATCCCTGCAAAAGCATAGAGCTTGCCGCGCGGCGGTTCCGCTTGTGGGGCGAGATAGGCGGGAATGACTACTTGCCCTTTCAATTGTGTCGCGAGGTGCGGCTCAATCTCATAGTCAGATGTGGGCTTCATAAGGACGATTGCATCGGCACGGTCGAGCGCGTCTTGTAGTGGTTCGCGTAAGGGCCCTGCAGGAAAAACACAGCCATTACCAAAGCCAACCTCTGCATCGACGACGAGTAAAGAGAGAGTCTTGGAGAGTTGCGGATTTTGATGCCCGTCATCCATGACGATGATTTGTGCGCCATGGGAAAGTGCTGCACGCGCGCCGTCATCACGACCTTCGGCCACCCAGACAGGCCCATGTCTTGCCAATAGCAGGGGTTCATCTCCGACATCTCGCGCAGTGTGGCGTTGATGGACGGGGATTGGGCCTTTTTCTTGCCCGCCATATCCACGGGTTAAGCCGACCGCATTTAAATCCATACGTCGCAAGCTCTGAAGTAAATATATAACGATAGGCGTTTTCCCTGTCCCGCCCATGGTCGCATTACCCACGCAAATAACAGGAATACCTGCATCATAGCTTTCCGTCGTTTTGAAACGGCGACGGACAGCTTTCGTATAAATCCAAGCAATCGGAGACAGGAGCGTGCGTATCATCGGCGCGGCATCACGCCCGTGACGGTGGTTCCAAAATTCTGGCGGCCTCATAACAAGCCCTCCAAAGTTTTGATCGTCACATCCAAACTCCCCGACATATGCGCGGCAATATCTGTTGCGCGTTTTGTCATATCTTTGCGGATTTCAGGTGCAGCCAACATATCGCTTACAACTTGGGCGAGGGTGCTCGGTTCTTCAATGGCTTGTATGGCATTATTTTCGATATAGGGCGCATAGACTTCGGCGAAGCTCGCGTAATGCGGCCCTGTCAGCGTGGGTATATTAAGGCGCACGGGCTCTAAAGGATTATGGCCCATCAATTCGTGAGACAATGACCCACCGACAAGGGCTAAATCGCCTAAGCAGTACGCCAATCCCATTTCGCCCAAAGTATCAAATAAATAAATATCAGTTTCCGCCGTTGGCGTTTGGGTCTTTGACCGCCGCGCAATGTTCAGATGCGGGTGATCCGCAATAATCATGCGTGAGGCCGCATCGCTGGGATGACGCGGGACGAGGATAAGGAGTGCGTCGTCTATTTCCTTTTGCGCTTTTATAACGCCATCCATTTCTTCTGCATGAATGCTCGCCGCCACCCAGGCTTGGCGTTTGCCAATGGATTTTTTTAACGTGCTCTTTTCATTGCTCTCATAGGTGAGGGGCGGCGCATCATATTTCAGATTGCCAACCGATTTTATTTCGGTGCCCAAAATATGGGATAGCCCTTTCGCGGTTCGTGCGTCAGCGGGCAGGATATGATTGAAACAGCCAAAAACTTGTTTTGCGAATGCTGCGCGTTTTGCCCAGCCCGTAAGCGATTTTTCACTCATCCGCGCATTAATCAGCGCCATGGGAATATCCGCCTCATGCGTTTGCAAAACAAGGTTCGGCCAAATTTCTGACTCCGCCCAAATCGCGAGGTCAGGTGTCCAATGCGCCAAAAACCGCGCGACATAATGTGGGGCGTCGAGGGGGATGAATTGATGAAAGGCGCGGTCGGGTAATTTCTCTGCCATGAGTTTCGCTGACGTGACTGTCCCGCTTGTCACTAAAACCGAACGGTTCGGATCGGCGTCCAAAAGACGCTGAATAAGCGGGAGCATCATCGTGGTTTCCCCAACGGATGCGCCGTGCATCCAAATTAATTGTCCCTTAGGTCTCGAGAATGAGGTTTTGCCATATCGCTCACCCAATCGAGATTTATCTTCTTTGTCAGACTTAACGCGATTGGCCAACCAAAGCGGCGCAATCAGAGAAAGAGACCGCATCAGGATATTATAACGCCGCCTCATTTTGCGTTCATGGGGGCAGGCTCTACCGCCGCGTGGCCCAGCGCGATCTCGGCGTCGGCTAGTAATGTATTCATTTCCGTCTCAATTAAGAGACGTATTTTTTCAAGCGCGGAGTCATCCGCGTCTTCGGGAATGGTGACAGGTGTGCCCCAAATAATTTTCCCGCGACCAAAGAGCTTGGGCAGAACAAATTTATCCCAACTGTCAAATTGCTTACGCCTCGCCACAGAAAAGGTACAAGGCAGTATAGG
>CAYGSV010000117.1:0-1324 GCA_964352635.1 uncultured Algimonas sp.
GGTCAGAACCTTCCTAAATTCAGACGCAAATATCGGCGATGATTCAAGGGCTTTTTCCAAGGCGGCTCTTGGGTAAGAAATTGCGGTCACATCAGTTAGGGCGGTGGCGAGATTGGGATATCTCTCTGTTGAAGAGGCGCCTAAAAATTGTCCTGCACCCAGGAAAGACAGGATTTGACGTCGGCCATCCCGTCCATTTCTAGCCAAGGCAACCGTACCATCTAACAAATCAAAGAAATAATTCGTGCGATCGCCTTCAGTCATTAAATGTTTGCCCACAGCGAAATGTCTTTCGCGCCCTTCAGAGAACATAAATTCAAGTTCTGGAGTTGAATAATTGGCTGCCATTTCGGCAAGTTGTCCGCGTCTGATTGTCATGACCGCTCTTTATGGCGAATTTAAAGGTTGAGCAAGTCAAAGGCGGCGCGTTCTGCGGATTCCATCGCGCCTTCCATGCCTGTGTGTAAATGCGATAAATGCTCGCCGGCAAAATAAAGACGGCCCGCAGGTTTACCCATATCTTTGGCCCATTTTTTAGCCTGTCCTGGGGCCCAATGCATGTATGCGCCACCTGCCAATTTATTCTGTCCTGTCCAATCAACAACATGTCTCATGTCCAGAACTTTGGCGAGTCCTGGCCGCACATTTGCGATTTGTTTCAAACAGTTTGAAAGTGCGACACTTGGAGACTGTGACTGCCAAGCTTTTGTGCCATCGCCATTTATCCACGCGCGAATGAACCCATTCAGGCTTCCGTCTTTATCAGAGTCCGCAAAGATACGTTCTAGCGAATTGTCCAACCACATAGACGGGGCCAGTGAGTCCGTCTCCCAATAATTCTCATTCACACGTCCGTGAAATTGAAGGATTTGCGTGTAGGGAAGATTAGCGACGGCCTCTCTTTGCGACGCGTTTAAATTTACGTCACTTGTATTGACATGCCGAAGTGCGCCAAACGGTATCGAGCATATGACGTGTTCAGCTATTAAAGGGCGAGAGTGTCCTGAAAGACGCAGCTTTACATGATCTGGCATGGCATGAAGGGACTCAACATAGCTATTAAGTCGAACGGGTTGGCTTAAGTTTTTGGCCATAGCTTCAGGTAAGCGTTGCGACCCGCCTTCGACATATTTGCTTTTACCCATGCTCGCACTTTGGCGAAAGAGTTGCAGCGACCGATGAAGATTGAGAATCGAGTAGGTTTCTAAATTATTGGCGTTCAGGGCTCTTCCAACCAAGGCTTGCGCGTCTGCGTTGAACCCTTTCGATGCCAGGTAAGCGGCTGCCGAAACATCCATATTGTCCGAAGCCTCTTGCCCAGCGG
>CAYGSV010000117.1:1334-7807 GCA_964352635.1 uncultured Algimonas sp.
GCGGCGTTTTTTGAAAGGCTTTTGGGAAAGCGTCGATGTTTAATGACCCGCTATCCTGCCATTTGTCATTGAGGTAATAAGCCGTATCAGGGCCGCGACCTGTTTCTTCGTAGAGAGGGACGTTTAACCTATCAGCGACATCCACAATACGAGCATAACTGGCCCCAATTTGTTGACCGCCACCTTCTGTATAGCCTTCAGGCTGTTCCAATGTGTACATGCGTCCACCAACACGATTATCGGCTTCTATCACCAGAACATCCTTGCCTTCGTCTTGCAAAAGCATGGCGGCATAGAGACCAGATAAGCCCGCGCCAATGACAATAATTTGCGCATCAAAACGCGGGGAGGGCGTTGTGCAGGCGGATAAGGAGAGCGCACTTAGCCCCGCTAGAGCTTCGCGTCGGTTTAATCTGATTGTCATAAGTCAAATTCCCCTCGCCATTTCTCTTACATGGCTTATGCTAAGAGTCTTAAGAGCTGTAGGGTGTGACATGAATGATATTTCTCAAAAGGGCAGCGGTGAAGGTGAATGGGCCAAGGGATGGCCAATCGTCTTAGCCTCTTTAGTGGGTATCATGTTATGTCTCTCGCCACTGCCTTATTGGGCCTTGGCCGTTATTGGTGAAGAGCTCGCGAAAGAGTTCGGTTGGAACAGACCAACCATTACAGCAGGTTATTTATATATGACGGCAGGCGTCCTCGTGAGTGCGCCTATTGCAGGAATGTTGGTCGATAAAATCGGCGCGCGGAAGGTTTTACTTCCATCAATCGTGGCATTGGGTTTGGGAACAATGTCGTTCGCTTTGATGACGCCTGACCCTCGTGTTTTTTACTTTATTTTCTTCGTTACGGCTGTCTTGGGCACTGGAACCTTGCCAATTACTTGGACAAAAGCGATCGTCAATAATTTCGACAAATATCGCGGGCTAGCTTTAGGGATCGCGCTAACAGGCACAGGGCTTTATGGGTTTGTAGCAACGCCTTCAATCCAGTTTATGATTGATAATTTTGGTTGGCGCGTGGCTTATGTGAGTGTCGGAGCGTTGCCGATTATTTTCTCTTTGCCTATCGCCTTTATTCTCTTCCGCGATAAAAAAGAAGAAAAGGCGCTTGCCGCAACGGATGATAAACAAAGCAAGGGCGTTGGACGTCTCTTAATGCTGGGGGGCGCGTTCGCAACAGCGTTATTCGTATCCATGCAAGTCGTAACAAGTCTCGGTGGGTTTGTTGGTGTTATCATTCTAATGGCAGCGTTTTTAGCCGCTTACTTGGTATTGGTTTATGTCCGTGCAGATAATTCCCCGTCAGAATTGGTTGGTTTATCTGTCACTGAGACATTCAAAGATTATCGTTTTTGGATTATTTTATTCTCATTTTTACTCTTAGGCGCTGTGGTTTCAGGTATTATTGCGAACTCGAAATTTATCCTTCTCGACAAAGGCTATAGTCCTCAAAATGCGACTCATTTGTTCATAGGCGCAGGCGTGCTCGGTTTATCTACGCTGGTAGGCCGTGTCTTAGGCGGTTGGTTAGTCGATCATTTCTGGGCCCCTATGATTGCGTTTATCTTCATGAGCTTGCCAGCTCTCGGCTGCTTTATTCTAGCAGGGGATATGAGTGTGGCGATGAACGTATTAGCCCTTGTGCTTGTGGGTGTCGCGGCAGGTGTCGAGTTCGACCTTATGGCATATTTTGTCTCACGATATTTTGGCATGCGTTCCTATGCGCTCATTTACGGTCTTATCTACGCCGCCTTTGGTCTGGGTTCTGGCACATCGCCCATCGTGTTTAATATCCTCAGAGGCGATGACGCTGATTATTCTAATGTTCTAAAGATTGTAGCCTATGGCTTCCTCATCGGGGCCACGCTGTTGCTCACACTCGGTAAATACAGAGACTTCTCTAAAACATAGGCGGTATTGTTGTCGGTATAAAACTCTTATAAAGGGTCTATAATTTTAACAAACCGATAAGCACGCTCAGGAATGTATAAGCCTCAAGATTTCAGCGTAAGCGTTGCGCCCATGATGGATCGGAACGACTATTCAATTAAATCAATAACTTAGGCGTCCGCGTGTGCAATTTGTGTGCAGTGCGAAAAAGTTTTAGACCTCAAAACGAGAGTTATTTGGGGGTAATTTGAGTGATATGAAGTGACCTCAAATGAGGTCAAATTATGGGATTATTTTGAATACTTCGCCGCTGGTTTCATCCCGATACATGTCAATAAGCTCGCCATTGAAGTGATAGGCAAAATGACGACCTTGAACAGGTATGCTGATTACATCCGGCCAGAACGCTGCGAGACACAGCCCGCCCTCATGTCTTACGCTTGGATAAAGAACACCTGACGAGCCGCTTTGCCGTAAATCCCGTGCGAGTGTTTGAGAGGCTGTGTAATTATTTAGAGCAAGGCAGTCAGTATGGTCATCACTCTCAGTTATATCGTGAAAGCTATGATCGACTTTTCCGATGAGTTCTCTGTATTGAGAGAACCACCCGGGGGCTTCGTCACTCGCGCGGTAGATGTTTGAACGGTGGTGCATCGTCTCCGCTAGGGCAGTCTCAGCTTTATTGGCTGCATAGTAAGCGCCAAAAGATCCGTCATGAAATCGGCCTGCCCAATTGGGACTTACATGAGTAAAAGGGGCCATGACATGTGATGCACCCAGGCCTGAGACACGCCGTTCCGGCGGCACGAGAGCGAGTTGACCAATAACTTCAACGATGCGGGGGTTACTCTTAGCTTCTAGGGAGGCGAGGAGTTCCCAGTCTTCAGGGGCTGATGTGTCTTCGAACAAATCGATTGGCGGGAAGATAGACGAGATAATTCGATAAGTTCTCGCCCATCTGACGCGTTTGGTCTTAGGCGGCTTAGGCACGGACAGCGTCGAGATAGTCTCTTATCGCCATAAGGTCTGTCATACGACCGTTCAGGAGGATGTCTAACGGGCGGGCGCCGCCGAAGTGTGCATTGGACTTTTTAATCCAGTCATAGCCGCGCTGCTTTTCAGTAAAGAGATATTTGAGACCTTTATGAATACCAGCCAGAATAGAGAGACGCATTTTTCTATCCATATCCATCGGGCCAATATGGCCTTTTTTCCAGCGTGCATAGGTGCGAGTACCGAGACCGCCTAAGAGAATACAGCTCTCAGTATCGTTCAGGCCCCACAATCCAAAGACCTTAACCGCAAAACGTGCGCCCGCTTCCGCTTCAGCATCCGTAATTTGAAACGTTCCTTGGGGCAGGGCGACTGCCCGCTTTCCGCTATGGACTTGTTGAAATTGCATTACAGCCTCCTTTAAAAGCTTATATATGACAGCAACAGCAAAATGTCAATATTTACTAATTTTTCGCCAATTGGCATGTTGCTTATGGGGGAGCTACTAGAGACTCCTATTCTACTGCTAAGGGGTGTGGGCTTAGCGGACCTTAGCCCATTGTCTTAAGACACTCAAAATGACTTGGTCGGGATGCTTTCGAAACTTTTATGCACTCAACAAAGTTGTCTATGTTTTTGAAGTCTAATGCGGTGTTAATTTGGGCAATGAGACGAAATTAATATTTGGATCTGATAGTCAAATGATAACTGTTGGAGACATTTCATGAAGCCATGGTTATTCTTGAGCGCGCTCGCGTTCCTCTTGTTTGTTGGCGGGTGCAGTAAGACGACCAAAAGTTCCGACGATCCTTCGCTTCCAACTATCTCCGCGCAGGAGTTTGGGGTTCTGAAAGGCAATTGGACCGGCACACTTACATATCTGGATTATAGTGCGAACAAGCGGGTCAGCATCCCTGCTGAAGCCACAATTGAATCTATTGACCCGGCAGCTGTCACTTACTCAATTTCATACCCCGAAGAACCTTGGGAAGATACGAAAGCTACGTTCGAAATTTCAGCAGACGGACGCGTAGTAAACGGTCACACAGTTAAGGAAAAAGCCTTCAATCATGATGGAACGATAATCTTTTCAACGGAACATCTAAGTGAAGACAATGGGGACCCGGTATCGGTCAGAGAGGTTTATGTGATTGGGGAAAGTTTCTTCTCTATTTCCAAAGATGTTAAGCCTGAAGGGGCGTATAACTATTTCAATCGGAACATTTATGAGTTCACCCGCTGAGTCTCTGAATGGCTGCTATCCAAAACTCTAAACAGTAAATTTTCACCCTGACTATCAATTTAAGAGATGAGACATTTTTCACATTTTCTGAGACGAATATTTAGAATTTTGTGCGAAACATAAGGCATTGCATAAGAAGTTCTGTGATTCACTTGGTCCATATTCTGACCATCATAAAAGTTTCATGGTGATTAGATTTGAGTTATATGGATTCTCGATGGGTATATTAGGGGTCATAGAAATCAATTGGCGTTCTGCGCTCATGTTTGCGATTTGTATACCCATGGTTATGACATCGATAATGCTTTTGCTTCGTCAGAATGAAAGACGGGCCAATATATTTTTTGCGGCGTTTTTAATCGCCGTTGTTACCGTTCAAATCCCCCAAATTATAGGATTCTCAAGCTTTTACAGGATCTGGCCCGGACTCACCTTTGCGCCATTTGACACTGAGCTCTATCTTGGACCTCTTTTGTATCTTCACGCATGGTCGCTGATGAACGATAAACCGCTGGGTTGGCGGTGGGGATTACTAGTGCCTGGAATGGTACAATCTCTTTACTATACATGGGCTTTCCTTGCGCTAGGCGATTACAAGTCCAAATGGGCTTATACGGCAAAACTTCATGATCCATATATTGTCCCCATAGAAACACTTTCAGCAATTGTTTTGGTTGTTGGTGGGTGCGTGGGCGTTTATATTTTAATTAAACGTTACACCGAGTTTCTTGCTGAGACTCAGTCAACTAAAACTGAGTTTGATCCCGTGTGGCTTAAACAATTACTGGGGTCATTTGCTTTAGCGGGGGTTATATTCATTGCTTCGCAGATCGTTTCGGTTTTTTCTGGCAACGAAAAATATATAGAAGTTTTTCCATTGCAGCTTTTTTTAACTGCGATCATCTCTTGGCTTGGTATGGGAGCGCTCTCCCGAACTTCACATGCATTTCCCAAACTGTATAATAGCTCAAGAAACCCCGGTCCGGTGTCTGTCACAAAACCGCGCGATTGGGTTGCCGATGGCAACGCGCTTAAGTCTGCGATAATAAATGGTTCTTGGTTTTTGGTTTCCTCACTATCGTTGAGAGATTTAGCGCAACGTATGAATTCCAATGAGACCTATATGTCTCAGACGATCAATTTAGGATTAAACACAAACTTCAACACGTTGATCAATACGATGCGCGTTGAACATGCGAAAGCTTTGTTGGTGTCCACTAGGGACTCCGTCTTGCAGGTCGCTCTAGATTCAGGCTTCAACTCAAAACCAACCTTTAATCGCGTGTTTCGCGAAATAAGTGGAATGACTCCATCTCATTATCGAAAGTCGAACGCGCAACTTAAAACCGAATAACGAAAGTATGAAACAAAATGTCAAACACAGAAACTAGGAAGGAGCCAGATAAGGTTGAAAAAGCCAGTGAGTTGGATCGGGCTCAATCAAAATCTATAAATATAAACCGTATGGCGTCTTTTGGCGCTGTCCTTATATCATCCATGGCACTGGGAGTGTCTATTTTGGAAGTGAATGCGATGAAAGCCCAACAAAGAGCTATGACATGGCCTTTTGTTTGCATAAAAAATACTTACTCAAGTGATGGTTTCAAACTTCTTCTTGAAAACAAAGGTGTTGGCCCGGCTGTTGTTGCTAACGTAGATATAACTTATCAGGGTCAATCTTATCGCAATCTTGATGCTCTTATAATAAATACCGTCGGTGAAGATGAAGCCTTTGGTTACGATGTCTATCGCGGTTCAAATCCGTCGGGAAGTGTCATAGCAGCCGGAGAGGAAGTAACGCTATTTTCAGTTCCTTGGGAGGAACGGACAGAAAAACTATTAGCCGCTTGGGATAATTCAGTTATTGTAAGTGCTTGCTATTGTTCTATTCAAGACGATTGCTGGGTCAGTCGTCTCGGCCAGAATATGGCAGAAAAAGTAAAAACCTGCACATATAAGGATTAGTCCTAGGCCTGTGATCGAAGCTGCCTAGATCCCAATGTTGCGTTCAACTTGATGCATCATTTCCAGAAAAACGTCTCATTTCTTTGAATTTGTCTCACTTCGTACAAACATCGTCTCAATAGTTTCTTTGAGACGACCCCTAATGATCTTAATGCGAGCTTTCCATTACACCTGAACGATTCTCGTTGGGGTGTGTGGAGACACATATGTTAAAGTCATTAATAACCGCCGCCATTGTCTGGCCACTGTGCACAATTGCGGCTCACGCTCAAAATGCTTCAGACGTAAGATTAACGCCCGATCAGATATCGGCAGATATTGCGCTTGTTCAAAATGCATATGAGCGCGTTCACCCTGGTTATACCCGGTACGCGAAC
>CAYGSV010000118.1:0-7764 GCA_964352635.1 uncultured Algimonas sp.
GAGCGATAGAGGCTTGATCAGTGGCGAAGCCGTAAGCCTCAAGCCAGTTGTCACGTAGGACGACGGGATCAATTGAGACAGACCGGACATTGCTAATGAACCGTGCGAGTTGATTAGCGATTTGCGCGTCACTAGGTTCAAACTTACCCTGCAAAGGATTGACGGATTTTACGCCCCCATCTGCATCGATTTCGACAACATGAACTTGGACACTGGCTTGCGCGCCTTGATAAATCATGCCGCTTGCGAGCAAGAAGGAAAGCCCGAAGGAACCGAAACAGGCCATGCGCCAGTTTTTGCCCCGCACGAGAGCGGACCCAAGCCGGTTATCAACGACCTGCTTAGCCTTTTGATACGGCGTTTCCGGCACGGGCGTATAGCCATATTTTGACTGATTGCGTTTCCATTTCCACATATCGTATCTCCTCAAGTCGTTTCAGTTATCCGTCTGGGTTAAGTGATGGGCCGCTGGCACTACCGCCGCCATTACCGCGCATTGCATGAGCTGCGTGTCGGCCTGCATTGCGCGTGTGTTGTTGCTTTTTCATTTTCTTAGCCCAATCAGGCTGTGACTTTGCGCCGCTCGCTACGCTTGGAGACGCTGGCTTCATTCCTTTTGAGAGCGCCCGCATAGCCCCGCGCGCGCCGTTACCATGAGCCGTAGATATTGCCCCGCCTGCGGCTAGAGCTTTACCGCCTACTTTTTTGGCAACAGACATGGCGCCGGCTTGAGCAACGGCTGCTGCACCTGCAATGTTACCTTTAAGGCCTTCATTCCCCACGGACATTTTGCCAAGGGCAAAGGCTAGCTTTGTACCGCCTGTCATAGAGGCGCCGGCTTTCACTGATGATGTGGTAGCTTTCATACCGGCTTTGCCTGCGGCGCCTGCTACGGCCCCGCCTGCGAGCGCACCTGCGCCAACCGCCGCCATTGTGCCAATGGCAGCGCCAGCACCTAATTGCGGCGCACCAGATACAAGACCTGTTGCGATGCCAGGGCCAAATATTCCAAGTGCGAGTAAAGCCATTGAGCCGAGAACAATGGACATGGCGTCAGCGAGATCAATCGGCACAATCGCTTTTGGGTTATCCTTTGGCGGCGTAAATGCTGATGTTATATCCCCGAATATGGTGGTTCCAATACCGACGATGATGGCCAGCACCATAAGCTTGATGCCCGAAGCGACTACATTTCCCAGCACCTTCTCAGCGAGAAATGATGTTTTATTCCAAAGGGCAAATGGTATCAGAATGAAGCCCGCTAATGTTGTGAGCTTAAATTCAAGGATGGTTACAAAAAGCTGTATTGCTAAAAAGAAGAAGGCGAACATCGTGATAATCCACGCCAGAAACAGCGCGAAAATCAAAACAATATTATGGAAGAATTTAACGGGGCCTGTCAGCTCACCGATTTGACCTATGATGGGATGTGCCGCCTCAAAGCCCGTATTAGCAATAAAGCCAGGCCGCATGAGGTCCTCTGCCTTTAGCGTCGTGGTTGTCGCTTTAAGACCAAGCCCGCCAAAGCTATCAAATATGACAGTCGCGAGATAAGAAAAGTTCGTAATGATCAGCGCAAAAACGCCGACATACATCACTTTTTTGAGGAATTTTCCGATAACGGAGGTATCAGACCCCATAGCCCAATAGAGGCCTGCCAGCGTAATATCTATACCTATAATAATTGCTGTCAGATAGTGGACTTCGGCCCCAAGCAATCCAAAGCCGCTATCAATATAGGTGCTAAAAGTCTTAACGAAATCGTCAATGACGCCAATGTCTGTAGGATCAGCCATTACTTCGCTGCCCCCTTATAAGCCCCTTTGGCGCTACCCATAAAGCGCTTGAGGCGCACGCGGGCTTCTTCCTCAATGGCAAGCTGGCGCGCCGCTTCAACACTGTCAGCACGGGCTTGCGTAATTTGCATTTGTTGGGCTTGCATGGATTGCTTGATGAGCAAGGCGATAAGCTGATTGGTCGATTGTGTGGCTTGCAATTCACCAACAGCCCCATGACTTTTATTGGTAAGATTATTTAAAACAGTGCGGTCTTTTGCCAAGCTTTCAACCATCTTGGACTGCATGACCATGGACGCATTATAGGCGCGTCGTGACATCTGCCATTGCTCATCGGCCCGCTTTAAAAGTTCATCATCAGACATATCCCCATAGCTCTCCGGAAAATGTTCCTTAACGAGCTGGCGCGTGCGGCTGACCTCATAACTCACGTTTTCAGCCTGCGCGTTGAGATAAGCAATTTCATTCAAGATACGATTGAGTTCTGATGCGGCGTTCACATCAAGCTTAGAGAGATGTTTGGCCTGATTAATCAGCATTTGCGCTTCATTACGAAGCTGTTGGGCCTGCCTGACAATCTGCGTATAACTTCTAACCGCCGTATAGAAGTTTTGCTTAAAATTGGCGGGGTCATAGACAATACCGCCAAATTGCGCGCTCGCCATTGGGGCATAAGACATCCCCATAACGGCAATCATAGCACCTGATAAAAGCTTACTAATTATTCTGCTACGTCGAGCCACGGCACATACTCCTCTTCATCTGTGTTAAATCCTGAGCGGATGAGATCTGCGGCCCAATCAAGTCCTTTGAAATCAAGCCAGTTGGCGGCAAAATCATCTGGCCCATGTTCACCCACAACATGATCGAGGTCTTTATGACCCGCCTCCGTACCGACACCGCAAAAGGCCATGGCAACGGGGCCAAGCTGCAAATCAAATAAGCGGTTGCCAGCCCGTGACTGAAAGTAATAATCCCGCTTAGGCGTAGCGGAGGCTATGATTTGAATCTGGCGTTTATTCAGGCCAAAGCTGTCATAATGCGCCTGTTGTTGCGGCTCCATAGCCCGGTCATTGGGCAGAAATATTCGAGACGGACAGCTTTCAATGATTGCAGGCGCGATTGTCGAATTAGCAATATCGGAGAGTGACTGCGTCGCAAATATCACCGAGACGTTTTTCTTACGCAGCACTTTAAGCCATTCTCGGATACGTCCCGCGAACATGGGATCATCCAAGAATACCCAAGCTTCATCCAGTATCAAGAATGTGGGACGGCCATCAAATCTGGCTTCTAATTTGTGAAACAGATAAGTTAGCACAGGCGCAACAAGGGCTTTACTGTGCATCAATGTTTCCATCTCAAAGGCGAGCGTAGAATTGAGCGTGAGCGTATCTTTATTCCCGTCCAGTAAGTAACCAAAGGCCCCATCTAGCGTAAAAGGCTTAAGGGCTTGCCGGAGGTCTTTTGATTGGAGCAGCGCTGATAATCCGGTCAGCGTTCTTTGATCTTCAGGGGCACTGCTTAGATTCTGGAGTGCTGACCACACCACCTCTTTGACATCTGGCGTGATTTCAACGGACTCATTTGTGAGCAAACCAATCACCCATTCGAGCGCCCAAGACAGTTCGGCCTCATCATCAATATCTTTCAAAGGCTGAAAGACGAGTTTTGAATCAGTTGCGGCAAGATTATAGAAATCACCTTGGAGGGCATCGATCATGGCACGCGATGATGCGCCTTTATCGAATGTGAAAACTTGAGCGCCAGCATAACGCTTAAACTGCAAAGATAAGAGATTAAGCAGAACCGATTTACCTGACCCCGTTGGCCCGACAACAAGCATATGCCCGACATCGCCTTGATGGGTCACTAGCCTAAACGGTGTATGGCCTTCCGTTGTTGCGTAAAGAAGCGGAGCATCTATTAAATGGGTATTCTCGATAGGTCCGGCCCATACTGCCGATAACGGCATGAGATGAGCAAGGTTAAGCGTAGAGACAAGCGGCGTTCTGATATTAGCGTAGGCATTACCAGGGTGCGTGCCAAGCCAGGCATCAACCGCGTTGACGGTTTCATGGATGGTGACAAAGCCTTTGCCATTGATAATGCGCTCAATAGCGTGAAGCCGGGCTTCGGCAGTCGCGGCGTCTTTGTGCATAACGCAAATGGATGTGGTCAGATAGCCGTAGCTCACATAATCACCGCCCAAATCTTGCAAGGCTGCATCGGCGTCCGCGGCTTTATTATCCGCGTCACTATCTACCAAGACAGATTGTTCATTTAGCAGAGCCTCTTTGAGAAGCGCGAGAACAGATTTGCGCTTGGCAAACCATTGACGGCGTATCTTCGTGATGGTCTTTACGGCATCGGGTTTTCCAAGCGGCAGAAACCGCGTCATCCAGCGGTATGAAAATCCGAGGGTATTTAGCTCATCCAGTATCCCCGGCGTCGTCTCATTGGGAAAGCCGCGTATCGTCAATATATGGATAGAATGATCGGCAAGGCGCGGAACAAGCCCCCCCACGAGGTCGGCCCCGCCAATCACCGCGTCTATATAAGCAGGTACGTCCGGCGTTGTCACCTTATGACGCTTGGGAGATACAGTAGAGTGTAGGTATGTCAGGGTTTCATCGTCGGTCAGCCATGCCCCTAGCGGCATTTGGTTCTTGAGCAGATCCAGACATCTATCCGTTTCGGATTGAAAACTATGCAGATGATCTTGTGCCGATAATGGCGTTTCGTCTTTGGGCGTCTCAATCAGCAGGCTCTCTGCTTTCGAGGTGCGGTCAGCGGGCGGCATGAATTGGAAGGTCAGATAATAGACGCTCTCAAATAACTCGGAATTCTCATCAAATTGCCCGCAGCGTTCTTGATCGACTATCCACGCCGCGGCATCGGTAAAGTTGGATCGCGGGTAATCATGAGCTTCAATCCTTGCCGCTTCAAAATATAGGGCCCAACCGGAACTAAAGCGGCGCAGCGCATTATTGATACGGGCACATGTGGCGACTAGCTCTTCTTCCGTACAGCTCTCCAAATCAGGCCCGCGAAACTTGGCCGTGCGCTGAAAGCTGCCATCTTTATTGAGAACCACGCCGGGCGCGATCAACGCTGACCACGGTAGATAATCAGCCAGACAATTCGGACGCTTTCTATATTCAGAGAGGTTTAACATGCGAGATAGGCCTTATGTTTGATGTGGCGGACCAGAACGTCCATGAATTGCGGATCGCGATTGGCGAGAAAGACGCAGAGCGTGTGGGACAAGACGTAGTAAATGATGCCGAGTGCCCAGAGCTGAAGGCCAAGCCCAAAGGCCGCCGCGATTGTCCCGTTCATGATCGCCGCCGTGCGCGGCGCTCCGCCCATTAAAATAGGCTCAGTCAATGACCGATGAAGCGGGATGGCGAAGCCTTCTGGGAGAGCCTCATGCATTAGATCAATGCTCCGCCGGAGAACTTAAAGAAGCTCAGGAAGAAGCTTGTCGCGGTAAAGGCGATAGACAGTCCAAAGACGATCTGGATGAGCTTGCGAACGCCGCCGCCTGCATCACCAAAGGCCAAGCCAAGCCCGGTCATGATAATAACAACAGTCCCGAATATTTTCGCCACTGGACCTTCAATAGATTGAAGTATTTTGGTCAGCGGCGCTTCCCACGGCATGGCCGAGCCTGCTGCGTGCGCCGTATGCGGGAACATCATACTGACGGCCACAATGATAATGAGCCCTAAGAAAAGGCGTTGATGTATATTTAATGCAGTAGTTCCGTACATGGTTGGTCTCCTTGATATGTGAGGTTGAGAATGGCGGGCGGGACTGTGAGAGGTTCGAGGTGATAACTGTCACCCTTCACATCAATCAGGCGCGCGATTGTCTCGATACGCCGTTTGGACCCCCGTCCGGAAATGAAGACAATCACATCGATGGCCTCCGCTATCAGAGCGCGCGGAACCGTTTGCACGCCTTCAAGAATAAGCTGCTCAATGCGGGATAGGCCCGCCTTTGCTGAATTTGCATGAACGGTCGCGATGCCGCCGGGGTGGCCTGTATTCCAGGCTTTGAGCATGTCGAGGGCTTCCGGCCCGCGCACTTCGCCGACAATGATACGGTCTGGCCGGAGGCGCAGTGTGGAGCGCACGAGATCAGACAGGCGTACATTTTTACCGTGAGTGCGCAGCGCGATTGTATCTTCCGCTTCGCATTGCAGCTCTCGTGTGTCCTCTAAAATAACAACGCGGTCGCCGGTCTGCGCTACGACGGCTAACATGGCATTTGCCAGCGTTGTTTTGCCTGACGATGTGCCGCCCGCAATGACAATATTCTGACGCGCTTCAACAGCGTAAGTAAGCGCCTCGGCCTGCGTCTTAGTCATCGTGCCGGCGGCCACGTAATCATCAAGTTTAAAAACGGCTACCGCGCCTTTGCGGATGCTGAAGGCTGCGGCAGAGACTACGGGCGGCAATAGCCCCTCAAAGCGCTCACCATTGCCGGGAAGTTCAGCGCTAACGATAGGATTCTCTGTTGTGACATCCTGATTGATATGAGTGCCCACCAAACGCACAACACGTTCGGCTTGCTCAGGCGTGATAATCACTTTGGTATCGATCATGCCGCTACCGAGCTTATCCAGCCATAGCTTGCCGTCTGGATTGACCATAATCTCTATGACTTTGGGGTCATCTAGTGCGCTTACAATGTCCTCGCCAAGCGCGGTGCGCAGCATGGCCAATGTACGTTCTGAGGTGGCTGGGTTTTGTGAATTACGCATCCTCAGTCTCCTTGGGAGATGGTGCGCTTATCCTCTTGGCTGATAAGGCCTTCAAAAGTGCCAGTTCATCAAGTTTGAAGAAATCCTCATCGGCTACCAGAATATCATCCAAGGCGCGCTTAAATGTTTTCCCGCCGTCCTTCATACGAAGTCCAAGTTGATCGACAAATTCATTAAGAAAGGAAACCCCCTTTGCAGCGTGAACATCCATATCACTGGCTTTTTGAGGCGGGGCCATTGTGAAGAAATATTGGAGAAACAGGGCCATTATTTCGGTTATGAAATTTAGGTCGCGGCTATGCCGGTGATTATGCCTAACCATCATATCAAGGCGAGCTAAGATTCTTGAGTCCCTCATGTCATCGCGTTCATTGCTGTAATAACAAGACAACGCCGCATTGATTTCTTTGGATTGAGATTTTCCCTTTTTGCGCGAGGCCGCCATGAGGTTTTGAAAATTATCCTCATTCACACGGCCTCTGATCCGGCGGTTAAGTTTATCCATTTTACATCCCCAATTCTGGTTCAATGCAGCGAGAAGCATCGTGGGCGCGTATGAGTGTTTGGGAGTTCCTGACGAATTGACCGAGCTTGATAGACGGTGTTAGTTCGTCAGTTTCATCGGTGCATTTGTCTTTGCCATCACTGGGCTCTCGGGCCTCTTCAGACCGTTCAATTACTAATTCTGGATTCTGCTCTTTGCCGCCTTCGTCTTTATTGGCGTTCAGGCGCGCCGCTATCTTGGCCTGTTCCTCTTCATCAACCCCTGAATAAAGACGGTCATCCACAGACCGTGTCCGCGCGCCCCACATGCAAGGGCTGTCCGGGGAAAGACCGCCATTGCCGAAGGGGGGATTGGGAGGCGCGGCGACACGTCCTGTGAAATTCTTATCCGCATAATAACGGACTTTATTGGCTTTTATCGGGGAAAAGCCGGACAAGAGAATAAGCTGCTCATTAGCGGGGAGCTGCATAATCTCGCCCGGCGTGATGAGCTGACGCGCCGTTTCTTGGCGAGACACCATGACGTGGGATAACCAAGGCGCGAGGCGATGACCTGCATAGTTGCGCATGGCGCGCATTTCTGTGGTGCTGCCAATAGCGTCTGATAACCTTTTGGCCGTGCGTTCATCATTGGTCGCAAAGGCCACACGCACATGGCAATTATCGAGGATGGAGTTATTAGGCCCGTAAGCT
>CAYGSV010000119.1:0-7737 GCA_964352635.1 uncultured Algimonas sp.
GCCATGACTGTCTTCTGTTTCTGCTTACTGCGCGTGGTGACATAGGGTTGGCCTAAGCGTGTTATTATTGTCGGGTCAAATCCTGGGCCGTCATCATCGATATAAAGCGTAATTGTGTTTTCATCCCATTGTCCAGTCAGAATGACCTGATCTTTGGCAAAATCGACAGCGTTTTCGATGAAATTTTTTAAAGCGTAAATCAGCTCAGGCTGGCGACGTAATTCAGGTTCAAGACCGTCGCCCTCTGTATGGATGGAAATATCAGGCTCTATGGTAATGAAGGGCTCTGCCGCTTCTTCGAACAAATCTTCGAGGCTGAGTTGGTCATGAATAACATCGCCTTCGTCACCGCGCATAGAAAGCTGTTCCAATATCGTGCGACAGCGTTGCGCCTGAGACAGTACGAGGGCCGCGTCCTCGGCCAAGGGCGTGTCGGCGGGGATTTCGCGCGTCATTTCTTTGGCAATGACTTGAATTGTAGCGAGCGGCGTGCCGAGTTCATGCGCGGCAGCGGCGGCGAGACCCCCAAGGGCTGAGAGTTTATGCTCATGGGCGAGCATGGCTTCGGTCGCGGCCAAAGCCGCCGACATTTTGCGGCTCTCTTTCGTCGCGCGCCAGGCATAGAGCGAGGTAAAAAGCGAGCCGACAATAATGGCTGTCCAAACACCGAGGCGAAAGACGAATGGGAGTTCTAATGGATCCGCAGGGTCCCAAGGCAGAGGTTGATAATAAAAGACCAAAGATAAAGAGAGCAAAGTCGCGAGGCTAGCGAGTGTGAATAAAACAGGGCGCGAGAGTGTCGTCGCACTCGTCACGACAGGGGCCAGAAATAAAATCGCAAACGGATTGGTAATCCCCCCCGTCAACCAAAGCAAAGCGCCGAGTTGCAAGATATCAAACCCCAGTTGAAACAGGGCTTCTTTGTCACTCACGCGACGATCAAGCGGCATGAGGACGGTAATCGCCAGATTGACCAAAACGCTGGCCCCAATGACAAACGTACAAGCGAGAACAGGCAAGGGAAATTCTAATATCTGGCTGACAATAAACAGCGCCAAGATTTGCCCACCAATCGCTCCCCACCGCAAAAGCACAAGTGTATAGCGGCGCAATCGTCCCATAGTTCGCGTCGGTTTTTGCAGCTCGACCGATTGGCTCAACCCCGCGCGCAAAGCAGTTTCATTAAAAGCATCCATAGGGCTTTGGCATGGTCCTTTGTCTTTCCCCTCGCGGCAATCTGACAAGTGAGAAAAGATAGCGTTGAGTTTTCTTTTACACTATACGTCTGCCGCGACATTTTAGATATGCGTTACGCCTTTACAGGAAGATTTCATCATGAAGACTGTGTTTAAACCTTTGCTCTTGTCCGTTGCGGCGATGGGTCTGTCTTTTGGACTTGCGGGATGTGGCGGCAGTGATACGGCGTCTTCGGGGCGTACCGTGACATCAGGCACAGCCAATATTGGCGGGGCGTTCTCGCTGATTGATGACAAAGGCAACGCAGTCACAGAGGCGGATATTACAGGCAAGCCGAACCTCATTTATTTCGGCTTTACCTATTGCCCAGATGTCTGCCCGACGGCTTTGCAGAAAATGGGGGCGGCGCAATCTATGTTGGGCGACCGCGCCAACGATGTGGGCTTTGTCTTGATTAGTGTCGACCCTGAACGCGACACGGTTGAGAGTATTGGTCAATATGTAACGGCGAACGGTTTCCCCGAAGGCCTACGTGGATTTACAGGCACGCTAGAGAATATCGAAGCCGCAAAAACGGCCTATAAAGTTTACGCGACCAAGGTCGATACGCCCGAAAGCGCAGGTGATTACACCGTCGATCATTCCGACATCATGTATCTAATGGGTGCAGACGGAAAATTCGTCGATTTCTTCTACGGTAAATCCACACCAACAGAAATCGCAGGGCGCGTGACGCGGTATTTGAAAACGGGGAGGTAGGTTATAGCTGCTCTGACAGCGGTAAGAGTCTGCTTTGGGAGTGAAGATGAAGTCAGGATGCTTGGTCTAATTGTTGAATTTTGCTAACTGCTTACGGGCTTCTGGATGGTCTTTGGATGCTTTTTTCCACCATGAAATCGCAACCCGAATATTTTTACGCACACCATCGCCATCCCTATAACATAACCCAAGAAGGTGTTGCGCCCATGTATCGCCTTGTTCAGCGGCTAAACGATACAGTTCAGCTCCCCTAACAAGGTCTTCTTCTACTCCTGTCCCTTTAATATAATGAATACCTAAGTCTGTTTGACTTTGCATGTCTCCTAAATCCGCGGCTCTTCCTAACCAATGGACAGCTTGCGTTAGGTCCTCAGGATAATCTTCATGGCCATTATAGATTCTGCCTAGCCAATGCATTGCAGTTAAATTGCCTAATTCAGCAGATTTTTTATACCAACGTATTGCGGTTGGCCACGATTGCTTGACGGCCTCACCGTCACCATACATGCGGCCAATGTTTGACATGGCTTTAGCACTACCGTTGTTTGCTGCTCGTCTGTACCACTTTAAGGCTTGTTTATCATTGCGCTCCACGCCTTCGCCATACCTCAAACAAACACCAAGACTCAGTTGCGCATCTACCAACCCTTGTTCCGCTGCCAGCTTGAAGTAGTGAGCTGCTTTTGAAAGATCCTGCTGTACTGACCAACCTTCTCGATAACTTTCTCCAAGAAAATTTTGAGATTCTGCATGCCCTAACTTGGCAGCTTTTTTATACCAGCTAATCGCGGCAGGTTTATTCTTAGGCCAGTCAAAATCATAACTACATGCTAATTGGAATAAATCGTCAGCGTTTCCTGATTGAGCTGCCAGTCGTAGAAGTGCCCTTGAGCTATTTTTATAAGGTTTATCCATTTTTTCTCAATAATTCATCATAGATAATTGAGCAAATAGCTGTTTAACTTTATTTCTTATTTCTGGTACTTCAAAACTTCGATACATTGGCAAAAGAAGTCCAATTCTACCGATTAGCCCCAGGGACCCATTTCACATCGGCTTCGCCTTGGTTATTGGCCCAGCGGCCTGCGACGAAGAGGAAGTCTGAGAGGCGGTTCAAATAGGTGAGGGCGTGCGGATTGATGGGCTCTTCTGCGGAGAGGGCCACGCAGACGCGCTCGGCACGGCGACACACAGTGCGAGCTTGATGCAAATAGGCGGCAGGCGGATGCCCGCCGGGCAGTATAAAACTGGTCAGTGGTTCGAGGTCGGCATTAAGCGCATCCAACTCGGCTTCTAGCCGCTCTGTTTGGCTCTCCACCATACGCAGCGCATATTCACTATCGGCTTCGCCCTCATTGGGTAGAGGCGTGGCGAGATCAGCACCGAGGTCAAAGAGATCATTTTGAATGCGCGACAACATGGCGTCCAAATGCTGATTTTCAAGATGAAGCCTTACAAGTCCGATAACAGAATTGGTCTCATCGACATCGCCATAGGCCCTCACGCGCATATCGGATTTCGATAGGCGCGAACCGTCCACTAATCCTGTGGACCCGTCATCGCCTGTGCGCGTGTAAATCTTGTTAAGCTTGACCAAGGCCTAGCTCTTTGTTGTTAGGTAAAGTGAAAACATCAATAACCCAACAGCGACGAGCTGCCCCTTTACGCGTCTTTGCATCCAGAGATTTGAGAGCTCGCGAGAGTTTTCGGCTTTGCCGCCCATATGCTTGGCCCCCATAATCAGGGTGAAGACGACGTATAAAAACGCGGCGGCGGTCAGGGCGTAAATGATATAAGACATGTGTAACCTTTTTTCTTTCATACGCTCTATAACGGCGAAGAGGGCCTATGGGCAGTCAAAAAATCGCGACAGTTTCACGAGACTCAGTCTTGTCCACAATTTCATACGCCTGAGTCCATAGCCGTTTTTGATTTGGCACGATACGAAACGCGCCTAGAGATATTTTTTGATAAGAGGCCGTTATGATTTCAGATGCAGACCGCGCGGACCAAATGGGTCAAGCCACCCGTGAAAAGTTAAAACAATTCATCGCGCGTATCGAACGCCTAGAGGCCGAGAAAGCCGAACTCGCCACCGATATTCGTGAAGTCTATGCCGAAGTGAAGACCTTTGGCTTTGATTCCAAAGTCATGCGGAAAGTCATTTCTTTGCGTAAGCAGGATGCCGCAGAGCGTGCAGAGCAAGAGGCGTTACTCGATATGTATATGGAAGTCGTCGCTGACCAGTAATACTCTCATATCACCTTTTTCGGTGCGTCGCTAAAATCTCGAAAGCCAATTGGCTTCCTTCGGTTTTTCTCCTGCCGCTAAAGGCAATCTGAGATTATTACGCCTAGAAAAAGACGTTCCTTTTTTGTTCTTATTCTGCTATTGGGCTATTATGTCCGATTATGATCGACAGAATTGGCAGGCGGAGCAAGAGGCGCGGGACGAAGCGCAGACGGCTTATCGTGACAAAATGGCCAAGGCGCGGGAGCGCTCGGCCAATAATGCCAAACGTAAAATTGCTCGCCTTCACGCTAAACTAACAGAGCTCGGTCACATCAGTGATTTCGAAGATCAATTTGGCGAGAGCGTTTTAGAACGGCTCGAAAAATTCGGCTCAGCCTTTCATGACCTCGAAAAAGGCCGCGCAGGAGACGCGCTTTCCGCCGCGCAAAAACAAGTCGTCGCGCGCATGAATAAAAAGGTCAAAGAACTGAAAGCGAAAAAACTGGCGGGGAAGGATGACAGCCCTGACTCAGATTACACACGCACAGCGGATGGGTGGAAAGATAAGCCGCAATCGAGTTTTAAGAAAAAAGGCGGGTTTGGCAAAAACAAAGGCTACACCCCCCGCGTCAGACACATCGAAGCCGACTTACCAGAAGACCCCAAAGTCGATTTCTCTGATCCCAAGATAGAACCCTTCATCCCAGAATATGTCCCTGAACCAAAGCCAGAAAAGCCGTCAGCAAAGCGTCCATTTTTGCGGTTGGTGAAGGATTAGGGGCTGATTTCATATGCTTGTATTAAATGAAAAGCTGACACCTAATGAAGAAAGAAAATCCCTAGAGGATTATAAAGAGAATTTAAAAAATTATGATTGGTGCCTTAGTGCGGAAAAACGAAACGTAATAAAACGGCTTTTTTTAGAGCCTGCAGATACGACTTACGTAACCGCGAGGTGGCATTTTTTTAAGGGTTTGCATTTCGAATTTTACTGGAGTTCTTATCACGCGATAGAAAAATATTTAAAAGCAATTTTGCTTTTAAATCATCAAAACACCAACAATTTAGGCCATAATATTATTAAGGCTTATGGGGAGGTGTCTAATGTTGCCGGAACGGAGCTTTTACCAGATGTTTTTTCTAGAGTATTACTTGATAGAATTTCTCATATTACCTCAATGAACGATAGGTCTCGATTGCACTATAGCGGTGTGGAGCAATATGTTTCCAAAATACATAGTATGGGAGGTGTAAATTCTCGCTACGCGATGAAAAGTGTTTCAATACGCACTACAGATATATACTGTTTTGATCTGACAGTGTTTTTACTGAGGCGTTTGGCGGAGGACTTGAGCCTTGATAAAAACCGCCAGCAATTGATAGATAATCCAAGTCAATGTCCTTCTCGAAATGCCGTTTTAGAAAAAGTCTTTTCAACTGATAATCACCCCCTGCTGGAAACAACATCAAAGGTAAATTACTTCTTGGTTCCAGAGCCTAATACATCCGAATTTTTGAGAGTTGGTTTTGGTTTGGCTTTTTCGAATAGCGCGATTTATAATAGTATTTTTGAAAACAGTGAGTCTGATGACCCTTTGAATCAAAAGCTTTCCAAAAATGTTTCAAACTGGATAATAGAAAATATTCAATTGGATAAAAATTTTAAAAAAGAGATAAGAAAATTCATTTGATGCTTTGGTTCAGTTTTTGGCGCAAAAATCCTGATAAAAAACCTCCCGCCTTATGACGGGAGGCCTTCACCTAAGCGGTTAGATTTAATTAGCCTGTAATTAGCCTAGTAATTAGCTTGGATCTTCGAGCTCTTCTGCATTTTCATCCACATCCTTCATGCCTTCTTCGACGGGCGTTTCTGGTGTGTAGGTTTCGAGCTCACCCATGACATCTTCTAACGGCGTCTCTGTGATCTCTGGCTCTATGACACCAGGTTTAATTGATTCAGGTTCAATGACGGGCGTTTCAATTACCTCTGGTTCCATTGTTATTGTGTCCGGTGCCACAGGTTCAATCACGACGGGTTCGGGCTCAGTTGGCGGTGTTTCAACAACCATCGGTTCATAGGCCGTGACAGGCGTGTCTTCGACAATTTCCGCGACGGGCAAAGGTGCAGGCTCTGTTGATGTCACAACAGGCGCAGTGAACCCTTGCAAGGCATAGGGCTGGTCTTCAAACGCCAGAGCGAGGCTTAATTCTTCTTCAGTTAAAAGCGCATCGCCTTGGGCCGCACGGGTAAAGTCTTGCGCCGCTTGTGTCGTGGACAATCCCAATGTCTGACTATGGGCTTGATATTCGGCGAAAGTCACGCTGCCGTTCTTATCTGCATCAAGGCTTGCGAAATCAGTCGGTAAATTATTGGCGAAAGCGGCTGTGCTCATCACGAGCGTGGCCGCTGTTGCATAAGTCATTTTCTTTATAGACATATCCAGTCTCCTTACGGTTGCCCGACATTGGTCGGGGGATAGGTTGAGCGCGCTCAACCCTCATAAGAAACGCCCGAAATCGGGCCAGAATAGGGCTATAAAATGGTCACAGTCTTACAAAACAGAGAGGCGGTGGTTAGGAAAACCTTGGTTTTAGATTACAAAATTAGGGTCTAAAATCGCTTGCAGCGCTTTTTTAGCCTCATAGTCGCGATTATATAAAAGCGGGAAATTCGTCCGGCTAACAGGCCAATTATTGAGCCAGCTTTGCGTATCATTCACACCCCATGTCGTCACAGATGTGACGCTTGGGCGCGCTGCAAAGCCATTGTAAAGATCACGATACTTCTGTGCTTGGTCATCAATTGCGGATTGTGGCACATCATTACCGTAATCTGCCGCGCACCCCGTTTGTGAGGAAAAACAAGAGCCAGGGTCATTATAAATTGAGATATCCAGCTCAGTGACGTGGTTTTCCAAACCCATAAATTGTGCGTCTACATCATCAATGGCGGCTAAAACATCAGTGGCGGGTGTGGCGGCCTGAATATGGGCTTGATGCCCGACACCATCAATGGGAATGCCCCTATCCTGTAAGTCTTTTACGACCTCTAAAAGGCGCGCGCGTTTGCTCGGAATTTCTGTGCTGTAATCATTGATGAATAAGAGAACATCAGGGTCAGCAGCGCGTGCCGCTTGAAAGGCCCAATCAATATATTCGGGGCCGCCCGCAGCCTGATACCAATTTGAATTCCGATAAGGCGCTGTTGCGCCGTCGTCATCACTGACAACTTCATTCACGACATCCCACGCGTAAACTTTACCCCTGAAATGTGTGACTACGGCCGTGACATAGGCTTCGAGACGCGCTCTTACTTCGGCAGGAGTCCCTTGGAAAAAATAATCGGGTGTCGCGCGATGCCATAATAATGTGTGTCCGCGCACAGAGGTGCCATTCGCATCGGCGTAATTAATAAGCGTGTCAGCGTCACCAAATGTATAAGTCCCTTCACTCGGCGATAGTGCTTCTGGCTTCATTACATTTTCCGCCGTGATGGAGTTAAATTGTCCTTTTAAAATATCAAACTCCCTCCGTGTATCGGAGAGCTGG
>CAYGSV010000120.1:0-2145 GCA_964352635.1 uncultured Algimonas sp.
GATATCTGCCCTGAAGACACCTGCAACCCAACCGTGTGTGGCAAATGCACCAGCTAGTCCTACACGTGGATTGTGAAATGCCATTTCTTTCACTTCATCGGGCACATTTTTAAGGTCAGCATTTCCTGAGAGTTTTTGTAAAACACGTATCATCGCGTCGGGGTTTTTTGTCAGCTCGACTGCGCCTGCATCCGCTAAATACTCACGTTTTCTGGATAGTGAGAAACGTATCATTATCGCAATGAAATAAGTGACAGCAATTATCGCGAGGGCGAAGAAAATAAGCGCACCTGCATTGCCCCCTCCACTTCGTCTGTGGTTATTTGCGCGGGGCAGGTTTGTTCTAAAAACACCACGGACAACACTCTCGCCAACGAAAGCGAATATCCCAACAAAGATGACGGCGATGATCAACATACGCACATCGCGATTGCGTATATGGCAAAGTTCATGGGCTATGACAGCCTCAAGCTCTTCATCACCCATTTCGTTGAGGAGACCACGCGTCAGCGTGACGGTATAATTTTTATCCCGAATACCACTGGCATAAGCGTTCAATACGGGTGTCTCAATGACCTTTAATTTCGGCATAGTTTCGCCCCGCGAAATAGAAAGGTTCTCGAGTAGTTTATAAGCGCGTGGTTCATCGCTTTGAGACAATGATTTAGCCTTAGTCGCGGCATCAATTATGGCTTGGTGAGAAAAAAAGGCGACTGAAAACCAAGCGCCTGCGACCCCTAAAGCAATCGGCGCAGCCGTTGGAATTGATTCAGCCGCGTAAAGCAAGCCCTCAGTGGCCGACCCATCAGAGGTGAACCCTATCCAAAGTAAGATAAGGGCATAGGCAAGAAACAAGAGCAATATAGGAAAGAATATGAGCAGCATCAGGCTGCGCAAATTATTATTCCAAATATGGGTTTTAAGGCCGTAAGCTTTTAACATAACGACCTCTTGTGATTAGCTAAAATCAACAGTGGGCGGTGTTTGTAACGCTTCGCGACCTTCTGGTGACTCAAAGAAATCACGCTCTCTAAACCCAAACGGCCCCGCAATAAGGACAGCCGGGAATTGCTCGCGACCTGTGTTATATTCTTGAACCGCATTATTGTAGAAGCGGCGAGACGCAGCGATTTTGTTTTCTACGTCTGAAAGCTCATCTTGCAATTGTAAGAAGTTCGTATTGGCTTTCAGGTCTGGATAAGCTTCTGATAAGGCAAAGAGCTTTCCGAGAGCCGCTGATAGCATGCCTTCGGCTTGCGCTTGGCCTTGGACAGTATCCGCGTTCACGGCGGCGCTTCTGGCACGGATAACTTCTTCGAAGGTCTCCTTTTCGTGGGCGGCATAGCCTTTCACAGTGTTGACGAGTTGCGGGACAAGATCCTGGCGTTGCTTGAGTTGGACTTCGATATCAGACCATGCTTGGTTCGTCGTCTGGCGAAGCGCAACTAGCCGGTTGTAGATACCGACAATGATAAAGCCAATTACGACAATAATGCCGAGAATAATGAGTAATGTGGTCATGTCTAAATCCCCAATTCAATTTGAAATATATGTGCCGTTAAAAGGGCAGTGAGGCAAGAGAGAATCTGCTTATCCGTAAAAATGCTGTGGTAAGGCGGTCGCAATTTTTGGAATGAGAATAACAAGTCCAATCACGAAAATTTGGATTCCTATAAAAGGAAGTACACCGCGATATATTTTAGGCGTAGTGACTTCGGGCGGTGCAACCCCTCTAAGGTAGAACAAAGCAAAACCAAATGGCGGAGTCAGAAAGCTCGTTTGAAGATTGAGGGCCATAACGACTCCGAGCCAAATCGGATCAATGCCTGCCGCTAAGAGGGGCGGGGCGACGAGGGGAACAACGACAAAGGTGATTTCAATAAAGTCTAAGAAAAAACCCAAAATGAACATGACGAGCATAACTAATGCAAAGGCACCCCAAACACCTCCTGGGGCCGCACTCAACCAATGCGCTACCATTTCCTCGCCACCGAAACCGCGGAAAATAAGGCTAAATATCGTCGCGCATATCAAGATGAGGAAAACCATCGAGGTGATATGCATGGTTGAACGTGATACCATCGCGAGGTCTTTTTGTTTTTGTAGGGAACCAAAACTGATGAGTGCGCCAAGGGTTCCTAGTCC
>CAYGSV010000120.1:2155-7705 GCA_964352635.1 uncultured Algimonas sp.
CCCGCGAGTATAAAAGAGAAAAAGAGAGCGATTGTAGTGACAGTATCGCGTCCCTCAACATTTAGTCTAAGGTCAAAACCCAAAAGGTCGATTGATATAAGCCCAATTAAACTCAATGTCCCAAGAAGAATAAGGCGTTTCACCCAAATTCTGTCCGTGGTTTTATAACTCGCTAGTAGGACTGCGCCTAAGGCACCCAAAGCGGCTCCCCGTGTCGGTGTTGCATAGCCTGATAAAATTGAGCCCAAAACAGCGATGATTAACAAGATAGGCGGCAGCATTGATTTTAGAGATTTAGCAAAAGCACTTTTCAAATTGATGTCGGCACTACGATAAGCGGGCGCGCGACTTGGCTGGGTTACCGCAACAAATACGATGTAGAGCGCGTAGCAAGCAACGAGGATGAGCCCCGGCAATAAAGCGCCGGCAAACAAGTCACCGACGGAAATGACACCGCCTTGCTCTAGACCATAAGAGCGTTGTGCCTCTTGATAAGCATTCGAAATTTGATCACCTAAAATCACCAAGACAATGGACGGCGGAATGATTTGCCCCAAAGTCCCAGAAGCGGCGATTGCACCCGAGGCGAGGGCAGGGTCATAACCACGCTTGAGGAGGGTTGGGAGCGAGATAAGCCCCATCGTCACGACCGTTGCCCCGACAATGCCCGTAGAGGCGGCGAGCAATGCCCCAACGACAATAACAGAAACACCCATACCGCCCCGCAAGGGGCCTAAAAGCTCTCCCATGCTTTCGAGTAAGTCCTCTGCAATGCGGGACTTTTCAAGCATCACGCCCATAAACACGAATAGAGGCACAGCGAGCAATATTTCTCGGGTTAAAATTGGAAAGATACGCCCAGGTAAAGAGAGTAAGAAGACAACATCAAATTGACCCGTTAAAATGCCAATCGCCGCAAATACCAAAGAGATACCGCCAAGTGTAAAGGCAACGCTATATCCCGCCATTAATGCGCCACAAGCACACACAAACATCAATATAGCGAGTATTTCAGGCAGGCTCATAAGGGGTCGCTCTTATGAATATTGCTGTCCATAAATGGAAACGAGGCATGCTCTGGAATTAGTAATGCCTTTTTTGTACGAAGTTGAATAACGGCCCGCAGGGCAACGGATAAGCCTTGGATAAGGAGTAATATAAACGTTGCGGAAAGCGCCGTTTTCAAAAGATAAATCCCTTTGATGCCTCCACTATTCGTTGAGCCCTCAAAGCTCTGCCATGCAAAAGCGACGAAGCTTTGCGATTGCCAAATGACAGTTAAACAGACGGGCAAGAGGAGGGCGTAAAAACCGCAAAACTCGACGAGTGCTTTGGTGTCGGGTTTCATGCGGTCGTAAAAAATATCAACTTTGACATGTTGTCCCGCTAGATAAGTAGGGGCGACGCCTAAACATATTCCAATGGCGTGAAGGTAAATCGCACTTTCATCCCACCAAATTGAGGACACGCCATAAATGGATAAGGCAAAGACGGCCAAAACGATGGATATAACCATAAGAGGCATCACCCATTTGACGATTTCGCCAATCAAGGTGTTTATCTGATCGATGATGGATATGAGCGTTTCGGAGAAAACCACAAGCCGACCTGTAAAGAGGACTATCGACGGCAAGAGTAACAATGGGGCAAAAGCCCACCCGATAAAATGTAGGCTATTTCCTAACATCTCTAATAAAGAGGTGGACATGTTTAGTTTTCGCCAGCCAATGTGCGTGCACGAATAAAAGCCCCTTCGCTTTTTTCTGTCCAAGCGCGCATTAAGGAGAGGTTTTCTGAAAAACTCTTATATATAGCACCTGTTTTCCCGCCACTTCTGCCAACATCTGCTAAGACATCTTGGCTAGCCTCAGCCATAGCGGCTAATGCGTCATCTGGGAGTTGGCGTAATTCTATACCGTGGTCATCACGAAGCGTTTTAAGCGCCACAGCATTGCGGTAGGAATACTCACCCAAGGCCAAATCATTCGCGCTTTTGCAGGCATATTGGATAACAGCTTGATCAGACGTGCTGAAACTATTCCAGACGTCTTTGTTAATGCCGAGACAGAGGGAAGCCCCAGGTTCATGAAAGCCTGGCGCGTAGTAAAAAGGGGCTTCGCGGTAAAAACCAAACGCTAGGTCGTTCCAAGGCCCGACCCATTCAGTGGCATCAATCGCGCCAGACTGTAGGGATTGATAAATCTCTCCACCTGGTAAGTTCACGGCCGCCCCACCCAAAGCGCGGATAACATCGCCACCCAATCCGGGCATACGAATTTTCAAACCTCGGAAGTCCTCGACGGACTTTATTTCCTTTTTAAACCAGCCCCCTGTTTGATGGCCCGAATTGCCAGCTTGGAAAGGTTTGATGTTGAAGTCACCAGAGAGGTCATCCCAAAGCGCTTGTCCGCCGCCATGGTCAATCCAGCCCATAAACTCTGGGGCTGTCATGCCCATAGGCACCGTTGTGAAAAAACTAAATCCTTTCGCTTTACCTTGCCAGTAATACTCCGCCGCATGATACATATCGGCAGCGCCCGTTGATGTAGCGCCGAAACATTCTAATGCGCCGACGAGTTCACCAGCCGCATAGACTTTGATATCAATACGCCCATTCGTCATTTGTCTGACTGCATTGGCAATATTGACGGGCATAATGCCGAGGCCTGGAAAGTCCTTTGGCCAAGAGGTCGCGAGGCGGAGTTGTCGTTTGTTTTTCGATATGGTGGGGGCAGCTAAATTTGAGGTTTGTGTTGTAGCACTTTGTTTTGATTTAGTTCGACTTAACGCGCCAAGTGTGCCTGCGCCAACTGTGAGCGCTGTGGCCCCTGCGATAAGATTGCGTCTTTTCATGCCTTATTCTCCAACATGGCCCAGCCCCTATGTGTGAGAACCTCGCAGGGTTTGAAGTCAGACTTATATTGCATCTTCTGGCTGTCAGGTACCCAATACCCAAGATATAAATACGGGTCATTATTTGCTTCGCAGAAGGCGATTTGATCCAGTATCATTAAAAGGCCGAGAGAGCGTTTCTCCTCATTCGGATCAAAGAAACTGTAAACAAGGGAATGGCCATCTGTCAGCCTGTCAATCAAAATGCCCGCAACAAGTTTACCCTCAGAGTTTCTATATTCAACAATTTCAGTTTCGGTCGCGCAGTCCTCGACCATCATTTCATATCGGGCGAAATCCATATCTGCCATACCGCCCTTTTCATGGCGCGATGTTAGGTAGAGTTTCAGGAGATCGAATTGTTCGCGGGTCGCAATCGGCCCTCTTATCTCTCTTGAAAGGTCTTTGTTTTTATTCGCGATGCGTCGGAACCGTTTGCTTGGTTTGAAATCTGCAACGAGGACTCTCAAGGATCGACATTCTCGGCATGTTTCACAGGCAGGTCGATAAATCACATTTTGAGAGCGCCGAAACCCAGCATGCGTGAGGTAATTATTCAGATGAGGCCCATCCAATGGGTCGAGTTGCGTGAAGATTTTCCGTTCCAGACGACCAGGCAAGTAAGGACATGGCCCTGGTATCGTCAGGTAAAACTGCAATCGGTTCGGGTCAAAGACGTGACTCATAGCCCGACTTTATGAACATATAGCGAGATTACAATTGAAAAAGTAACGGGAGAAGAAGTGTGTAGCTAATCCATAACAGGAGAATGAGCGGTGTGCCAAAGCGGGCGAAGTCTGAAAACTTATAATGCCCAGGCCCCATCACTAACAAATTGGTTTGATAAGCAATAGGTGTCGCAAAGCAGCAATTGGCCGCAAAGATAACTGTTAGAACCATAATAATCGGGTCAATCCCTGTCTGCGCACTGATTGAAATGGCAATCGGCGAGAAGAGTAGAGCGGTTGCGCTATTGCTGATGACATTAGTCATGAGGGCGACGATGAGAAAGATGGCTGATATGAGAATTTGGTCACCATAAGGCATGAAGGTTGCAACGACTCCATTGGCTATGTATGCGGCGCCTCCAGTCGCGTCTAAGGCAAGGCCCATCGCAAAAGCGGCACCAATGAGTAGAAAGATACGCATATCAAGCGCACGTGCGGCTTGTCGAATGTTCAAACACCCCGTCACAATCATGGCCAACGCGCCGCCTAGTGCTGCCGTTTCAATGGGCAATATCCCGAGGGCCGCTAAGGCAATCGTGGCGATGAAAATAGTTCTCGCAATAATAGATTTACGAATGTCGGGGAGTTCAACGCGCGACCAGTCGAGAAGCAAGAGGTCGCGATTGTTCCTTAACGCTCTGACGTCTTTATCATAGCCAAAGATAAGGAGAACATCACCGCTTTCCAAACGGATATCCAACATGCGCGTGCGTATCATGCGGGAGCGTCGTTGAATGCCCAAAACAAGGCAATTGGTTTGACGACGAAATCCGATTTGTTCAATATTGCGACCAATCATACGCGAACCCGGCGCAATAACGGCTTCACTAATGACGAGCGAGCCTTGCTCATCTGTGAGCTTCTCATTCTCATCAAACCCCGTAATGCTCAACATACCTTTTAGGTAAGCCGGGCGAGAGGAGAGAAGTTTTGATAAAGATCGCCGCGTCGCGGCGACAATAAGAACGTCACCTGTCTCAAGCGTCGTTTCAAATGGCGGTAATAAGGATTGCTCGCCGCGTTGTATCATCCGAACCGTCACGTCTTTTAACTTGGGGTACAGGCCTGCAACGGGCTCAACACCAACGAGAGGATGTGTTGGCGTCACTTGTATCTGAGCAATATATTGATGTCCCGTATCGGTAATTTCAGTTTCGAAACTCTTACGCTCGGGTATTAGAAAGGGAGCGGCGAGAATGATATAAATTGCGCCAATTATGGCCAGAATTATACCGGGTCCGAATTGCGTGAAAAATGACAGAGAAAAGTCCGTCGTCCGTTGCAAAACGTCATTCACCAAGAGGTTGGTCGAAGACCCAATAAGCGTAGTCATACCGGCCAAAATACAAAGGAATGAGAGCGGCATCATATAGCGTGACGTCGATTTTTTAAGACGTGATGCCATAGCGGCTAAAACAGGAATAAACATCACCACGACGGGGGTGTTATTCATAAACATTGAAATCGCAAAGGCGCCGATAAAGACAAAGAATAAAGTCTTACGCGGTTGTTTATCGAGCGCTTTGTTTATCGTTCCTATTGGTCCTTCTAAGGCCCCTGTTTGGAACAGGCCTTGGCCTACAACTAACAACGCCATGATGGCAATCAGAGCAGGGGCGGCAAAGCCTGATAAAATATCAGAATTCCGTAACTCTGTGCTCATTTCCACACTCGGTAGCGTGAAGAAAAGCATTAGTGTAACAATCACACCAACCGAGACAACTTCTATGGAAAATGTCTCGCGCACATAGCAATAAACAGCGATTGCAACGATAATGAAGGTTGCAATCATCGGCATTGAGAGTGGAACGCTACTATCGACTATTGGCATTGCTTGGGCATATTTGAGAAATAAAGTGTCACATCTTTACATGAAAAGACTAAGGCTTAGAAGCAAGTATAAAATCAAAGTTCTTGGAATATTTCCTTA
>CAYGSV010000121.1:0-7671 GCA_964352635.1 uncultured Algimonas sp.
CACTTGGCGCATCAGACGAAGATATGAAACTCGCAGATTTAATGGGCACCTATTGGACAAATTTTGCTAAATCCGGGAACCCCAATCTGCCCGTCTCTGTGCCAACAAAGTGGTCCGAGTTTCAATCCCAGAACTGGCTTGTCTTAACGGCGAATACCAATGACCTTCTAAGCCGTACAATGCACAATATTCGCCAAGACAAACTTGACGCCTTGGAGGTTGGTCTCACGAAGAAGCTACGAGACTTAGAGGCTAGTCGTCAACAAAGCGGGCTATCGATTGGCGCGCGCGATTAACAGTTAATTGCGTCACATCTGGACGAGAGTAATGCCCGGCAGGATCAAAATTATGCCGCTCTTGGCGCACTAACGCGGGGTCTAAATCACAATAACGAATACCCGTTTCGCCTTTTAACGGCGGCAGCACCCAAGAACCATCAGGGGCTGCGATACAAGAGCCGCCATTGGCGGGCATATCGCCCAACGCGGCTTTAATCTCATCTGCATAAGGCGTATCATCTCTGACACAATCAGGCGTCATCACCGCCCCGACAGAGACACAATAGCTTCGACCTTCTTTGGCCAGAACAGGGGTCAAGTCTTCGGTGTTTCTGACGTTTCCAGGCCAACAGGCGACATGCAAATCTTCGCCTTGAGCGTAAAGCGCGGCACGAGAAAGCGGCATCCAGTTTTCCCAACAATTCAAGCCGCCCACAGTAAACTCACCGAGTTTATGCGTGACGAGCCCCGCGCCATCTCCCGGGCTCCAAACGAGGCGTTCCTCATACGTCGGCTGTAATTTACGATGAACGGATTTTATTTCGCCCAACGCATTAATATAAACAAAACTGCAATAGAGCGAATGACCAGAGCGATCACGCGGGCGTTCAATAATCCCAAGATAAGCTGCCATTTTTGCCTTTTTAAGGGCCGCACAGACACCCTCTAAATGACCGTCTTCTATGGTCACAGCTTGGTCAGAATAATGCGAAAAAATTGCTTTCTGCTTTGGGTCATCAAAAGCCGCCCCACCTGTCCCATCTAGCCAAAAAGGATAACCCGGCACAAACCCTTCCGCAAAAGCAATTAAGCCTGCCTTTTCCTTCGCCGCCGCTTGGATGGTTTCAATCACGAGGGACAAGCCCGCATCTCGGTTTAACCAAACAGACTTTAATTGGGGTAAAGCCAATTTTAACATCGTTTATCTCTCTTGAACGTCATTATATTTACCAGCCTTTAACCATAAGTCCCAAGTCTTTCCTAAGCTCTTTTTGTTATTACACAAAAAAGTGTGGAGATTCGGGTGTTTAAAAGTTTTCGTAAATCAGAAGCAGGTAACATGGCCATTATGATGGCTTTGGGCGTCTCCGTATTGCTTGTTGGCATCGGAGCGGCTGTTGATATTTCGGGGACCGCCAATAGCCGCCAAAGCCTTCAGGACATGATCGATAACGCAACGCTAGCAGCCGCGAAATCGAAAAGTAGAAAACGCAAAGATTTAAAGATCATTGTCGACAAAGTTATTGCACAGCATAATCGTGAAAACTGGAACATTAAAGCCAAGGTCACATTGAAAGATGATGTCGTGCATGTGTCTGCTACGACTAAATATGATACAATGATAATGGGTATCTTTGGGCGGGATAAGATTAACCTCCTAGCAGAAGCTGCATCCCCTATCGCGCAAGACACCCCTGTAAACGTTACTCTCGTATTGGACACAACAGGGTCTATGGCAGGGGATAATATTCGCGACCTTAAGGTGGCCGCCAAGGACATGATTGAAGAATTTGAAAAATTCGACTCCAAAGTCCGTATGGCCGTGGTGCCTTTTGGACAATATGTCAATGTCGGTACAAAGCGTCGTAATGCAACTTGGGTCGATACGTCCAAAGACGGGACTTTTGACGAATATGAGCACTGCTATGATGAGCAGCGCACCATAAAAGCGCGCGTTTGTACAGGTACAGGGGTAATGCGATCACGCGATAACTACAGCGATGGTCGATTTACAGGAACAAGCACTTGGGAAGAGCAATCTTGTGAGCCAGGGGTGTATGAACCAACAGGTAATCGCATATGTGAAATGCGCCGCACCGATTATACATGGTATGGGTGTGTGGGATCTCGTGAAAACCCGTATAATGAACAAGCCCCATACGCCTCACGCCGTATTCCAGGAATCATGAACGTGACCTGCGGATCAGTAATGGAACCTTTAACATCAAACTTATCAAAAGTGGAAGATGTCATCGATGATTTGACAACATCAGGTGAAACATATCTACCAGCTGGTATTATGTGGGGTTGGAGAAGTCTTCAAAAAGACTTGCCTTTTACACAAGTAAAGAATGCTGACAAAAAAAACGCGACGAATGCCATGGTTATTATGACCGATGGTGAGAATACGCTGTCTCAAGGCAGTGACGGGCGTCACGATGCAAGAGATACAGATGCGGCAAACACTCGTACAGCCGCGCTTTGTAAAAAAGCCAAAGAAGATAATATCCAAATCTTTACTGTTGGATATCGTATGGGATCTGGGCGCGAGGATATGGAAACGCTTCTCAAAGGCTGTGCAACTACAAAGGGACAATATTACGATGCAGGCAATGCAGCAGAGTTAAAAAAAGCCTTTAAAGACATCGCCAATAGTTTGGATTTCACACGTTTGTCGATGTAATTACGTTTTATATCTGATTTTAATAGCCTGCGCTGAAGCGCGGGCTTTTTTTCTGGCAGCCTCTATTGTTAAACCTTGGGCAACGCTCACCCCCAATCGCCGTGTGCCGTCTAGGTCTGGCTTTCCAAAAAGTCTAATTTGCGTGTCTGGATCCTTCAAAGCTTCATCCACATTTTCGAACACAACATTATCAGATGTCCCCTCACCCAAAATCACAGCAGAGGCTGCCGGATCCTGCTGCCGGATGTTGGGAATAGGTAGGCCCAGTATAGCGCGGGCATGTAAAGCAAATTGCGAAAGGTCTTGACTGATGAGCGTGACTAATCCCGTATCATGAGGTCTTGGTGAGACTTCTGAAAAGAATACTGTGTCGCCTTTAATAAAAAGCTCGACACCAAAGACCCCATATCCCCCTAGAGCTTCTGTAATGGTTTGAGCAATATTTTGGGAGGCACTCAAAGCCTTTTGACTCATGGCTTGAGGTTGCCAACTTTCTCTGTAATCGCCATCTTCCTGTCTATGCCCAATGGGCGCACAAAATGACGTGCCGCCAGCATGTCGAACCGTCAACAAGGTAATTTCATAGTCAAAATCAACGAAGCCTTCTACGATCACACGCGAGGCCCCTGTTCGCCCTCCCGATTGAGAATAACGCCAAACCTTGCCGATGTCCGCCTCCGTTTTCGCCGTGCTTTGTCCCTTGCCCGAACTACTCATGACGGGCTTTACAACACAGGGGAGGCCTATCACCTTCATTGCAGCTCTCACGTCTTCCTCACTATTAGCAAACGCATAAGGAGACGTTTTCAACCCTAAGGTTTCAGCCGCCAATCGACGAATACCCTCGCGATCCATCGTTAATTGCGTCGCTTTTGCCGTTGGAATTATTTTAAATCCTTCTACCTCAAGCTCAGCTAATGTCTGTGTGGCAATGGCTTCAATCTCTGGAATGACAAGGTCTGGTTTTTCAGACTCAATGAGACGTCTCAAAGACACACTATCTGTCATATCAATAACGTGAGATCGATGAGCGACATGCATAGCGGGGGCATTTTCATATCGATCGACGGCAACCACTTCTACGCCAAACCGCTGCAATTCAATGGCCACCTCTTTGCCCAACTCGCCTGCTCCTAAAAGCATAGCTTTTGTCGCGCCAGGACGAAGGGCCGTACCAAGTGAAATCATGATTTTTCCTTATAAATTATTTACCGCTTTAAGCCGTGACTTGTTTAATGAATAGCGTCAATTTATGAAGCCCCATAGGGCTGCTTGATACTGACCTTTGTGAAAGTCATTTATGAGAAATGAAATTGAAACCAAGGTACAGGCGATTGAGTCCTTAGCTCAACTTATGGATAGTCAATTTCCTTTGCCCGGCACAAAGCTACGCATTGGGGTTGATACGATTGTCGGTTTGATTCCTGGCATAGGTGATACACTCAGCTTAGGGATAGCAGGTTATATCGTTTTTCAATCCGCACGTTTGGGTGTTGGCATGCAAAACATTATGCAAATGAGCCTTAATATTTTTATCGATTGGCTGATTGGCCTTATTCCGATCATCGGTGATTTCTTTGATATTGGATGGAAAGGCAACTTAAAGAATGCCGCCATCTTGCGGGATCACATTAATGGTTTGAGCTTAAAGCAGAAATAATATTTCAATTAAAGCCCTCATTTTACACTTAAGGCACCACAATATTTCTAATTATATCAAGAATGAGACCAATCTTCTCTTTACAGAGACTCAACCTATGATAAGCATGTTATTAATAGCTTGTTAATAATATATTTTCAGACACTAAAAGGAGATTTTCGCTGAATGACCTCCCCCTCAAATTCTCAAAAGCGTATTTCATTAACGCAAGAATTTGGAATTCCTGAAAATATAAACACACAAAACCAAAGCGGTGAGAAAAAGGGCTATGGTCTGAAAACTGCGCCCAACATGCTATCAACCGAAGAAATTATCCTAAAAAACAGCCTGTCTTTATTAGACCCTATTGAGATAACAGGCATTTTATGTTTCGGGTTTACATTCAAGGACGTCATTAACCCGACACCGCAGAATTGCGTGAGCTATCCTAGACACAAAAGTGCGGCACTTAAGAACGTCTTCAATAAGGCCTCTGAGAATAATGGCTTTGATAGTTTATCAGAAAACGAGCCTACGCCTTTTTTATCAAAACTTTACCTGAGCAGTGAGTCCCTAACCTCAGAAACAGAAGACAAAGGCCCGCGCTCTTATATCATCACCAAAGCATTTGGTCCTAGAGGTCTTTCAGCCTTCTTCCTCTTGGAATTAAAAAAACGAGAGATAACCACAAATAATAGTGTTTTGGAACACGTACAACAAACCACTCAAACTGCTTTCTCTAAAATCGTTTTACTCAGCAGCATGTTTCAACAAAAATCTCGCTTAACGCCGCGCGAAAAAAACATCATGAAGTGGATAGCATATGGCAAGTCCAATGTAGAAATCGCTGAATTAATGAAAATATCCATTCATACTGTGAATGGTTATTTAAGAGCCATTTATCTAAAAACTCAGACATCTGACAGAGTGTCCGTCAGTTTTTATGCACTCCATAACGGACTTCTGGAATAAATTACCCTACGCCAAATAAATCGCGTGTGAAAACCTTATCGGATACATCGTTTAATTCGGCGTTGTGACGATTTGCGATTATGACATCACAGTCCTTTTTAAAGCGCGCAAGGTTTGATGTTACAGAGGATCCAAAGAACGTGTCTTCTTCCATCGTGGGTTCGTATACAATGACTTGGATTCCTTTCGCCTTAATCCGCTTCATAATCCCTTGCACGGATGAGTCTCGAAAATTGTCTGAGTTTGCTTTCATCACAAGACGATATACCCCAACGATTTTTGGTGCCATAGCAATAATCGTATCCGCAATAAAATCCTTCCGCGTTGTATTGGCATCAACAATCGCCCGTATAAGACTTTGTGGAACAGCGGAATAATTCGCCAAAAGTTGCTTTGTATCCTTGGGTAAACAATAGCCGCCATATCCGAAAGACGGATTGTTATAATGTGCGCCAATGCGGTCATCAAGGCTAATACCTTTTATGATGTCGCGTGTGTTCATGCCATGCGCCATGGCGTAGGAATCAAGTTCATTAAAATAAGCCACACGCATAGCCAAATATGTGTTGGCAAAAAGCTTGATCGCTTCGGCTTCATTTGATTGTGTGAAAAGTGTTGGGATATCCTCTTTCTTTGCCCCCTGGATAAGCAAGTCTGCAAAAATACGCGCACGCTCAGACTCTTCACCGACAACAATGCGACTAGGATAGAGATTATCGTAAAGCGCATGACCTTCACGTAAAAACTCTGGACTAAACATTACATTGTCATAGCCCATATCCGCAGAAAGTTGTTCCACGAATCCAACGGGAATAGTTGATTTAATAACGATAACTGTCCGAGGACTAATCTCTAAGATTTGTTTGATGGCCCCTTCGACTGTACGTGTATCAAAGGCGTTCGTGCGCGGGTTATAATTTGTCGGTGTCGCGATGATTGCATAATCTGCATTTTCATAAGCCTTCACAGGGTCTGTCGTGGCCATAAGATCAAGTGTGCCAGAGGCTAAATACGCTTCGCACTCACTGTCTATAATAGGCGATTGGCCCGCATTAACGATTGCTACCTTTTCGGCGTCAACATCAAAGGCACAGACAGTATTATGTTGTGCCAATAAAATGGCATTGGACAAGCCAACATAACCTAAACCTGCAACAGCAATTTTCATTCTTTTTGTTTCCGCTCAGCACAAATTTCAGAATACGCATAGCATGCTAGGTAGAATATGCCAGTCACGGACTATGACAATATAATGAACCCGCAAAAGCACTGACGGTTTAAAACGATAAGTCTTACAAACTCAAAAGAGCCGCATTCCCGCCCGAAGCCGTTATGTTCACACTAAGAGTTTTTTCATTCATAAAGCGCAAGAGGTAATTCGGCCCTCCCGCTTTAAACCCCGTGCCCGACAAACCTCGCCCCCCAAAGGGTTGAGAACCGACAACCGCGCCAACCATATTACGGTTGATATAAATATTCCCAACGGGCGCGGCTTTTGCGATCTGCTGCCAACGATGCTCTATGCGTGTGTGGATACCCAATGTGAGGCCATACCCCGTCGAAAAAGCCTGCTCTAAAATTTTGGGCAATTCTTTCGCTTTATATCTTATGACGTGAAGGATAGGGCCAAAATGTTCTTTGTGTAGGATATCGATATTATCAATCTCAAACATATGCGGCATAATAAATGTGGAATTTGCGGGCAATTCGACTGCAGGCACCGCATGCCATTTATAGTGTTTTTCTTTCAGAGATTGAATATGCGCAGCCAATCCGTTCTGTGCCCTTTCGTCAATAACGGGGCCGACATCTGTTGAATAGAACACTGGATCGCCGACGTCCAAATCATCCATGGCCCCTTTCAGCATAGATATGACACTCTCCGCAATATCGGCTTGAAGATATAAGACACGCAAAGCCGAACACCGTTGCCCTGCACTCAAAAATGCAGAGCCAATAACATCATCAACAACTTGTTCTGGCAAAGCCGTCCCATCGACAATCATTACATTTTGACCACCTGTCTCCGCAATCAAAGGAACAACAGGTCCGTCTTTCTCGGCCAGAGACATATTAATTAACCGGGCCGTTTGTGTACTGCCCGTAAAGGCAACACCCGCAACATCTTTATGTTCGACCAGAGCCGCTCCAACACGGCCACCCCCGATAATTATATGTAAGACATTTTTTGGCACACCTGCTTTATGCAAGAGATCAACAGCCTGTTTCGCAATACGAGGCGTTTGTTCAGCCGGTTTAGCCATGACGCAATTCCCTGCAACCAAAGCCGCCACAATTTGTCCGACAAATATCGCTAAGGGAAAGTTCCACGGGCTAATACAAACAAACACACCGCGCGCGCCATAAGATAGCGTATT
>CAYGSV010000122.1:0-7612 GCA_964352635.1 uncultured Algimonas sp.
CTCAGTGTCCAAAGGCCGTTACCCCTCTGGTCTTTAAACGACGCATGTCATCCCCCCTCCTAAACCAACGTACGATTAGGCCCAATGAGAGCGGAACAATGTTTGAACCGCGGAAAATGAAATCGATTGATTATCGATTTCCCGCGTTTCAAATATTGCGACCAGAAAAGTAGAACATCACTAACCGCAACAAGGCTAGATTAGCAGAGAGTTTTATGCCGTGGATTAAAAGATATGATTTTTTGATAACGGGTTGAAAAATAAGCGTAATTGAATTGGCTAACCGTGGAATAAAGTTCCTACAGAATACTAAGGGAAAACTCACAATGTCGCTTGAGGGGGCTTAGCATAGGTAATCGGAGACCATGATTTGAGTTGAGCTCCTGATATAACTGTAGCGTTGCTATAGTTTGAGAGGAGAAGACAATGCAGTATTTTGTAGGATTGGATGTCGCGTTAAGGTCATTGGCGCTTTGCATCATAGACGGTGAAGGAGAGATAGTTTTAGAAAAAGCACTGTTGTGCGAGGTGGAGGATATCACCTCTTGCTTAGAGCAATTTGGCCATCCAGTTGTGCGTATTGGTTTTGAAGCCGGTACAATGAGTCAAACATTGTTCCATGGATTGAAAGCAGCCGGCTATGATGTCGTTTGCATGGAAGCCCGACAAGTCTATGCGGCTTTGTCAGCGATGCGGAACAAGACCGATAAGAACGATGCCCGAGGCATCGCACAGGTTTTACGCTCGGGCTGGTACAATAAGGTTCACATAAAAAGTAATGATGCTCACTATGAGCGTTTGTTGCTGACAGCTCGGAAAACAGTTCTACGCAAGTGCCTAGATCTGGAAGCCGAGATCAGAGGGCTGTTCAAGGTTTTTGGAATAAGACTTCCCAGTCATGTCAAACGCAACCGATGGGATGAAGCCGCTCGGCCTATCATTGAAGCTGACGAGCGCCTGGCGTTTGCACTCAAGCCCATGCTGGACGCTCGGTTAGTGCTCTACAAAACATATCTTGAAATGGAGAAGCGGCTGCGCGCTGTTACAAATAAAGATCCAGTGTGCTTGCGGCTACAGACAATACCCGGAGTTGGGCCTGTTGCAGCTCTCACCTTTAAGGCTGGCGTCGATGACCCGACCCGATTCAAATCTTCTAGAATAGTGGCGGCCCACTTTGGACTAACCCCCAGACGCTTCCAATCTGGCGAGATGGACAATATCGGGCGAATATCAAAGGCGGGCGATGCCAGTGTCCGCGGAGCCTTGTATTCTGCTGCCAATGTGTTGCTGATGCGCATTACGAAATCCTGCGCACTCAAAACATGGGGTCTGCGCTTGGCGCGCAAGAAAGGTCGCAAGCGGGCAACTGTTGCTGTGGCAAGAAAATTAGCCGTCATCATGCACCGCATGTGGATCGACGGAACAACATTCCAGTGGGATGATCAGGAGGCTGCCGTGAACTAATAAATAGCCCTTAGAGAACACCCACCGGGTTCGTCCCACTTGGACGACGTGCGTGGATGACGCCGTAAAGGTCTGCTGCGCTCACTTGTGAAGCGCGTGGCTTAGCGAGGCGCTCCACAAACATATCTTACACATGCGTGCAGCGGTGATGCTTACGATAATCACCAATTAGACTGCGAAGAGAAGCGTGACCCAAGTGATCGAAAACCCCTTCAACCGAAAATGGCTGAGAGGCCAAAGAAAGAAACATATGAGCTTGACTTAAACATCCGATTAGAGAAGCGGACCTTAGCCGAGCGGCTTAAAACGCCCAAAGAAGGCCACTCGGAGGTCCAGAAAATCTGCAAATCAGAGCCGATACTTTACGATGATTATATGCAAACCACCCTTTACAATTTATATGGGGGTCATATCGTTCTTTCATGTCTTATCTAAGTAACCGGCCCGCATTATTATTTTTCACGAGTTTATTTTTATGTGCTTCAAGTCACGCATCAGAACAGGCAAAATTTGATAACACCCTCCCATCTGGTGAAAACATGGAGGTCATAGCTTTCGTTGGAGAAAAAATTTCTTTTGAGGAAAAAAATCTTCCCAGTATCGAAACTATAACTATGCCAGACGGAACAACTGTGGAACGTGTAATGCCTGTATGGAATACACGGTATGAGGCAAAATATAAGGTTTTGTCTTGGGCCTCAGAAGACATAGCACAGGACACAATCGACTTTGAACTTTATGATCATTACAGCCGCCCATGGTTGCCAAAGATAACAACGCCTTTAATTTTTCTCCAAAACCATAAGGGCCGATGGGTGCATATTAAATATACTTATAAGCTATCTGCAACAACAGATGGCGATTGGGCAATTTGTGGTAAGCCTAGTTCAGATGAAAAAGTGAAGGACCAAGGTGAACGTTATGCTCAACCCCTAGCTTTTACCGAGCCCGTAAAAGACGTTAATGGCGATATTTGTAAATCAGGCACTCGAGCGGTAGATCTTTTTCAGTACAAAAATGAAACGCAGTTTCGACCCCAAAAATGGCGTGAAACCTGTAACCTAGAGTTTGGAAGACAGCGATATTCACTTGCTGGAAAGGGACCTAATGCCGATGCGCATGATGCATGCATTGAGCGATTAAAATTCGATGCAGGCGTATATTAGCTATAAAGAAATCAGACCCTTTCCAGTGGCTTAAAATCGCCTAAAGTAAGCCTCTCGCGTTTCGTCCGCTGAGGGGATCTTGGTACGGTTTTTGAGCGACCTAATTCTCATTAACAAAAATTTCGGAAATGGCTGTTAGCCTTCTCAGAGACGGGAGCCGCCATGACATCTTTTTTCAAACCTTCCATTCTGGCTCTCATTACCGCGTTCATTATCGCGACAAGGGGATGTGGCGCGGGGGATGTCGCCGCCAATTTTGGCGCTGGCTATAGCTATCTCGATTCCGGCGCAGGCGCAGCAGACGCCTATCCCAATCTCAAACCGTTTGATGCGGCCCGCCGCCACGCCACGGACCAATATAAAATCATCGCCGCCCGACAAACCTCGCCGGAAGAAAAACGCGAAGTCGCCGGTGCTATTTACCTCGGCTTTGCGCAATATAATGCGCGCGCCCTACCTGAATATTGCCGTGGTGTGAGTGGAAACCTCTATCCGCAAAGCTTTGTGACAGGCTTTCACAAAATGAACGCCCGCGAAGAGGCCGCCCTCGCCGACGTGCTTGCGCAAGCCGGAACCACCCAAGACACGCAATGGGCCAAACATGAGCGCAAGATGATGAGCCGCGCAAAATATGATCTGATGGGCGGAAACATTTCACCGGGCAGTTATTCCAGCTGTAAAAAAATAAAAGACGAACCAAAATTCTTCCTCAACCGCACAAATTTCAAAAAACAATTCCCGGTTATTTCGAGAGACTTAACACAATAGGACAAATGAAACGTCCTGCTACCAATCTAGTGGCAGCAATAACCTGTATATGCCCAACGCAGGTTGTAAGGGGATAAGTGATTATTTTGCGAGTGGCTTAAAATCGCCTCAAGTAGGACACTGAGCTAACGTCCGCAATTGGGATTCTTCGCCCGTTTCCAAACAGCCGCACCCTCCCTATATTGCATTTCCACCAATTATACCCCACTCAACCCCATGCCTCAATCGCTCATGGTCTTTGATACGAACTGCGTCCTGTGTAGTGGGGCGGTTCGGTTTATTTTGAAGCATGAGCGCGATAGCGATATTCAATTTTTGAATGCGTGGTCGGAGGCGGGCTTGGCTGAGGGCGCGAAGTTTGGGCTCTCCAAAGACGACCTCAATGAGACATTTTTGTTTGTATCTGACGGGCAGGGCCATACCCATTCGACGGGCGTATTGGCTTTGGCACGTCATTTGAAAATGCCGTGGCGGGCCGTTCGGGTCTTTTGGATTGTGCCTAAGCCTATGAGAGATTGGGCTTATCGCTTTATCGCGAAACGGCGGTATAAGCTTTTTGGGTATGAAGAGAACTGTTTGGTGATACGCCCTGAGGAACGTCACCGTTTTATTGATGTTTGAGTTTTATCGAGGGTTGAAATTCTATCTTATGTTGATGGAAATTTACCATGGTCACTTAAGTCATATTGACCCCCTTGATTAGCCGTTCTAGCGTAGCAATATATTAGAGATATTCTTTAGGCCCATCAGCGCTTCTTGCTGACTTATAATCAGGACTTTTCATGTTTGATCCCGTCGACCAATTAACAAGCTATCTTATCCCAACCGTTGTTGAGCAATCGAGCCGCGGCGAACGCGCTTTTGATATTTATTCGCGCCTGTTGCGTGACCGCATTATCTTTCTCTCTGGCCCTGTCGAAGACAGCATGGCGGCGTCTATCACGGCGCAGCTTTTGTTCCTTGAGTCTGAGAATCCGAAAAAAGAAATTTCCATGTATATCAACTCACCGGGCGGCGTTGTGACGTCTGGCATGGCGATTTATGATACGATGCAATATATCAAATCCCCTGTTTCAACCGTCTGTATGGGCCAAGCCTGTTCTATGGGTTCTCTTTTACTGGCCGCAGGCGAGCCCGATATGCGTATCGCTCTCCCGCAAGCCCGCGTTATGGTTCACCAGCCGTCTGGTGGCTTCCGCGGACAGGCGTCTGATATTCAACGTCACGCAGAAGATATCCTTGCCATGAAGAAACGCTTGAACGAAATTTATGTTAAACACACGGGCAAAAAATACGCTGTGATTGAAAAGACGCTCGACCGTGATCACTTTATGACGGCCGAAGAATCCAAAGAGTTTGGTATCGTCGACCACGTCTATACGTCGCGTGGTGAAAAATAACGTTACGGTATCGGTGGATATTAACTGTATAAGGCTACGATATCACTGTCGTGGCCTTTTATTTTGACTTGAAACGCGCGCCGATTAAGTGTCCTATAAGGTATAAAATATCGCTGTCGTAAGGCGCGATTAATAAAAATACACTAGAGCGATATGAAAATGTCGCTCTCGGCATTGAAATTGCAAGGGTTTTCTCCCCCGAAACCCTCGAATGAAACGAAGAAGATTATGAGCAAAACGACCAGCGGTGATTCCAAAAATACGCTTTACTGTTCCTTCTGCGGTAAGAGCCAGCATGAAGTCCGTAAACTGATTGCGGGGCCGACTGTCTTTATCTGTGACGAATGTGTCGAGCTTTGCATGGATATCATCAAAGAAGAGGGCAAAGGGTCTATCGCGAAAACATCCGAAGGGGTGCCAACGCCGAAAGAGATTTGCGAAACACTCGATGATTATGTCATTGGCCAAGCCCATGCGAAACGCGTGCTCTCTGTTGCGGTTCACAACCACTACAAGCGTTTGAACCACGCAACGTCTAATCCCGAAGTAGAGTTGGCGAAATCTAACATCTTACTCGTTGGGCCGACTGGGTGTGGTAAAACACTCTTGGCGCAAACACTCGCCCGTATCTTGGATGTTCCGTTTACAATGGCCGATGCGACGACTTTGACCGAAGCTGGTTATGTCGGTGAAGATGTCGAGAACATCATCTTGAAGCTACTCCAAGCGTCAGATTACAATGTTGAGCGCGCTCAGCGCGGCATTGTTTATATTGATGAGGTCGATAAGATCTCTCGTAAGTCAGACAATCCGTCCATCACGCGTGATGTGTCAGGTGAGGGCGTGCAACAAGCGCTCTTGAAGATTATGGAAGGCACGGTTGCTTCTGTTCCGCCTCAAGGCGGGCGTAAGCATCCGCAGCAAGAGTTCCTCCAGGTCGATACGACGAATATTTTGTTCGTCGTTGGTGGTGCCTTTGCGGGCCTCGATAAAGTTATCTCTAATCGTGGCGATAAAAAATCCATCGGTTTTGGCGGCGAAGTTAAAGGCGAAGACGAACGTCGCGTCGGTGACATCTTAAAAGAAGTCGAACCTGATGATTTGACGCGTTTTGGTCTTATCCCTGAATTTGTCGGCCGTTTGCCTGTGATTGCAACATTGACAGATTTGGACGAGGAAGCCCTCGTAACAATTCTTACCGCGCCTAAAAATGCGCTCGTGAAGCAGTATCAAACTCTGTTTGATATGGAAGAAGTGAAGCTCACGTTCTCCGAAGATGCTTTGAAAGGTATCGCGAAGAAGGCTTTGGCCCGTAAGACAGGCGCTCGCGGACTACGGTCTATCATGGAAGGTATTTTGCTCGATACGATGTATGATCTACCGTCCTATGAAGGCGTCGCCGAGGTCGTGATCAACGCCGAAGTGGTCAATGGTAAGTCTGAACCGCTTATCGTTCATTCAGAGGCGGATAAGACGCAAGAGAAAGCGTCTTAAACGTGGTCTGCGCTGATTAAATCAAAACCGCTCTTTATGGGCGGTTTTTTTATGCCCAACAAAGGGGCGTGATGAAAATGAGGTGATAAAAACTGCGTCTCGACCTTGCATGGCGGGGGCGTGAGTCCCATTTGTAAGTGATAAGAAAAGCGCGAGTTTACGCGCTATAATAAGGATTTATGATGACTGAAACGCATCTTTTACCCGTTCTCCCCCTTCGCGATATCGTGGTGTTCCCGCATATGGTCGTGCCTCTCTTTGTCGGGCGTGAAAAGTCGATTAAGGCGCTCGAAGAAGTCATGCGCCAAGAAAAGCGTATCTTACTCCTGACGCAAAAGAACTCTGAGAATGATGATCCGCAACAGGACGATATTTATAGCCGTGGCTGTATTGCGAAAATCCTTCAGCTTTTGAAACTGCCTGACGGAACTGTCCGCGTGTTGGTCGAAGGGCAAGACCGTGCTGTCGTCGATGCCTTTACGGATACTACAGACTATATCGAAGCTTATGCGCTCGTCACGCCAAGTGAGACCAAAGCTAAAGACCGTGCCAAGGCTCTCGCCAAAGAAGTGCGGAGTCAGTTCGAAAAATACGGTTCCTTAAATAAGAAAATTGCTGAAGAAGTCGTGACGTCTGTCACAGAGACAAAGGACCCGTCCAAGCTCTCTGACATCATAGCCGTGCATCTGAATGCCGATATTGAAGGTAAGCAAAACTTGCTCGAAGAAACGCTTGTGTCCAAACGCCTCCATACGCTTTTGGATTTGATTGATGCCGAAGCGAGCGTTTTAAAAGTCGAGAAGAAAATCCGTGGTCGTGTGAAACGCCAGATGGAAAAAACCCAACGTGATTATTATCTGAATGAGCAAATGAAAGCCATTCAGACCGAGCTCGGCAACGGGGATGCGCCAGATGAAATGGCTGAAATCTTAGAGCGTGTTGAGAAAACAAAACTTCCGAAAGAAGCGCTCGAAAAGCTGACAGCGGAGATTAAAAAGCTCAAGCAAATGAGCCCTATGAGTGCCGAGGCAAATGTCTCGCGCAACTATATCGATTGGATGCTGTCCGTGCCGTGGGGCAAAAAGAAACGCGTTCAGCGTGACTTGGCCAAGGCGCAAGCTATTCTCGATAAAGACCATTACGGTCTCGATAAAGTCAAAGAACGTATCATTGAACATTTGGCCGTTCAGACACGGACGAAGACGGTTAAAGGCCCCATCCTTTGCCTTGTTGGCCCTCCCGGGGTTGGTAAAACATCACTCGGTAAATCTCTGGCGCGGCCGACAGGGCGCGAGATTGTACGCGTCTCCTTAGGCGGCG
>CAYGSV010000123.1:0-7602 GCA_964352635.1 uncultured Algimonas sp.
GTATTAAAACGACCTGTTTTCAAGCGATCTGCGAGATAATTAAGACCTGCGACGGTGCTTTCAGCAGATTTGACCTGATCAAGCATTTTACCTTCATTGGCGGCCTCAAAAAATCCGTCTGGATCAAATCCAATCACCAGACTAGGCTCTAGGCCAACGGCGGCAGCAAATTCTTTAACAGGGATTTCAGCGTTTTTCGCGACCCCTGTTTTGTTGATAATGAGCAAAGGATCTGGATCATTTGGACGTTGCGCCTTTAAGAAATCAATGAGGTTTTTTGCATTTCGTAAATTCGCCAAATCAGGAGTCGCCGTGATGACAATATCATCCACTGTGCTCAACACGTTTAATGTCCAATCCGCCCAATAATGCGGCATATCCAAAATACTCAAAGGACTAATTGAACGGACTCCACTCACGACAGCCTCATAAGCCTCTTCATCAAGAATAGGTTTCGTATTCAGTGAACTAGACGCAGGCAGAATAGAGAGCTTTGGCGTATGCCGGATCATAATCCGGTCTAATAAAGTTTCGTCCAGACGATCGGGTTGTGACAAGGCTTCTTCGAGGCCTTGTGAATTATCATAAGCGAAATCGAGCCCCGTAGTGCCAAAAGAACTATCAAGGTCAATTAACGAAGTTTCTTGTCCCAAACCCTCGGCAAGGCACCAAGCAATATTATGCGCTAGAGTAGAAGACCCTACACCGCCCTTTGCACCAAAGAATGCGGCGACACGACCAACAAAAGGCGCTTCTGGATCAGAGTATAAATCACTAATCGAACGGATAAGGTTTAATGACAGTAACGGCGGCACAATATAATCAGACACACCTTTTTCCATCAATTGACGATAAAGGCGGATATCATTTGCCGCGCCTATGATGACAACCTTCGTGCCCTCGTCGCAAACAGAGGCTAGTTGTCCGAGCTGTGCAAAAAGCTCTTCTCCGCGCATGCCTGTTTCAACCAGAATCAGGTTAGGCGTATTTTCTTTATGATAAAATTCAATCGCCGCAGACAGACCGCCCATATAGATTTTTAAATTTGTACGTTTCATGCGCCAATCGCGCGTCATGTCATTTACGACGGCCGCTGTTTCCTGACGATCACAAAATGAATGAATAGAAATTTGCGGAAGCGCTCTTTCACCTTCTTCACGAGATGTATCTTCTAGGCTTTCCATTGGCGGCATACCCATTGGAGGCTGGGCAGGTGCTAGCGGCACGCCAGCTTGCGGCATAGGCATTCCACCCGGTTGCTGCATCGTTACAGGTGGTACAGGCATGTTTTGCACAGGAGGTTGCTGCTGATGCTGCGGTGCAATTTGCATAGGCTGTTGCGGTGCTAGGGCTGGCGCATGTTGGGGCAAACCTTGTTGGGGTATACCTTGTTGTGGCATGATTTGGGGCGCAGGCATTTGAGGCGCTGGTCTCGGCACTGGCATTTGTAGAGCCGGAACTGGATGTGGCATGGGCTGCAAGGGCGCAGGCTGAGGCGCTGTTGGTATCATATTTTGCGGCGGTGTTGGACTTTGTGTCATGGGATTCATCCGGTCAATTCCGTCTTAAAAATCAGCAGGCTGTACGCAGCCATAATTTTGATATGTCTTATCTCGCTATTCATCATCAAGCGTCGCTGTTTGATCCGCAGGACGTTCAGATCCTGTCAGTTCGCCTTGAATATATTTGTCATAGACAACAGTACGGCGTTGCGAATTAGGTGTCGTTGTTCCGTACGGCTCTAAGAACTGTCTTGGATCCGAGACCATGGCCGCCAAATTTGCAGATTGTGAACACCCAAAGGATTGATAAGGCTGGTTATTATATGTCTGGCGCAAATCATCCATAAATCGGCAATCTTGCGGTACAGTTTTCAACGTTCTGTAAGAGACAACAACAGGCGCGGGCGCATTGGGCATAGTTTGATACTCACCTGTTTGCATCGCTACTGGATTAATGCCGACTTGGGCCATCATTGTCTTTAATGTTGTTGCCGCTTGTTGCGTACCAAGACCGTTTTTGCCGCTACTCGGCATATTTACAAAAATAGGGCCATCACCCGTTTGACGATAGGCTTCAAGGAATTGTCCAACGGCGAATTGGTCTCTCGCCGACAATTCAAGCCCGTTTGGTCGTGTATACAACTCCAAGCGTTCAATGGTTTCAGCCACTTTTATTTGATTGCGCGCTGGCGTCGGTAAATATGATGGGGCAGGTGTCGTACAAGCCACCAAAATTGTTGCTGCAGATAGAGCCAAAATTGATGTTTTGAGCATTTTTTGATACGTCATCATAATCCCCTAATCCACCACATGGCCGAATGGGCCGCCCAAAGCAGGTTGTGAAATACGAGGTTCGCCCGATGCCGAGTACACTTCGTTCAAACGCCCCATAAGAATTGAATTTGACTCTTTGGGTGCAACAAAACCGTCCAAAGGTGTCTGTAATTTATCTGGATGTGTTGCATCGACCAAATACGGCGTCACAATGATAACAAGCTCTGTCTGAGTATTCGTTGTATCATTATTTCGGAATAATGCGCCCAACCCAGGAATATCTTTCGCGCCTGGCGTGCCGTCACTAGAGCTACGGCTTTCCTCGCGAATAAGGCCTGCAATGACGAGGCTCCCACCTGCTGGCATTTCGACGACTGTATTCGCGCGTCTGACACGTAAACCGAGGATATCCGCGGCAAGTCCGCCCGTCTCAAAAGACCCTTCAGTTGTTGGCTCGGAAACTTCCGTTGAAATATTCAACGAGATGAGGCCTTCACTCAGGACAACAGGCGTAAAGCCTAGGGACACACCGTAAGGTTTGAATTCAAATTCACGCTGTAGCTGACCTTGCTCGTCGATAAAGACATTTGTCAGGAGTGGGAACTCACCCCCAATTAGCGTGTTTGCGGTTTCACCCGAAATGGCTGTTAAGCTAGGCTCTGCAAGTGTTCGAATAAGGCCCACTCGCTCAAGCGCTTGAATAGCACCGCTCAGTGACTCCAAATCCCCGCCTGCGGGCCGAATTGTCGTGTTCCCTGTAAAGCCTGCCAAAGGATCGAGCGCATTATTGCTGACCAATGAAACCGTTGAGTTCCCAAGATTACCGACAGCGCTCAGGTTGAAGCCTAATTGCTTTGTGACGGAGCGCTGCATTTCAACAATACGCACTTTTAACATCACTTGGTCACGGCCTTGTATCGCCATAAGATTGACGATTTCGCCTGGCTCATACGTACCATTTGCAATTTCATTGAGCCACAAGGCTGCGAGCTTCTCAATTTTATTGGCTGTTGCAGCATTTGCAACGGCCCCTGTCAGAAGAATATTATTATGAACAGCTTGGACTTCAACTTCGGCTTTTGGCGCATGTTTTGCGATGAGGCGCGATAACTCAGAAATATCTCGCTCTACACGGATATCAAGGTTGAGTAATTCTTCGCCGTTATGGCCATAAAAATACGCATTCGTTTGCCCTGCCAGTTTACCAATAAGAACCGTGCGTTTTGTTGTATGAACAACCGCTTCAACGACATCAGGATTAGACACAATTACGTCCTGAACCCCTTGCGGAAGTTCGATAACTGTGGACTTACCGTATGGCAGAACAATGGCACGCTCATTCGCACTTTGCCCAGGCCCTTGAATTTTTACAGAAGATGCTTCTACAGAACCGATATGCGCATAGGAGCGCGTGCCAGCATTCGCATTTAAGGCTACGGCAGAACCCAAAAGAAGGCTTGCGCCCATCATTAAGCCCAAACGGCACGCTTTGACTGCCACGGGCTTGCCTAAAAGACTTTTATTAAAATACGTCATTACTGGCCCCTTATCGCAACACGTTGCGGCTCGCCGGACCGGTAAACAACCAAATCGGAGGGCGCCTCTTCTTGCTCATAAATCGTCGTTTGTGCCGCACTGCGCGCTTTGATGCGCGACGCGTTTAAGCCTCTTAAAATAAGGCTAATCTCACCCGCCGACTGCGCTTCTTGTAACATAACCGCGTCATCTGGGCTCAATTCGAATGTCGCCGTAGAGCCGATAACATAAGCTTCACCTTCTGGATCAGTGGCATATGTTTGGTCAATTGCAAGAACTTGAACATTCTCGAAAATAATATTGGCGATATGGACTTCGTCCCGAACGATGCCTGACGTGCGTTCGGCAGAGCTATTATTATTACGAATGTCGAATTGTTCGGTCAGTAAAATGTCAACACGGTCACCAGGTTGAATGAAGCCACCTGCGGCGGTTTCTACTGAAATACGTGTCGTTACAGCGCGCATGCCTGGCTTTAGCATCGCGGCTAAAACACCTGAATCGCCTGCGCGGACAATTTTTGCATTATTGATAGGTTCGCCTTCATAAATTTCGGCTTTAACAATCGCGCCCTCTAATTCAGTGATGGGGTCGATATCAGCGTCCTCTGTAATCAAAGAAGGCCGCAAGCTGTCTTTTGGCCAATCTGTCCAAGACAAGTGATCAGAGGTTAGCCGTGTACCCAAAGCAATGTTTTCACTCGCGATAAGAACTCTAATGATTTCAGTTTGCTCAACAACGGGCGCAACGACTTCTGCTTGTTGCACAGGCGCAGGGGCTAAAAACGTTCTCATTAGAAAGAAAACAGCAAGACCTAGGCCACCGAGAATTAAGACCTTCTTGATTTTTGCGCTATCCATAATGCCTCACATACCCGGAAAATAGGAATCCCTATGGAATCCTTAGGGCGAGATTCGATAAATTATGGTTAAGATGTAAAAAAGGACGGCAAAGAATTGGTTAACATTTTAAGGAAAAGTCGGCTGAGCCATCAAAAAGGCATCCATTTAGAGCATTATAGTATTAGAATAACAAAAAACCGAACCCTTAGGCTCGGTTTTTAAAAGTAACAAAACAGCATAAGGGCGGCTTATAAGCCTATAGCGACTTTTAATATCTCACTCTGAGGAAGTGTTAGAAGGGCTCCACCCGCCAATGCCAAACCATAAGGCATTTGTTTTTCTTCTTTGAAAAGACCATAAAACCAAGCCGATGTCGCGAGGCGTGCAGGGGCATAATTACGTCCCACCAAAAGAATAAGGGCTAGCACGCCGCCAATCATACCAACATAGACGGCATATATAGCGGCATCTTCCCACGTCCACCAAAGGGCTGTCGCCGCTAGAAGCTTGGCGTCTCCACCGCCCATCCATCCAAGCGCAAACATTATAAAGCCTGCCGCGAAAAACGTTAATCCAACCAACAAGTGCTCACCTAAAACAGGGAAACCATCCCAAGCAAAGGGCATCATAACAACAAACAAGGCTATTACGACTAAACTAATCCAATTTGGAATTTTCATGATGGAGGCATCGGTATACGCGGCCATCAACATACAAAGTGAAAAACAGAAAAAGATCAAAAATGCGATAAACATGCTAAACCCAATAAATCACGACACGCCATTGAAAACTTGGCTTTGATTAGGATTATAAATGAATAATATTAATATGAGGTTTCAGAACACCCTTTAATAGAAGACTCTATTCTGCTGAAACATTTGCAATCATTGTGAAGCGATCAGAAATGGCTTTTCCCATCGTTGACGCGCCGCCAACCAAAGCAAGTGATAATAGCGCGATTATCAGACCATATTCGATAGCCGTCGCACCAGACTCATTGCGTAAAAACTCTTTAAGCAAACGCATTTCCACTTCCCCCTACTTCGCCAAGACATCCTAAAATCATGGTATAAAAAAAGGCCCCCAAAAGGCGACCTCAAACACTGTGTCTTTCTTATGATCGCATTAGAAAAACAAAAAGTGTTTTGCCTGACATGACACCTCCTAAGAGAGCCATGCCAAGCAATATTCAAATCATCGATTACTGAGCTTTTGCACCAGCAACTGAAGTAGAAACAGTTGTGAAACGATCACCAATGTTTTTACCTAATGATTGTGCGCCACCGATAAGGGCAACAGAGATAAGGGCGGCAATCAAACCATATTCAATAGCTGTTGCACCAGATTCGTCGTTGATAAAACGAGTAACAAGATTTTGCATAACTTACTCCCACGTATGCTAGTCAATTAACGGGATAATCCCAAGTAACAGGGTCATCCCTGATGTGATTGCTTATAGGGAAGGTGCGTTACCACCGTGTTGAGAGACGTGGTAAAAATCTAATAAAAATTGCATTGAATATTTCAGCAAATATTAACTACGAAAGAGGCTGTTAGGCTTCCTCAGAGGCGAGTGCGTTGTTTGAAAAATCTATCTAATATAATGTATATAGCTAAAAATAGCGCTTTCAGGCCCATATCCAAAGGTTTTGTAAACGGTTCATTCACCACATCCTTGTATTCGAATATAAATGCCGGAGGCTCTCATGACTAAATTTTCAAAAACCTGTATTCATGTATTCGCACTTATTTCGGTAAGCAGCCTCGGGTCTGTTGCCCTAGCAGGCGATAATTTTCATGCTAATCAGGCTTATAGTGTTGAAATCAATAAAACGGAAATCGTACGCCTTCCCGTAGCAGCGAGTGCCGTTGTGATTGGCAACCCAGCTATCGCAGATGTCTCTGTCCATGCGGCTGATACACTTTTTGTTGTTGGGCGAGGTTACGGAGAAACAAATCTGATCGTGCTCGATAGTAACGGCCATACAATCATGGATACAGATATTCAGGTTTTACAGAAACCCTCTGCAAATTCTGTACGGGTGTTTAATCGTTCGGCTAGGCAGTCTTACAACTGCGCCCCGAACTGCCAACCCTCCCCCATTATCGGAGATGACCCAGAGTTTTTAGGGAATTACTCAGCGACAGAACGACCCATTCGCAGTACTGAAGCCTTGGCGAGCAGCAACCCAACATCCTCAGATCAAGCTTTGTTTGGCGCCTCTGGTGAACCAATTTCTTCTCCTCCCGCACCGTTTCAAGTTCCAAATTAATTATTTTAACCATAGATCTTAACCCTTTGTTAAGATAATTCCTTGGCGTTGCTTTAACTTATTTCCACTATTTAAGTGGGTAAATAGTAAGTGGGGTGAGCCATGTTTATGTCTCTAAATCATAAAATTGGACAGTTACGTCTGCGGTCAAAGCAGTATCGTGATAATAATGAAGGCACCGCCGCAATTGAGTTTGGCCTTCTTGCGATTCCTTTTTTCATGTTAATTTTTGGCATCATTGAGCTTGCCATTGTTCTCTTCATCAATTCGACGCTTAACCATGCCGTCAGTGAAGCAGGCAGACAAATCCGTGTCGGAAACTTCCAAGCCTGTAGTGGGAGCACCGCAGAGAAATTTAAAGAATTAGTCTGCGCGGAAATGGGTGACCTCGGAAGTTGCGAAGGCTGCGCCGGCTTGGTCGGTGACGTCTTCGAAGCGGCCGGGGCCGATGCCCCGGTACAGTTGGTTACGTTGGTGCAGGGGGTGAGGATCCCCAGCCAGGGCCAGCTCTTTGATGATTTTTACCGCGCCGGTGGCGACGATGGCGTCGAGCAGGCCGTCGTGGTCGTAGTCGAAGAACGCGGTGCCGAAACCGGTGCGATCGAGACTCGGCCCGGCGATGCCGGATTCGGCGGAGCGATCGAAGAAGGCACCTTGGCCGTCGTTGATGTAGAG
>CAYGSV010000124.1:0-2216 GCA_964352635.1 uncultured Algimonas sp.
GCGGGTGGCTACGGTGGTTTTGCGATTGGCAGATTGGCTGTCGGTGAGGGACATGAGGCTATGTGTGAGGTCTTGGACTTTACGACGCCGCACCTTCCAGAAGACAGACCACGCTATTTGATGGGGGTTGGTAAGCCGATTGATTTGGTTGAGGCCGTCGCGCGTGGCGTTGATATGTTTGATTGTGTGATTCCCACACGGTCTGGCCGCCATGGGCAGGTTTGGACGGATTCTGGCCCTTACAATATAAAGCGAGCTGAATTTTCGGAGGATGAAACGCCTTTGGACGCGGCAATAGACTGCGAAGCCTCTCAGAATTACTCGAAAGCTTATGTGCATCATTTGGTGCGTTCTAAAGAGATGCTCGGTAGTATGATATTGAGTTGGCACAATATTGCTTATTTCGAAGACTTAATGGCACGTATCCGCCACGCGATTGTGGAACAACGCTTTGAAGCCTTCGCAAAAACCTTTCGAGAGAATTGGAAGGGCTGATATTCACTGAAATAGAACGAAATAACGCACAGTTTTGGGCTTGACTGTCAAATCTGCCCCGCATAGGTAACGCCACGCTTTGAAAAGCGCCCGTAGCTCAGTTGGTAGAGCGCCTCACTTTTAATGAGGATGTCCACGGTTCGAGTCCGTGCGGGCGTACCATTTTCTCTAAGTTTCATCATTTTATGTAGCAATAAGCAAAAACCTAACGATTAGAATCGCTTATGCTTTGTGCAAAAATAGAAATGTGGCGAAAAAAAGTGATGCATTTTCGCAACTTTTGAGAAAAAACCTTTTAAAAAGTTATAAATAGGCTTAATCAAGTGTGGCCATGCGGAACCATTTCGTGATATGGCAACTACAGATATGTCGCGTGGGATTTGCGACAATCGGAAAATTAACAGAAATGGCTCTGACCATTTACGGAGGAAAATACCATGAAGCAGAAGCTTCTTTTTGCAGCGGCCACAGCCGCTTTGATGGCGGCGCCATCACTTGCAGCCGCTCAAGATAGTGGTTGGTACTTACGCGGTAACCTAGGTTACGGTGCTCATGTTGATACTGAACTCACTAATGGAATGAATGGTGACCTTCAATCTGAAGGAAACGGCGCATTTGGTTTGGGGTTAGGCTATGAGTTCGGTAACAACTGGCGTATGGAACTTGATGGGACTTCACTTTGGACGGATCTTGGTTCAATCGACAACCTCCCAAATAGCTCTGCTGATTTGAGAACAAACTCAGCGATGTTGAATGCTATTTACGATTTCGATGACTTTGGTCGTTGGGAGCCATATGTCGGTGCGGGTATAGGGCTTGTAAGAAATAGTCTTTCCGCATCTGCTCATGATTTTGCGACGGACACATCTCCTAGCGGTGTTCTTGTTTCCTCACCTGCATGTATTGGTGGATCTGATGGTTTCAACGTCTTTTCATGTGATGTTGATGCGACAGATGTCAGCTTAGGTTGGCAGGTTCTTGCTGGTCTTGGCTACAACATCACTGACAATCTTTCTTGGGATACGCACTACAAGTTTATGAATTCTTCAGGTGCTGATTTCGATGGTGTCCGGACTGGTACAAATGGTACGTCAACTAATATCGAAGCGTCATTAGAAGATGTTGGAGCCCACACACTTCTAACAGGTTTCCGTTACCGCTTTGGTGGTTCAACACCTCCACCACCTCCGCCAGCACCTGTTGCTGATGTGCAGTGTTGGAATGGGTCTATGGTTTTCAATGCAAACCAGTGTCCCCCACAAGTTGTAGAACCCGTTGCTGACGTTCGTTGTTGGGATGGCTCAATGGTGTTCAATTCATCAGAATGTCCAGTTCAGCCACAAACATATACATGTTGGGATGGTTCATTGGTTTATGATCTCTCAACTTGCCCAGTTGAGACGCGTTCACGTGAAACAGTGGCTTCACTTTGTGGTAGCCAGTACCGTCAAGAAATCATTTATTATGAATTCGACAGAGGTGCTTCTGCTGAAACACGTAACACAATCAACCGTATTCTAGATATTGGTCAGTTCTGTAACGTCGACAACATCCGCGTTGTTGGTCACACTGACTCATCTGGTTCAGCGGCTTATAACCTTGCGCTTTCTAAGCGTCGCGCAAAAGACGCACGTGATGAATTGGTTCGCCAAGGTGTTCGCGGCGAAGTCATTACTTCAGAAGGTAAAGGCGAAACAGAATTGTTCGTCCAAACTGGCGAT
>CAYGSV010000124.1:2226-7597 GCA_964352635.1 uncultured Algimonas sp.
ATGGTGTGAAAGAGCAACTTAACCGCCGTACAGAAGTCTTGATTTCATTGTCTGAAACAGGCGGTGTTATCAACTAAGCTTCGGCTAAGTTCGAGAATAGAAAAAGCCCAGCTCTTTGAGCTGGGCTTTTTTATTAGCTCTACACTGTTGAAAGGCGACGAAATTTCAAAAGCCTAAATTTAGGAATAGCCTTTAACTGATAAGATTAGAGTGCAAATCAAGGTTTGTTTGTATGGCTTTTCAGTGAAGTGATTGTGTGTATTTTCTTAAAACGAGAGTAATTTTTTGTGTATGTGTCTCAGAAAATGCCTCTAAAATACTGATACTAAACAGAGTTTCTATTTTTCTTCACGCCATATTCGAGCGTTCCTTTTTGAAGAACCTTGTCTGTCTCTAATGTAGTTTGAGGCGTGTAGGCCTTGTCATCAGCCCCAAGGGCTTCGTAAATCGGTGCGAAGTCTTGCTGGGTCGCTTCAAATAACTCTTCAAATGAGTCGATAACGAAATAGCAGTCTTGGTAGTCATCTATCTTATAATTCGTCCTCATAACGCGCATGAGATTAAAGCCGATATGATGCGGTGACGGATCTTCGAGGCTATATTTCACTTCACCGTAAGATGAAACAATACCTGCGCCGTAATGACGAAGGCCTTCGGGCGTGTTTATAAGTCCGAACTCGACCGTATACCAATAAAGGCGCGCCAAGTTTGTTAAGGCGTTATATTTGAGTGATCGTAAACCGCCTTGGCCATAGGCCTGCATATAATCTGCAAATACAGGGTGTGTTAGTAGAGGAACATGCCCAAATATATCATGAAATATGTCTGGCTCTTGCAGATAATCAAGTTGTTCTCGTTTTCGAATAAAGCGCCCGGCGGGGAAACGCTTGTTGGCCAGGTGCTCAAAAAATACGTCATCTGGAACAAGGTGAGGCACCATAACGACCGTCCAACCCGTTAGAGCTTTGAGCTTTGGGTTCAAGTCCTCAAGGTTTGGAATACCACCATCGCTTAAGGTGAGCTTTTCCAATCCCTCGAGGAATTCAGTTGTTGTACGCCCTTTAAGAACGTCTGATTGCCTTGCATAAAGAACGTCCCATACAGCATGTTCTTCGTCCGTATATTCCTCCCACATCTGCTTGATTGTGAAATCATCTGCAGGGGTTTGAGCGGAAATAACCGGATCATTTATCATCATTACTCGCTATTTATAGGTTTTTTCGTCAGTATATTTTACTACACTAGACCTATTTAGCCCATATAACTTGCTCTATGTTGTCTGTTTGACGCATTATTGTGTTAAATGAAGGAGAGTTTAGAGGAATTTCGCAATAAATCTCTATTCACCAAAAAGACTGCCTAAGGCTTTTTCGATATCAGACTTTTCTGCCTTTTTTTCTTTGTCTTCTTTTGATGTTTCTTCTGGATTTTTATCGTCTGCTTTTTCAGGCTTCGGTGTTTTAATGCCGAGTAATCCGCCGAGAGCATTCGTCACCGCCCCTTCTGGAGACGTGGTGTCATTACTTTGGCCGTTAGTCGCACCTGTCTGACCACTACCAATAACACCACCTAATATATCACCAATTGGGCCCTTCACATTATCTTTAATTCGCGCGGAGGCTTCGGCCTTGGCGCGCGCTGTAATAATTTCGGTCAGAAACTCAGAATCTAATCCTGCGGATGCTGATCCAAATCCACCTGAAAACTTCAAGGGGATGCCGAAGCTTGCCAATTTATTGGCGTTTTGCCCTTCTGCTTTTGGGCGGAACCGAAAATCTATGGTTTGATTACCGAGATCAATTTTGCCTAATCCCGTGGCAGAAACTTGATCAGAAACAAGATTAAATTCATTGATTGTCACGACACCATTTTCAATCTGAAACAATGCGGCGATGTCTTTGAAGGCTGTTGAATAGTCTGCGCCTATTCCACTTGGTAACTGGCGGGATGTAAGGGCTTGGTCTAGTCCTGTCAGGAATTGCGCTGTATCAATGCCTTTGATGGAACCTGAATTAAGGTTGAACCCGCCCTGACCGTTTAAGCTTTTCATTAACTCAGCCTGCGATCTCCCAACCCCTTTGATAGATAGTTCTGTCTTTGCTTGGCCTGAAGCTTGGGTAAAGCCTGCGATTGCGTTCAAGAATTTATTGCCATTGAGTTTATTCAATCCAGCCGTGAGTGTTAGTTCTGGCGTTGCATTAGACGCATCAAAAGTCACGTCAACCCGGCCCCCGCCACCATAAAGCGATAGATTAGGTAAGTCAGCTATTAGTATGCCGTTATTGAGTTTCGCTGTCACATCTGTCTGGCCTAAAGATAGACGGTCTGTGGTGATAGAGGGAGTGCTTATAACAAATGTTCCGTCGATTGCCTTAAAAGCATCAACGTTGATAGGGGTTGTACTCCAAGGTTGAATTTCACCACTAGGATTTTGGGCGCTAAAGCTAGCCATGTAAGGGCGAAGGTCTAATCCTGCTAAGGTTAAATTGGCTTCTATTAATGGTTTCGCGCCTGTTAAGGAGACCGTGGCTTGACCTTTACCTGTGATATCATCAAAATTGAGAGACGCATTTTTAAATGTAAGCGCTCTGGTCGTGCCAGATACAGTACCGTTAAACGCCAAGGTCTCAAATATCTTCCCGGTTGCAGTGTTAGGCATGAGTTCTGTGCTATTAAGAGCGGCGAGGGCGCGAAGATTATTTACATTCGCAGCGAGTTTGCCATCAAGGGATAGGGCTTCTCTGTCGCTAAGGCTGTATTGGCCGCCTCCCTCATATGTACCATTGAGTAAGCCGGCAATACTGGCGGTCATAGCTGATAAAACAAAGTAATCACCTTTTGTCGTGACCTGGCCTGCTGTTTCAAGTGTTTCAATGGCGTCCGAATAAGGGATAGGCTCGGGTAAGAGTGCTGTAACTTTTGCCAAGTTTGGAATTTGTAGAGTGAATTTACCGTCCGCGTCGGGCGAGTCTTTAAAGCTTAATTGGCCAGAATAGGATCCATTTACAGCGCCATTTTCTGCTGTGGCGGATAAATTCGATACTGAAAAAGTTGTGCCGTCAATTGAGATATTTCCGCCTGCTATGACGGTTTGCAGTAGAACCGCATATTCCATCTCTAATTTGGCTTTCTTAGCAATATCTGCAACGCTTCTAAGTGTTGTATCGAAGCGCCCCATAGCTTTGATACCCGTATTGTTGAGGTTCGCATCACCTTCATAATTTGCAACCAGACCGTCACCTTGCAACGCGACATCTAATTTTTTTACGCCGAATGTGCCGTCAATATAATTAGCATCTCCAGATGCGCTCAGGCTGTTAATCAGCTCAATATAATCAATTTTTGATGGGGAGAGCTTCGATAATGCGTTAACGTCTGAAATATTGCTAGAAAATTGACCTTGGAAATCGAGAGCTTCTGATGCCAAAAACTTTCCATCAATTGTTATTTTGGCGAAGTCACTCTCAAGGACTGTTTTTAGAGGTGTTTCTTGACCGTCTAAGAAAGCCCTGATGCTTTCTATAGAAAAATCAATTTTAGCTCTGGTTCCGTCATAGTCGAGGGCAAGGTCTAGTTTGAATGGTTTTGTAATGCCAGGCATAGAAAGAAATCCATCAATATCACTTATGATATAGGATTGCCCTGCAACGTTATCTTTATAGCTGATACGACCGTCAACCAGAGTGAAAGCTTCGATTTGTGGGTCAAGGGTTTCAAATCCACCATTACGTTTAAAGCCGGTGGCCTCTTTTGTGGTATCTGAAGCGGTTTCATTGACGGCTTCCCAATTGGCTTGCCCGTCGGCGCGCCTTTCAATTGAAATTTCTGGCTTTATCAACTCAAATCCAGATATTTCAACCCGTTTTGAGAAAAGCGGTATAAGACGGACTCTGGCTTCTAGGGCTTCGACAGACAAGAAATTTTTATCAGAAAATCCGTCATAATTTTCAATTGTTACCCCTGATGTCTTAGCACGAAGCAAGGGAAAGGTTTGAAGCTTAACATCTCCAGTAATACTGACTTTTCGCCCCAATTCTTTAGATAATTGAGTTTCAATTTTCTCTTTATAGACATCTGAAGGAATGAGACCTGGCACAAATAAAACAACGCCAATTATCAAGATGAATAAGGCAGCAAGTCCGATGATTATTTTACGCATAAGGCTCTCCTAAAAGAGTAGCTATGGTAGCAAAGATGAACGTATCCTGCATGACCTTTAGCCCGCTAACCTTTTAACTGTAAATTGTGACAGCTTTAAGTTATTATGTCTCCATAAATGAGCCAGAAGTCATAGGAGGATTCTGATATGTGCTTTAATCATACTCACAACCACACTGTAAATGCGACAGTCAAAGTCGAGGATAGGCCCTCTGAAGGACGTCGAAAGTTTGTCTCCTCACTGGCGGCGGGTGGTGCGATTGCTTTAACAGGGGCTTCTGTGTCTTCATGTGCGACCAATGCAGAAACGGGTCGAAAGCAATTTATTGGCCTTGCGCCTGGCGGGGCTTCATTGAGCAATATGGCAGCGGCCTCATGGGCAGAAATGAAGCAAAAAACGCCGACGTCTAATGACCCGCGATATACGAACCGTTTGAGCAACATTGGTGGTCGTATCTCACGCGGAGCAGGGCGCGCTAATCAAAAATGGGATTACGCTGTATTCGATACGGATGCCAAAAATGCCTTCGTCCTTCCTGGTAATCGTGTTGGGTTTTATAAAGGCATGATGGATTTTGCCGATAATGACGACCAAATCGCGGGCATCATGGGGCATGAGGTCGGCCATGTTGCGGGTAAACATGCGCAAGAACGTATGTCGCTCCAAATGGGCACGCAGGTTGCTGTGGCTGGCGGGGCTATTTTGGGAAGCTCTCAGCTTTCTAAGAAATGCAATAATATGACGGGCGCCCAACGTAATTCTTGTATGCAAACGGCCAATCGTAATTCTCAAATGTTGATTCAAGCCTTAGGTTTGGGGGCACAGATTGGCCTAGTCTTACCTTATTCACGACGTCACGAAAGCGAGTCGGATTTGTTAGGCGTCAATTACATGAACACAGCAGGATATAACCCATACCAAGCCGTACGTTTATGGGAGAAAATGGCGGCTGATAATCCTAATCGCCAGCCAGAATTCTTATCGACTCATCCAGACCCTGTTAATCGTGCTCGAACCATCAATGATTATATCAAGCGTCAGGAAAAAATGGGATCTCAAGGCTTTAAAGACATCCGGACTTAGCTCTACAGTCTGGAAGGGTGTTTTTTCATCTTAGTCCTGTTAAAAACGACTTGTATGGCGGGTTGGCATCGGCTACTTACCCGCCACATTGTTAGCCGCATTAGCTCAGTTGGTTAGAGCGCCGGTTTT
>CAYGSV010000125.1:0-7523 GCA_964352635.1 uncultured Algimonas sp.
GCTTTGGCGTTGTGCGCCGTCGTTATGCGGATTTTTGAGAAGTCCGAATGTTACATGAGGCTGTGTGGGACATGATTGGCTTTATGGTGTCGGATGTTTTGTCTGAAACACGTCGCCGCCTAGCCGAAGATAATCCGCAATCAGCCCAAGATATTCGAATGCTCAATCGTCCGATGGTCGCTTTTTCAGAAGGCTTCCGAGAGAAAGAAAAGCAACTCCGTAAATTTCTCTATGATAACATGTATCGCCATTACAAAGTGAACCGTATGATGGGGCAGGCGAGGCGGATTGTGTCAGAGCTTTTCGAACTCTTCATCAATGATCCAGATATACTACCAACGGAGTTACGCAATCAGTGTAACGGTGCGCATACGCCAGAAACAGCACGCGTAATTTGTGATTACATCGCCGCTATGACGGATAATTTTGCAATTGCCGAACATCGAAAGCTCTTTACGGCGGCGGGCTATTTGTCTTCGGACTAGTGTTTTTAATTAAAACCGTCTGAATTAAACTTATTATCAGTGATTTGCGGCAAATAGCCGATGTAAGCGCTTGCAATTAATTGCCCGACTTCGCATTAAGGATGTTGAGGGAATGATTCCGTTTTCACTCGCCTGCATAATTTGAGTGTTAAAATTTTGGCGTAGAGTGTTCTCGGATAAATAAAACCAAGGGCTCTAAATGTTTTCGTCACTTTTCGGCGCATTATCATCTGATATCGCAATCGACCTCGGTACGGCTAATACTTTGATTTACGCCAAAGGACGTGATGTTGTTTTAAACGAACCATCAGTCGTCGCTTACTCAATTCGCAATGGTCGCAAGGTTGTGCATGCAGTGGGTGATGAAGCGCGGTCTATGCTGGGTCGTACACCTGGTCACATAGAAGCCATTCGCCCGATGAAAGATGGTGTAATCGCTGACTTTGAAGTCGCAGAAGCGATGATTGCTCACTTCATCAAAAAGGTGAATAAAGGCCGACGTTGGCCACGCCCAAAAGTAGTGATTTGTGTGCCATCTGGCGCGACGGCTGTTGAGCGCCGCGCAATCCATCAAAGTGCTGAACAAGCTGGCGCGTCTCAAGTTTATCTGATTGAAGAGCCTATGGCGGCCGCTTTGGGTGCTGGCCTTCCTATTCATGAGCCGTCTGGTTCTATGGTCGTTGATATCGGTGGCGGTACAACAGAGGTCGCAGTGCTGTCTTTGGACGGTATCGTTTATTCTCGGTCTGTACGCGTTGGTGGAGATAAGATGGATGACGCGATTATCCAATATGTGCGCCGTACGACAAACCTTCTTTTGGGTGAGATGTCCGCTGAGCGCGTGAAGAAGGAAATTGGTTCTGCGATGATGCCTGCAGACAATGAAGGCATGACAGTGCAAATCAAAGGCCGTGACTTGATGAACGGTGTCCCGCGTGAAATCCGCGTGACTGAAGCCATGATTGCAGAGAGCTTGGCTGAACCTGTTGAGCAAATCGTTGACGCCGTAAAAATCGCGCTAGAGGCCACTCCGCCAGAATTGGCCGCTGATATCGTTGATAAAGGTATCATGCTGACAGGTGGCGGTGCTTTGTTGCGTAATCTTGATACAGAGCTACGCGCAAGAACGGGCTTGCCCGTATCTATAGCCGATGATCCATTGTCCTGCGTCGTTAGAGGCTCTGGTACTGTTGTTGAAAACCTGAAAAAATGGAAAAGCGTCTTATCTAGCGGTGTGTGATGCAAAACCGTCATTAGCGCATAATAGAAAGGAAAGACTCTCGTGCCGCGTCAATCCTATTCTCGCAATAATGTAGATGAATTAGGGCCAACATATTGGGCTCTTATTATCTCTCTAATTATAGCTTTCACTCTAATGTTCTCTCAGCGAGATGATGCGCGTCTGCGGCAAAGTGTTCAGGTGAAAACTGATGATGTTGTGTCCCCTCTGGTAACTGTCGTAACTAAACCCGTAAGAGCGATTGAAACGTTTTTTTCTTCAATGTCGGATAGGCAAAGAGCTTTCGAAGAAAACAGAGCCTTACGAGCCGAGCTTCAACAATTACGAGACGAGCGCACAGACTTAAGTCTGATGCAAAATAAGATTGAGCAATATGAGCGTATTCTAGGCGTAAAGCCTGATGCCAATAGGCCTCTAGAGAAACGGGTGGCCCGTGCGGTAAGCGATGTTAACGGGCCATTTGTTCGCGCGCTGCTTATAAACTCTGGAACAAATAACGGTATTCGCAAGGGCCAAGCCGTTATGGCGAACGACGGTATGGTTGGGCATATAATTCTGGCGGGCTCTAATGCGTCGCGCGTTTTGCGACTGGATGACCTCAATAGCCGCATTCCTGTTAAAAGTGAGAGAAGCAATGCCGTTGCCATTCTGGCAGGTGATAATACAGATAAGCCTAAACTTATGTTTATTGAAATCGGAAAGGACTGGAGAGTCGGGGATCGTGTTATGACCTCTGGTGATGAGGGACAGCTTCCCAGAGGGCTTCACGTAGGTGAGGTCATTCAAGGAGTAGACGGTCATTTACGTGTTAAATTGAGCGGTCTGCAAGCCCCTCTCGATCAGATTTGGGTCGCTCTGTTCTCACCGATAAATTCGCCAGATGTTACTGTTGGGGACAATTCGGCATTAATTTCAAGCACTGAGCCTGCCCAATGATGGGGTTGTCTGCATCAGGTGCCAAACGTGGACATTTGTTTCAGGCTTCTCTGACGACAGCGATTCTAAGCGTGTTGGGCATTGTCAGCTTAACAACTTTTGGATTTCACCTATCATTTCAATGGTTGCCACTCTTAGCTATTGCGCTTTGGCCTCGAACAGCCGCCCCGTTTTTTTCTGTAATAGCCCTGCTGCTCTTGGGTTTATTCCAAGACTGGTTAGGCTTTGGTGTTCCTGGGCAATGGGCTTTTCTTTATCTTTTAGTGTTTTTAGTCATCCGTCCATTTGAGCGCATTAAGCCCCTTGATTTCGGTCTTGGAGTGGGATTGTGGCTGACGACCGTAATAGTCGCACTGATTGTACTGACTTTAACAGGTCGCTTAATTTACGAGACTTGGCCTGACTGGGGAAGATTAATTTCACCTGCGATTGTGGCCACAATGGTTTTTCCAATGTTTTGGGTTTTGAGACAAAACTTACAGTCGTGGTTTTTACGTCGCGAAGAGGCGACTTAATGGCTCGGCGTTCAAAGCTAAAGACAAATGACAATGCGCTTGAGCAAGCAAAAGCTGATGCAACTTTGTCTCGCCGTACAGCTATAATTGGTCTTGGTGGCGTTGGCATGTTTGGCGTATTGGGGGCGCGCCTTTACAATCTTCAAGTTACCAATGCTGAGAATTACATATCCTTATCCGAAGACAATCGCTTTAACTATAATATGCTGCTGCCAAGCCGCGGGCAAATTTTGGATCGTCATGGAGAGGCCTTAGCCATTAACATTCCTAATTATCGTGTTGTTCTGATTCCGGAACGAACCCCAAATATTGATAAAGCGCTCTCTGCCATCAGCCATGTCATGGATATTGATGAGCGCGCCTTAAAGCGGATTGAACGGGACATAAAATCCAATCCGAAGTTCGTTCCTATTACAATTAAGGATAATGTTGAGTGGGAACAATTTGCGGCACTCAATATGGGTATTTACGATCTACCAGGTGTCATTCCCGAAGTTGCCGAAGGGCGTGCCTACCCTAATGGCGGCGTTTTCGCTCATACATTAGGGTATATTGGTCGGGCGGGAGATCGTGATGTAGAGCGTGACGATGATCCATTATTGAGACAACCTACATTTCGTATTGGCAAAACGGGCGTCGAAGCGGCTGAAGATAAAACGCTTCGTGGTGCGGCTGGAAGGCTGAAGGTTGAAGTGAATGCGATGGGCCGCATCGTGCGTGAATGGCCTGATCCGAAGGACGCGGCAAAAGATGGAAATCATGTTTACCTGACCCTTGATGCCCATCTTCAAAAATTCGCAGCAGAGCAATTTGGTGAGGATAGCGGAGGCATCTCTGTCATTGATTGTATGACAGGCGAACTTCGTACGCTTTTATCTATGCCGAGCTTTGATGCGAACCTCTTCGTAAATGGTTTGACACAGGCCGATATGGACAGGCTCAATAATGATCCCAAGCGCCCACAGTTCAACAAAGTCATTGGTGGGGGATACCCGCCCGCCTCAACCTACAAAATGGTTGTTATGCTGGCAGCGCTAGAGACAGGTCTCATTGACCCTAATGATGATGTTTTTTGTGTCGGGAAATTAAGATTAGGGAATCGCACATTTCATTGCTGGAAGCGTGAAGGCCATGGTCGGATGGATATGCGCGAGGCGTTAAAACAGTCTTGTGATACTTATTTTTACGAAATTTCACAAACTATTGGGATTTCAAAAATTGCGGATATGGCGCGGCGTTTAGGTCTAGGGCAGACATATGGTGTTGGCATTGCGGGTGAAAAATCTGGTATTGTCCCCGACGAAGCATGGAAACAGGCGCGTCTAGGGGCAGGATGGCGAACAGGCGATACGCTGAACGCGTCAATTGGGCAGGGTTTCGTTTTGGCAACACCTTTGCAGCTTTCTGTAATGACGGCTCGCTTAGCCAATGGAATAAGCGCTATTGAGCCGTCTCTTATTATTGGCGGTAATATTGACGAATTTGAGACGCTCAATATTGACCCTTCTCACTTAGCCTATGTACGTGATGCCATGTATTCAGTTTGTGAAGAACCTGGAGGAACAGCGTTTCGCATTGATGGTCTTGGGTTGGGCGAAACCAAAATGGCAGGAAAAACAGGAACGGGTCAGGTTCGAGGTATTTCTGCTAGTGAACGTGCTTCAGGCGTCAGAACGAATGATGAAGTGCCATGGGAATTGCGTGATCATTCTATTTTTGTGGGTTACGCACCCTATGATCAACCCCGCTTTGCCGTCGGCACAATCGTTGAGCATGGGGGCTCTGGGGCCAGGCGTGCAGCAGACATAACGCGAGCTGTTCTCTCCGAGGCGTTGAAGCGGGATGGACTAGGTCCGCGTACAGAGATGTCTTCTGAGACAGAAAGCCTTTGATGGTTGGTCTTATAGGCACTGATAACTCAGGCTCAAGCCTTCGCGCCAAACTCTATGAGGTGAACTGGCTTTTGCCTGCATTAGTGGCGGTTATTGGATCTATTGGCGTCGCCATGATTTTTGCCGCGACAGATGGTATTTGGGGCAGGGGGGCTGCCCAGCATGCGCTTCGGTTAAGTGTGGCTGGTGTCATAATGATTGGCATTGCTTTGACAGATATAAAGGTCTGGTACACCTTAGCTTATCCCGCTTACTTGGGGGCTTTAGTTCTGTTGATCGGGGTTGAGCTCATCGGCGTTAATGTAAACGGTTCCCAACGCTGGCTCGACCTAGGCTTGATGCGTGTGCAGCCATCAGAGATTATGAAGCCCGCTATCGTTCTTGCGTTGGCGAGATATTATCATGACCTCCCGCGTTGGCGCGTGTCTCGGATAAGCGGCCTTGCAGGCGCTCTCATCATTATCGGACTGCCTATGGGGCTTATATTAAACCAACCTGACCTAGGAACAACGTTACTCGTCGGCGCAACAGGTGTTGCTATTGTCTTCCTTGCAGGTGTGAGTTGGCGAGTCATTAGTATTGCAGGGTTTTTTGCTTCGGTCGGTATTCCGTTGTTTTTTCAATACGGATTAAAAGACTATCAACGGGCGCGCATCTGGACTTTTTTAGATCCATCAAGAGACCCGAGCGGGGCGAGCTATCACATTACACAGTCTAAAATCGCCTTAGGTAGCGGGGGGATATCGGGGAAAGGGTTCATGAATGGAACCCAGCGGCAGGGGGAATATGTTCCCGAAAACCGAACAGATTTTATTTTTACAGTCATTGGCGAAGAATTTGGATTGATAGGCAGTTTAATGACAATTGGCTTGTATATAGCCGTGATTGGTCTTTGTGTTTATCTGGCGATGCAGTGCAAAGCACTTTTTGCCAAACTCCTGATCTTGGGACTTATGACAACCTTCACGCTCTATATTTTTATTAATTTAGGGATGGTCATGGGATTGATGCCAGTCGTGGGTGTGCCGCTTCCTTTGATTTCATATGGGGGCACGGTTGTCATGGCGGTTATTGGAGGTTTTGGGCTTATTCTTTCCGCGCATCTTCACCGTAATAACGAACTTCCGAGGGGCGGTTTTTAAAGAGTCACACGACTGTTACGCCTTGGTCTCTTGACCGCAGCGTAGATTTCCGCAATCAGCATATTAAATTTTGACGCGCTCAAACAGAAGCGCGCAAATAACAATGACACAAGAGGGAACATCATGGCAGCAGCTCCTGGAACGGCACAATGGTCGTCGCGTTTTGCATTTATTATGGCCGCCGTTGGCTCATCCGTTGGACTGGGTAATCTGTGGCGGTTTTCGGCTGAGTTAGGAACGAACGGCGGGGCGGCTTTCTTAGTTGTTTATATCGCTTGTATCGCTTTAGTTGGCGTCCCCGTCTTGATGGGGGAGTATATTATTGGTCGTGCGGGCCAGGCGTCGAGTGCTGTTTTCTCCGCCAATGATTTGACTCGTCGAAGCAATGTTTCGGGATTTTGGGCCTCAGGTGCATGGTTTGGTATGGTAGCCTCCTTCCTAATTGTAAGCTTTTACTGCGTGGTTGCGGCTTGGGTTTTAGCCTACATTCCTAAGTTTTTGATGGGGGGTTTTAATGGCCAATCTCCAGACCAAATCGCGGGGCAATTTGGGTCGCTACTAGGAGACCCGTTAGCTGTTTTACCTTACTTCATAGCCTTTGGAGTTCTAACGACTTGGTTGGTTTCTAGGGGGGTGAATAAAGGTATCGAAATTGCGGCTGAATTACTAATGCCGTTGTTTTTTGTTCTCTTGATTGGTCTTGCACTCTATTCAATCATTTCTGGTTTAACGCCTAGAACATTTGAAATCGACGGCGTTGCGCAAGAGGTCGTCGGTACATCAAAAGCCTTCAGCTTTATGTTCACGCCAGATTTCTCAAAAATTACGCCCCAAGTGGCCACATCAGCTTTGGGGCAAGCTTGTTTCTCGATTGGTATTGGTAATGCGATAATGATTACTTACGGGTCTTATTTGCCTCGTAATATCAGCATTCCAAAAGCTGCGGTTACCGTTTCTGCAGTCGATACATGTGTGGCTATTATTGCGGGTCTTGCAATTTTCCCGATTGTTTTTTCTCATAACTTGGATTTCAGTGCAGGTGCAGGAATATTCTTCCAAACACTTCCAACGGCACTGGGAGGAACGACTGTTGGTAATATAGTTGGCGCGGCTTTCTTCTTCTTGGCTTTCTTCGCCGCGATTACTTCTTCGGTGTCGCTACTTGAACCATCTGTTGCATATGTAGCTGAGCGCTTCAAAATAACCAAGCGCAAAGCCGCTTGGCTAACGGGAGCAGCTATCATGACACTAGGACTTGGGTCACTTTACAGTTCTGATTTCTTTGATTTCATTGATACAGGTCTCGCGGGACC
>CAYGSV010000126.1:0-7502 GCA_964352635.1 uncultured Algimonas sp.
GGACTTTTGACATGCCATAGATACGCATTTGCGGGGTAAAAGTGCCGAAATTCTCTCGTCAAATCGCCACAGGCTCTTTATGGGTGAAGCATGAGAACTTTACCCGCCCTACCCCAAACCGTTATTGAGCCCATTGTACGAATGGCGTTGTCCGAAGATTTCGGTGTGTCAGGCGATCTGACGGCCAATCTGCTTGTGCCAGAAAAAGCCGAGGGCTCTCTCGTTATGCGAGCCCGCGAAACAGGCATTATTGCTGGATTGCAGGCCGCCGCACTAACCTATGCCTTGGTTGACCCCAAAGTCTCATTCGACCCTCAAGTTACAGATGGTACGTCAGTTGAGGCTGGGACAATTATTGCCAAAATTAAAGGCCCAACGCGGAGCCTTTTATCGGCGGAACGTGTGGCCTTGAACTTCTTAGGACGTTTGTCAGGCGTCGCCACGCTCACAGGTCAATATGCGGCACTGACAAGCCATACAAAAGTCCGCATCGCCGCGACGCGTAAAACCACACCCGGCCTTCGCGCCCTTGAGAAACAAGCGGTCTTAGCAGGCGGCGGGTTTACCCATCGTGAAAGCCTCGCAGCCGCCATTATGATAAAGGATAACCACATCGCCCTTGCTGGTGGTGTTGATGCGGCGCTTACGTCCATCAAAGCCAATGCTGACCACATGACACGGGTTAGTGTAGAAGTGGACACATTAGAACAATTGAAAATCGTTCTGAACTATGAGCCTGACGTGATTTTGCTCGATAATATGGGTGCAGATAAATTGCGCGAAGCCGTCGCTATTGTTGACGCTTCAGAACATAGACGTCCCATTTTAGAAGCGTCTGGTGGCGTAACCCTTAAAACCGTCAAGGGCCTTTCAGAGACAGGGGTCGATGTTATCTCTATCGGCGCGCTCACCCATTCCGCACCGAATTTTGATATCGGAATGGACGCGAGTTAAGCTAAAACGGGACGGCTTGTGTGAAGTCTTTGTCGTCAGGAGCGCGTAAGGTCATATTCACAACGCGATTATCCCAATCAATATCGAGAAGTCCGTAATTCACCTCAAACTGCATTGTGGTCAATCTGTGCGGCCCATCTTCAACGCGCGTTTCCCCGCTCTCGGCTCGCCATTTACTCTGCGGTAAATTCAGCGATGAGGCTGTTATTTCATAAAGCGGTGTTTCGGTTACATCCTCACGCAGGTAAATTCCGCCCGCATGACGGTCCCCAGATAATAAAATCGCATTGTCCGTATTGGTCGCATCAATCAGATCATAAAAACGATCACGCTCGGCAGGCATCATTTTCCACGCTTCCCACCCATGACCATCTGCATGCATTTGAATAGACGTCGCAATTAAACGGAGGTCTGCTGGCTTTTGAAGCTCGGCCTCTAGCCAAGCCCATTGCGCGTCTCCGAGCATTGTCCCGTGTCCGCCTTCAAGTGGGACATAGCGTTCCTTGCCAAATTCATTGCGCTTGTCAGTCGCTTGCAAATAAGTTCGGAAATAGCGCGTATCGAGCATGATAATCTGAACTTTTTTTCCCTCGGGGCCAATCATTTCAGAACTATAAATCCCTTCACGCGAGCGGCGCGCATCATCGGCAGGTACGTCCCATGCCTTAAGGAAAATGGCTTCGGCTTGCTCTCTAAAGGCATAGTCAGCACCGCCATCATTTTTACCGTAATCATGGTCATCCCATGTGACTAAGACGGGAACCTCTTGGCGAAATTGGGTGAACTCTGAGTGCTCAGATAAAACATTATAGCTCTGTCTTAGCATAGGCAGAGACGGGTCCGTGTAAGACGGATGATTACTGTAAACATCGCCGTAAACATTATCGCCCAGGAATAAAAACGCATCGGGCTTTTCGGCGCGGATTGTGTTCCAAATCGTCTGGTCTTCTTTTTCTGACAGACAAGAGCCAAAAGCGATACGCGTTAACGGCGTGGATTTGGACAAAGTCGCGGATGACATGGAGACCACATCATCGGCTTCATAGCTATTGGAATATTGCGGAACTGTTTCACAGCCCAGAAGTAAACCAGCGGAAAGGAGGAGGAGGGATTTTTTAAACATGCCCCTCTATACGTATAAATTACGACAGAGTCTTGTCAGTCATTTCAAAAAAATGGATTAATCCCGAAATAGATTAGCTCGGCGGAGCTATGCTCATGTTGACGCTACGGACAACGGGACGTTCTTTCCACTTGAAACGGTAGAACTTATGAGAACCAATCTGACCATTATAGCGCAAAGATGACGCCCAAGCAGGGTTTACATCCGTTGTATGGTAATGCGTCGCTTTATTGGTGAGCTTTGGGGCCATGCCTGTCAAAGTCAGTGTCGCAATCTCTTGAGAGCGCTCCCAAGCCTTACCTTTTGGCGTACGATCCATTGATCCATCACAGGTAAAGCTAAACTGACAGCCTGTCCGGCGCTCAGACCCCTGATAGACCACATTACACACTGTATTGGGGTAATGCTTTGACGCTACACGGTTCATAACAACTTCAGCAACACCAATTTGGCCCGATGTCGTTTCAGAGCGCGCTTCGTAGTAAACGGCTTCGGACAAACAGGCGTGCTGGCGCATCTCATAATTGGCCCAGAGGCGGGTGAGAGGCTGTGATTTCGTCAATGTTTTAATAACAGCAATATCGCGCGAGGCGGTGTCGTCTAATGAAATATCTGTTTTCAATTGGACCAAGTCTATGACGAATTCATTATCTACATCAAAGGAAAAGGTTTCAGTCTCTAGCGCAGTCTCGACAAAAGAATCCGCTTTCTGTGCCCAAGCGGCCGCTTCACGCTGTTCTACAGCGTTTTGTGCAATGGCTGGAAATGCTAAACTCGCTGCCCCCACAGCCACTAAGCCTAAACTCCAACCGGCAATGATATACCGTCTTTGTCTCATCTTGGCGCTCCATATAAGGCCTAAAAACATCTTAACAAGGCAATTCGCCCGTCTAGCAACAGTCCTACGCAAGAAACGCACCAACTGTTGCAAAGAGGGCACGTTAAAACACAATATATTGTAAAAAATGCCGCAGCATTCGCCCATATAGTGTTTCTATCTTAGATTTTACCTTTATGGATTAGAATAGGCATCCTAATCTCTAAGACGCATTTCCGATGCCAAAGTGTTAAAATCATACAAAAAACCCGGCACATGGCCGGGAGACTCTCTTTATCAGAAAGCCTTAAACCGCTTTCAAGCGCGGGCTATAATCATGTTCAGATGGGGCACCTTCTTGATGGACAAAGACTTGTCCTGTTGCGCCGCCTGATATTGCCGCATAACGCTCTAATTTCTGCTTCTGTATCGAACAAAGCTTACGAAGCGTATCGAGATCTTCGACGGCTGTGCTGAATTTTGCTTGAAGCTGCTCATATTCGGCTTTCGACTTGGCCAGAGCCCGATTATGGCGATCAAGCTCTTCTGACTTATTAAGGAGCGCATTAGACTCACGTGTCGCGCGGCTACGTTCGGCATCCAAGGCAACGCGAAGACCTGAAAGCTCTTCATCGAAATGCGCTGTCATATTGTCTTTGATACGAAGTTGCGTGTTCAATTGCTCATTCTGGTTTTTCAGCGCTTGAATTTCGTCTTCACGACGCTTCAGCGTATCTTCATATCCACTTTTTTGTGAGGTAAGGTTATAGCTCAGCGATTGTACTTCACCTTTCAGCGAGAATAGCTTTTCTTTTTGCTCATTAAAGCGAATTTGGGAGTCTTTTAGCTCCGCGACCGCTCTATCGCTCACTTGCGTCTTTTCTGTGAGGCGAGAGGCCAATTCTTCAGTCGATTTCTGCAGTTCAAGAGAGCGATGACGTTCAGCAGAAATCTCTGCTGAGGCTTGTGCCAAGTCTTCTTTCAAATTCGCCTGCGTTAGCTCTAGTGTCTGAAGGATTTCATCCTTTTGCAACACGGTCGTTTTTAGCGTGTCTAATTCACGGGATTGCTTCAGAAGCGCTTCACGAGAGGCCCCATCGCGCTCTTCATATTGCACTAATGATTTTTTAGACAATTCCGCTTGAGTTCGAAAATCATCGCGTTGACGACGCAAATCTGAAAGTGTTTTTTCCTGCTCATCAGATAGAAGCGATTTTTGCTTATATTTCTGACTCAACGCATCTAATTCTTTAGCAAGCTTATGATTATCCATCTCCACGCGGTCTAGCTGGCGCAGGCGTGTTTCCATTTTTGTGATTGTTTTGGTCAGGCTCGCCATGCGTTTGGCCGCGAGTTGTTGGGCGTCCGCGCCCGTTTTGAATTGCGAAGATAATTGCGTCACAGCTTCATGCGCTAAGGCAATATCATCCGTCGATGATGCATTAGACCGAGCCTCTGTGCGGGCATAGCTGCGGATCAGCTCATCCGCCGTCGTAAACTCTGACGATGATTTTTCGCGTTTTAAAAATTTCATAATTGCCCCCAGACAATGTTATTCAGGCTTATTTCCACATCTGAAAGCTAGGGTTCTATGGTTAACAGCGCGTTAATAAGGGGATGTTTTATTAACTATATCGACTTAAGACTGTGGCGCTGTAAGAGACGAAATAGCCGCTAGGACTGACATTTTTCATGAAAATCGCATTAATCATTCTTACCGCCGCTTTCATAACGGCTGGGGTTTCTGGCGTTTTTGGCATGGCGGGCGGTTTGATTTTCATGGGAATAATTGCGACCTTTATCGGCGTCGCCGAAGCCATGGTTGTTCATGGCGCCGTACAAAGCGTCAGCAATGGATATCGCGCTTACCTTCTCAAAGACGGGGTACGGTGGGATATTTTGGGGTGGCAGCTTTTGGGGGCCCTCCCCGCCATTGGCTTAATGTTGTTAGCTGCCATTACCTTGAACAAAGGCCAGCTTTTTCTGGCGCTTGGATTGTTGCCGCTTTTGCTTTGGCTCCCGAAAGGGTGGCTACAGGGCGACGCGCAAAAGCCATCCCATGCCGCGCTTTGCGGAGCGATGGTGATGGGCTTGAACCTGACAGCAGGCGTCGCAGGCCCCGCGCTTGATTTTTTCTATGTGAAAACCACCCTTACCCGACACGAGATTGTCGCGACAAAAGCCGTGACTATGCTCGCCTCACATATCGTGAAAATTGGTTATTTCGGAATACCGCTTGCTCTGTCAGTGGGATTAGCAGGTCTGCCGCCTTGGTGGGTGTTTATCGCGGTTATCCCTTGTGTGATGGCAGGGACATTCCTTGGCACACGGCTATTAAAACATTTTTCAGACGTCGGCTTTCGGTCTGTCAGCCGTTACCTCGTGACCTCCATTGGCGCGATTTATGTTTGGAGGGGTTTGGTTTTATTGGGGTTGGTTTGAGATCGCCTTGAGTTAAGCCACATATAAAGACTGATACCCGATAGGGTCACAAGTGTGCCGACTCCGTCCCAAAAGGCAAAAGGTTCTTTCAACACAAGAATAGCGGCGACAATCGTGGCGAGCGGCCCGACCATCCCCATGACAGCTACGCTTTGCGCGCCCACACGGCCAATCGCTATATTGATAAGAAAGCTCGGTAATATCGTTGAAAAGAACGCAATCATCGCCCCCAACACATAAATCCGGGGCGGCAGATCGAGCGCCGCCGCAACCCCTTCTTGCCCCAAACTGTGAAATATAAAATGCGTAATAATCTTCGTCCCTTCCGCAATCATCGCTAGGCAAGTGAAGACTTTGGAGCCCATACGGTCAATCATGCGCTTGGCAATCAATTGAAACAACGCAAAGAAAATAGCTGTCGCCAAAATAAGCGCGCTGCCCAAGGGCACATTGACGCCTGTCGCAATATCGCCCCCCGCGAAGACGATGCCCAACCCGCTATAAGCCAAGACGATTGCGGCCATACCTGCCTTAGTGATTTTACCCCCAAAGAAGAGCGCACCAAAAATCACGACAAAAGCGGGATAGGTAAAGAGTATCAACCGTTCCAATTGCGCAGTTATGAGTTTCAGCCCTGCAAAATCGAGATAGGTGCAAAGATGATAGCCTAGAAAGCCCATAAGCGCGGCTTGGGCCACATATTTAAGGGGAACATTCCCTCCAGCCCGACGGAGGCTGTAAATCAGTATCCCTACATAGACAGGTAGAGAAAATCCCATACGAAGTGCCATCAGTGTAATGGCATCCAAATCATTCGCGCCCAATCCTCCACTCGGCAAATAGGCGAGTTTCACAAATATCGCTTTCATTGAATAGAGCATCGCGCCAAGCGCCGCGAAGACATAGCCCCATTTCGCCTTTGACGGTGTGACGGGTTTGCGGTCACGTAGGAGAGCCTCACCCGTTGTTTCGCGTAAAGTGGTTCTCATTTACGGCGCGCCTTAAAAAAGGACTTTAGTAGTTTCGAACTTTCTTCTGCCAAGACACCGCCAAGGATTTCTGGCCGGTGATGACAACTCAGCTGGTCAAAAAATTTAACGCCGCTTTCCACGGCACCGCCTTTAGAATCAGAGGCCCCGTAAATAACCCGACCAATCCGCGCGTTTGAAATCGCCCCCGCACACATAGTGCAGGGTTCCAAAGTCACATAAAGATCTAACCCTGTCAGACGGTAATTCCCTGTTTTATAAGCGCCGTCTCGCAGAGCTAAGACTTCGGCATGGGCTGTTGGGTCACAAATACTGATGGGCGCATTGCCTGTACGCGCAATAATTTCATGCGTGGCGGGGTTGACCAAGACCGCGCCGACAGGCACTTCGCCACGCAGACTTGCCGCTTGCGCTTCTGCTAGCGCTAGGCGCATATAGTCTTCATCAGTCATGCGCGCTTCATTCGCGCAAAAACCCGAATGGTCAAGTCATGCCAAAAACAAAAGATGCTGGGAAAAAAAACGACCTCTCTCAAAAAGAAGGCGACCGTATCGCCAAACATCTGGCACGCGCAGGCGTCGCGTCGCGTCGTGATGTTGAAAAAATGATTGCTGAAGGTCGCGTTAAAGTGAACGGCACCGTCCTCACGACCCCCGCGTTTAAAGTCACGGGTAAAGAAGCCATTCTGGTGGATAATGAGCCGGTTGCCGAAAAAGATATTCCGCGCGTTTGGCGCTATCACAAGCCTGATGGCCTCGTGACATCCCACAAGGATGAGCAAGGGCGGCGCACAATGTTTGAAGCCCTGCCCAAAGATATGCCGCGTGTGATTTCCGTGGGGCGTCTCGATTTGACGTCTGAGGGGCTTATTCTTTTGACCAATGACGGCGAACTTGCCCGCCAATTAGAGCTGCCCAGTACAGGGTGGACGCGCCGCTATCGCGCGCGGGCTTATGGTAAAGTCACGCAAGAACAGCTCGATACTTTAAAAGAAGGTGTTATAATTGACGGCATTCCAACGGGCGAAATCATTGCAACCCTCGACCGTCAACAAGGCGATAATGCTTGGATCAATGTGACGCTTAGGGATGGTAAAAACCGCGAAATCCGCCGTGCGCTTGAAACGCTACGCCTCCAAGTTAACCGCCTTATCCGCGTCTCTTATGGACCTTATATG
>CAYGSV010000127.1:0-7473 GCA_964352635.1 uncultured Algimonas sp.
GCTACAACGCGTTATGACATTGACATGGTGAAGTGCATTTATTGCGGCCTTTGCCAAGAAGCGTGTCCTGTTGACGCCATTGTCGAAGGGCCAAATTATGAATTCGCCACCGAGACCCGTGAAGAGCTTTATTATGACAAAGAAAAGCTCCTCGAAAATGGAGATCGTTGGGAACGAGAAATCGCAAAAAATCTGGCATTAGACGCACCATACCGTTAAAACCGCAACCGAGAATAAAGCGCTGAGTCATTTTCAGCATAAGGGACCCTAAATCGTGATTATCGCACTCTCATTTTACTTGCTTGCGGCTGTCGCCGTTGCTGCGGCTTTCATGGTCGTTGCCGCGCGCAACCCTGTCCATTCCGTGATGTATCTTATCCTGACCTTCTTCTCGGCGGCAGGTCTCTTTATCTTGATGGGCGCAGAGTTTTTGGCGCTGCTATTGGTCATGGTTTATGTTGGCGCGGTGGCTGTGCTTTTCTTATTCGTGGTCATGATGCTCGATGTTGATTTTGTTGAATTGAAGCAAGGTTTTCTGTCTTATTTGCCAATGGGCGCTTTGGTGGCCTTTATTCTCTTGCTTGAAATGATTTTGGTAGGTGCCGCCTATGTTTCTGGGCAAACTCAAACAACAGCGGTTCAGACTTATGAAGAGTCAAATATCGAACGCTTTGGTGAAGTGCTTTACACACAATATGCGGGTATGTTCGAAGCTGCCGGTATCGTTCTTTTGGTGGCGATGATTGGTGCGATTGTTTTGACGTTACGTGAGCGCGAAGGTGTTCGCAAACAGGTCGTTATGGATCAAATGGCGCGGACTCGTGAAGACGGTGTCGAGCTTGTCGATATCGAACCGGGCCAAGGTTTAGGGTAGGGGACGGACATGATTATCGGGCTACCACATTACCTCGTCGTCGCGGCGATACTTTTCACGATTGGCGTGTTTGGTATCTTCGTGAACCGTAAAAACGTCATCATCATTTTGATGTGCGTTGAACTTATTCTTTTGGCGGTGAACATTAACTTCGTCGCTTTCTCAACGCATATGACAGAGACAGGTACGAATGACCCGATGGCGGGGCAAATTTTTGCTTTGTTTATTCTGACCGTTGCGGCGGCTGAAGCGGCTGTCGGCTTGGCTATTCTGGTGGTTTACTTCCGTAATCGCGGTAATATTGCGGTCGAAAATATCGACCTGATGAAGGGCTAAAGGCATGTATCACGCAATCGTCTTTCTGCCGCTTCTCGGCGCAATCATTGCTGGCTTGCTCGGCACGCGCTTCGGCAAACAGTTTTTAAACGAAAAACTCTCCATGAGCCTGACTACAGGCTTTCTCTTAATCTCTGCGGCGCTGTCATGGGTCGCTCTCTTCAAGGTCGGCTTTGGCCATGAAGAAGCGCAGGTAAATGTCCTGCGTTGGATGGATGTCGGGGATATGAAAGCCAATTGGGCGTTCAAAATCGACACACTGACAGCTGTGATGTTAGTGGTCGTGAACTCCGTCTCTGCGCTCGTTCATCTCTATAGCTGGGGCTATATGGAAGATGATAATTATAAACCGCGCTTCTTTGCTTATCTCTCACTCTTTACTTTCGCTATGTTGATGTTGGTGACGGCGGATAACTTCATCCAGCTCTTCTTTGGCTGGGAAGGTGTGGGCCTCGCCTCATATCTCTTGATTGGGTATTACTATAAAAAACCATCGGCCAATGCGGCGGCGATTAAGGCCTTTGTCGCGAACCGTGTCGGTGATGTCGGCTTGGCGCTAGGCGTAATGACAATATTCTTGGTCTTTGGATCTGTTGAATTCGACGTTGTCTTTGCGGCGATTGCTGAGAGCTCTGACCGTGTACTTCCGTTCTTAGGCATGGAGTTCAACGCTATCGAGCTTATGGCGGCGCTCTTATTCATTGGTGCCATGGGTAAATCAGCGCAGTTTGTCCTTCACGTTTGGTTGCCTGATGCGATGGAAGGCCCAACACCTGTGTCTGCGCTTATCCATGCGGCGACAATGGTGACGGCTGGTGTCTTCTTGGTTTGTCGTGCTTTCCCAATCTACGAAGCCGCGCCTGTTACTTCTGGCTTTATCACGGCGCTTGGTGCGTTTACGGCGATATTCGCGGCGTCTGTTGCGCTTGTGCAAAATGACATTAAGCGCGTAATTGCTTATTCAACTTGTTCACAGCTCGGCTATATGTTCTTTGCCGCAGGAGTAGGGGCTTACAATGCCGCGATGTTCCATCTCTTTACCCATGCTTTCTTTAAAGCGCTCCTCTTCCTTTGCGCGGGCTCGGTTATTCATGCTCTGCATCACGAACAAGACATGCGGAACATGGGCGGTATTCGTAAGAAAGTGCCATGGACTTATGGCGCGATGATTATTGGGACTTTGGCCATTACGGGTATCGGTATTCCCGGTATGTATTTTGGCTTTGCTGGTTTCTTCTCGAAAGATGCTATTATCGAAGCGGCTTATACGGCTTCAGCCAGTAGTAATGCCGCCGCCTTCGCTTTTTGGGTTGGCCTCATTGCGGCTCTTATGACGAGTTTCTATAGCTGGCGTCTTATCTTTATGACGTTCCACGGTAAATTCCGTGGCGACCAACATACACTTGACCACGCGCATGAAAGCCCTTGGGTTATGCGCTTACCACTTGTCCTGTTAAGCCTTGGCGCTGTCTTTGCAGGCGGGTTATTCTACAAATACTTCCTCAAGAATTACGGTGATTTCTGGCACGGGGCTTTGCCTGTTGATTATAAAGACCATGCAGCCCTCGCACCTGAGTTCCTTCAAGCGGCGGCTGAAACCGCGCATGATGGCCATGATGAAATCAAACATGGTGGGCCGTTTGGTTGGTTGTTCAACAAAGTACATGGGTATCCCTATTGGGTCTTGCTTTTGCCTTTCGTTATGTCCGTTACAGGCTTTATCGTGGCGTGGTTCATGTATATTCGTGGCAGTGTCGACGCCAAGATCAATCACATCAAAGAAACAGGCGGCGGGCCGCTCTATAAGTTCCTTTTGAACAAGTGGTATATTGATGAGCTTTATGACGTGACTGTTGTGAAACTCACCAAGACTTTGGGTGACGTGTTCTGGAAAGTCGGCGATGAGAAAATCATTGATGGCTATGGCCCGAATGGAGTTGCGAAATTTGCCGCCAACGCGTCGAAGCGTTTATCGAAATTACAATCAGGCTATCTCTATCATTATGCCTTTATCATGTTGTTGGGTGTCGCGGTGCTTATTGTCGTCGCGTTCCGCGGGGTAGGAGGCTGATATGTTTGAAGGACTTCCTATTCTCTCCGCCCTTATCGTCGCGCCACTCGTTGGTGCAGCGATTTTGATGTTTGTGTCAAAAATAACGCGTGAAGATGGCAAAGAACAAGTTGCTAAAAATTCTCCTCTTGTGGCTTTGGCTGTTTCAGGTGCCGTGTTCTTTCTCTCCCTCTTATTGGTCATTGATTTTGATACGGCCAATGCAGGCTTCCAATTTATGGAAGATGTTGAGTGGCTCGGCGGTGGTATTGAATACCGCCTTGGTGTGGACGGGATTTCTATTCTGTTTATCCTGCTCACGGCCTTCCTCACGCCGCTCTGTATCTATTCGAGCATGACCTCGATTAAAGAGCGAATGCTCGAATATATGGTCGCGTTTTTGATCCTCGAAGCGCTTGTAATCGGTGTCTTCTGCGCGCTCGATTTGGTTCTTTTCTATCTCTTCTTTGAAGCCGTGCTTATTCCGATGTTTATTATCATCGGTGTTTGGGGCGGTAAGGACCGTGTTTACGCGTCTTACAAGTTCTTCCTCTATACGCTTCTCGGTTCGGTCCTCATGCTTGCCGCGATTTTATATCTTTATAATCTCAGTGGTCAGCAATTTGGTAATCCGACGACGGATATGCGAGTTCTAATTGAGCAACTCGATGTGCCCCTTGGCGCGCAGACGTGGCTCTGGTTAGCTTTCTTCGCCTCCTTCGCGGTGAAGATGCCGATGTGGCCTGTCCATACATGGCTTCCTGATGCTCACGTTCAAGCGCCTACAGCGGGTTCGGTTATCCTTGCGGGTATTCTCTTGAAACTCGGTGGCTATGGCTTCCTACGTTTCTCGCTCACGCTCTTTCCGAATGCGAGTTTGGAATTGGCGCCCATCATTTACTGGATGAGTGTCATCGCAATTATCTATACGTCGCTTGTCGCCTATCGTCAGAAAGACATGAAGAAGCTGATTGCTTATTCTTCCGTAGCTCATATGGGTTTTGTGACGCTCGGTATTTTCGCCTTTAACCTCCAAGGTATTCAAGGCGGTATATTCCAAATGCTCTCTCACGGGGTTATCTCTGGTGCGCTCTTCTTCTTGGTGGGCGTCATTTACGACCGTATGCACACGCGTGAGATTGCCTTTTATGGTGGCCTTGTCAGTAAGATGCCTGTTTATGCAGCCTTCTTCCTGTTGTTCACAATGGCCAATGTTGGTTTGCCTGGGACATCAGGCTTTGTCGGCGAAATCCTTACAATGGTCGGCGCTTACCAAGTCAGCCCATGGCTCGCTTTTGGTGCGGCGCTTGGTATGATTTTGTCAGCGGTTTATGCGCTCTATCTCTACCGCGAAGTTATTTTCGGAGAGACAGTGAATGAGAAACTTGCAGACATCGCGGACCTTACAAAACGCGAATGGGTGATTTTGACTCCGCTCGCGATTATGACCATCGTCTTGGGTGTCTATCCATCCCTTATCACAGATATTACGGCAGCCTCTGTCGAAAATCTCATCGCTGATTTTAACGCAGCTACGGCCATCGTGCCTGTGGCGGAGGTGCAGTAACAATGTTGCAAACACTCTCACTTTTCGCGCCAGAGCTTTTACTCGCTGTTTCAGCGTCATTGCTCTTGGGTTTTGGCTATTGGGGCGGAAAAGACCGCTCAACATTCGCACGTTATTACGCAATCGCCATGCTCGTCATTTTTGCGTTTATGAGCTTCATCTTGGGCCGCCCCGAAGGCTTTGCTTTTAGCGGCGCGTTGATTGTCGATAGCTACAGCCATTATGCCAAATTGATGTTGGGTCTCGGCGCAGCGGCGGCTTTGTTCTTCTCTAAGTCTTATTTCCAATCTGAAAAGCTAGAGCGTTATGAATATTCTGTGCTCACGCTTTATTCTGTTTTGGGCATGTCCATCATGGTGTCGTCCAACAACTTGCTCTCGCTCTATATTGGTATAGAAATGCAGTCTTTGGCACTTTATGTCATGGCGGCGTTTAACCGCGATAGCTTGCGCGCTTCTGAGTCAGGCTTGAAGTATTTCGTCCTTGGCGCTCTGTCTTCGGGCCTTTTGCTCTACGGCGCTTCGATGCTCTACGGTTTCACAGGGTCTCTTGATTTTGGAACCATTGCTGCGGTCATAGGCGAGAAGGGCGGAACACCGGGTATGATTGCGGGCATGACATTCTTGCTCTGTGGTTTGGCGTTTAAAATTTCTGCGGCGCCTTTTCACATGTGGACGCCAGACGTGTACGAAGGCTCTCCTACTCCTGTGACAGGGTTCTTCTCCGCCGCGCCTAAGTTTGCGGCTATGTTATTGATTGCACGCGTTCTCGTTGGGCCGCTTGGTGGGATTACAGAAAGCTGGCAGCAAGTGATTGTTGTTATCTCTGTCTTGTCTATGGCTGTCGGCGCATTGGGCGCTTTGCAACAAACCAATATCAAACGCCTTATGGCCTATTCCTCAATCGCGAATATGGGCTACGCGCTCGTGCCACTTGCAGCTGGGACTATGGCCGGTGTCAAGGGTATGCTGATTTTCATGAGTATCTATATGATTTCAGTCATCGGCATCTTTGCGCTTATTCTGCAGATGCGTATTCGCAACGGTATGGTTGAACAGATCTCTGATCTCGGTGGCTTGTCGAAAACCAATCGTGGTATGGCAATATTGATGACGATGTTCATGTTCTCATTGATGGGTATTCCGCCCATGCTTGGCTTCTTTGGTAAGCTCTTTGCCTTCTTACCGGCCGCCGATGCGGGCTTAATGCCGCTCGTCATCATCGCCCTAATCGCGTCTGTTGTTGGTGCGTTTTATTACCTCCGTGTGATTAAGACGATGTGGTTTGATGAAGAGAAGCAAGAGTTCCTCGAAGCCCCTGCGAGCCTTCGTTATATTAGCTTGATGAGCGCTTTATTGCTTCTGCCGATTTTGCTCTTGCCCGGTATCTCAACGGGTGCACAAAGCCTCATTTCAACAGCCGCGGCGAGCCTGTTTTAAGGCTCTCGCTCCATGAAGTTTTTATACTTCGATAAAATGGGCTCGACCCAAGATTATGTGAAAGACCTCGCCGCGAAAGGTGAGGTCTCTCCTCTTTGGGTGAGAGTCGGGGCGCAAGATGCAGGACGCGGGCGACGCGGGCGTCAATGGGTGTCTAAGCCCGGAAACCTTTATACAAGTGGTCTTTATCCTTGGAATGGGCCTACGGTCTTAAAACCTCTCTCCAGCTTTGTTGTGGCTTTGGCTGTGGCTGACACGCTTGCCAGCTATATCGACCCCGCAAAAATTAGCCTGAAATGGCCGAATGACGTTTTGGTGGATGGAGCAAAAATCGCGGGCATTTTACTCGAAGCAGGGGACGGCTGGATAACGATTGGAGTGGGTATCAATCTTGAACATCATCCAGAAGGTTTGCCTTATCCTGTTACGCATTTATTGGAACACATATCCGCAGTTGACCTAGATGATGCCGAACCTCTCTATTCAGGTGCAGACCCGATATTAGCGCAACTCGCAAAAGGTGTTTCGGCGGGATTGGCAATACTGCAAGAGCAAGGGTTCGCCCCTATAAGAACCGCATGGCTTGACCGTGCCGCACGCCTTGGAGAGCCTATCACTATCAATTTGGGGCCAGAACAGGTGAGTGGGACATTTGAAACTTTGGGCGAAAATGGAGCGTTGCAGCTTCGCCTCGCAAATGGCACTCTGCGCAAAGTACTCGCAGGGGACGTCCTGCTTTAGGGAAAAGTTATGTTACTCGCGATTGATACCGGAAATACAAACACGCTGTTTGCTATTCATGATGGCAAAGACTGGGTGATTGAATGGCGTATCGCCACAGACCCAACGCGCACCGCCGATGAATATGCCGTTTGGTTCCATCAGTTGTTGCAAATGCAAAAGCTAGACTTTGACTCGATTTCGGATTGTGTGATTTCAACGGTTGTGCCGCAATCTTTGTTCAATATGCGCAACCTTGTTCGACGTCATTTGAAAGTTGATCCTATCATTGTTGGGGAAAGTGATGTCGATGTCGGCATTGGCGTTCGGATTGATAACCCTGAACAGGTCGGGGCGGACAGGCTCGTGACGGCTCTGGGGGCTGTGCAGCGTTACAAAGGTGACTTGATAATCATTGATAGCGGGACAGCGACGACCTTTGATGTGGTCTCGGCAGATCACCATTTTGAAGGCGGTATTATTGCAC
>CAYGSV010000128.1:0-7381 GCA_964352635.1 uncultured Algimonas sp.
GCCGACATTCAAATCGGCGACCGCGTTATAAAGTTAAATGACCAAACCGTTCCGTGTGGCAGGACAATGAATCAGTTTTACGCCGCCTTATCCCGTGACGCTTTTGGCGGTGTAAAAACGCGCCTAACCTTACGCACGCCAGAGGGGCAGAGCTATGAGACGTCTCTGCAATCTGAAACCGCCTGTGATTATCCGACGAGCGTTTTCTATTCGAGCGACATTAATGGCCATACGAATGGGGAAGAGGTCTATGTCACGTCAGAACTGATGCAAACCGTACCCGATGACGTGAACCTCGCTCTGATTGTGGCACATGAAATGGCCCATGCGATTGCAGGTCATATTGAGATGGTGCCAACGCAGGCCTTGGAATTAGAAGCCGACCGCATGGCGTTGGTGATGATGGATAATGCGGGATATGATATTGATGCCGCGATTGAATATTGGGCCGAAGCGACACATCCCCATCGGGGTTTGCAAGACGTATCAGAAAGCCATCCGAGCATCACAGCGCGATATGAAAACTTTAAAAAAGAACGCGCCCGCATCAAAGAGATACGCGCGCGTAACGAAAATCTAGGTTTTAATTAATTTATTTATATTCGCTGCCCGAGCCATGAGAATTATGGCCCATGCCCTTGGCGGGCTCACCAATCGGCACGATTAGGGTCACAGGGTCAGCATTTTCGTAATTCAATGTAATCGCGACATCCTCTTGGCCTTCCGTCACGGTCATACCATAAAGCATGAGGTGGAAACTACCGGGCTTAAAGCTCACGGTTTCGCCTTTGGCGAGTTCCACGGCTTCGACTTGGCGCATACGCATCACGCCATTATCATTGATATGATTATGCACTTCGACATTGTCGCTTGCCGGGCTGGTTGCAGAGATTAAGCGATCATCTGCTCCGTGATTTGTAACGTCGAAAAAGGCGGCACCGATATCACGTCCAGGCATAGGCGCGCGAACATAGGCCGAAGAAATCTCAATACCTTTTTTCATTTGCGCCATGTCATGCGCAACATCTGCGGCCTTTTCCATTTTCGTATCTGTCTCCGCATTTCCGCAGGCGACAAGAGCTAAGGCGGAAGCGGCTAAAATTAAATGTTTCATTCTAAGCTCCTGTGAAGCCAATGATGCGGCGTACATCGGCCACAATGGGGTCTGCAATTTCTGCGGCCTTATCGCCCGCTTTTGCCAAAATACGATCTAGCTCATCTGGGTCTGCTAGGTAACGATTCATCAAATCTGTAATCGGCCCTAACTTTTCAACGGCGAGTTCGGCAAGGGCAGGTTTGAAAGCGCCAAAACCCTGTCCAGAATATTCGCTAACAATATCGGCATTTGTTGATCCCGATAATGCGGCATAAATACCGATGAGGTTTTTCACTTCTGGGCGCTCTTCCATTTCTTCAATTGTCTCAGGCATCATGCCGCCATCTGTTTTGGCTTTTTTGATTTTCTTCGCAATCGTGTCAGCATCATCCGTGAGGTTAATGCGTGAATTATCAGACGGATCAGATTTTGACATTTTGGACGTTCCGTCACGAAGGCTCATCACCCGCGCGCCAGGCCCTTTGATAAGGGCTTCGGGTTCGGGGAAGAAATTCGGAACGTTGAAGTCGTGATTAAACTTAGCGGCTATTTGTTGCGACAGTTCCAAATGCTGTTTTTGATCTTCGCCGACGGGGACATGTGTGCCTTTAAAGGCGAGAATATCTGCGGCTTGCAAGACGGGATAATCAAAGAGGCCGACACTCATGCGCTCAGAGTTTTTACCAGCCTTATCTTTGAATTGCGTCATGCGCTGGAGCCAGCCCATTCGGGCCACGCAGTTAAAGTACCATGCGAGCTCTGTGTGTGCGCGAACAGCGGATTGATTATAGACAATCGCTTTTTTCGGATCGACGCCAGACGCCAAAAACGCGGCGGCGATTTCCCGCGTTTGAGCAGAGAGCTGTTTTGGATCTTGCCACACTGTGATGGCATGAAGGTCAACAATACAGAATACGCATTCCATTTCATCTTGCAGATCAACGAATTTCTTGAGGGCGCCAAGGTAGTTGCCAAGATGAAGCGCGCCAGACGGCTGCACACCCGAAAAGACACGGTTTGGGCCAGTGTAAGCTTTGGTTTCGGTCACGATGTTCCTTTATGCGCGATTGCGTGAAAACGCGTCGCGAATATCACCGACACCGAAGGCCCGCAAGGCCATAGCCGCAGCAACATAAACAAGGCCGCCTATGCCGCAGATAATCGCTAATACGGAAAGATCTGCTAATAAACCCATATTGCCAAAGTCAGGCATATAGGGTTTTCCAAACCAGAGGGCGAAACCCATGAGAGTGCTTGCCAGAGCAATTCTTGGGGTGCGTGAAACAAGTCTGGCGTCTGGGTCCCAATGTCCCGATTGCAATAAAGTTCGAGATAAGAAAAAGACATTAACCCAGGCCGCAATTGTTGTTGCCAAGGCGAGGCCTTCAAAACCAATCCGCCAGAACAACAACAAGCCAAAGAGAATGTTTATGACAGCAGAAATGGCCGCATAAATCATAGGCGACTTTGTATTTTCACGCGCAAAAAAAGCGGGCGTTAAAACCTTGATAAGAACAAAGGCAGGAAGGCCAAGTGCGAAAAATGTGAGCGCCTTTGCCACTTGTGCCGTTGTGTCTGCCGTAAAGGCACCACGCTGATAAATACCAGAAATTAAAATGTCGGGAATAATGAAGAGCGCAGCGGCCGCAGGGAGGGTCAAAAACGCCGCAATTTCTATTCCGCGGTTCAGTGATATTTTGGCTCCGCGTTCATCCCCCGCCCGAATGCGGCGAGACAGAGCAGGCAGGAGCGCAATGCCCATCGCAATGCCAATCATGCCAAGCGGTAATTGATAAAGCCTGTCAGCATAAGTTAGCCAGCTCGCCGCGCCTTGTTGGAATGTGGCAATCAAGTGTGAGACCAACAAGTTTATCTGCGTAATGCCGGCTGAAAAAATACCGGGTACGCCTAAAATAAAGAGGCGCTTCACGCCGGGCGTTATGCGCGGGCGACGGAAACCAATTTTTACACCTGCACGGCGGCAAGCCCAAAGCACGCAACCCATTTGAACGAAGCCAGAGAGGGTAACAGCCACAGCGAGGCCAATCCCTAACCCCGCTTGGTCAACGCCTAAATAGGGTAAGCCCAAAAGCGCTGAAATCATAAAGAGGTTTAAAACAATGGGCACGGCGGCAGCGGCGGCAAATAAGCCGCGTGTATTTAATATGCCAGAGAACAAAGCCGTCATTGACATAAACAACAGATAAGGCATGGTAATCCATGCATAAGTCACGGCGAGTTTGTAAGGCGCTATGCCCTCGGCGTTTGGCGTCTTGTCTAAGCCGCCCCCAATAATGCCGAGGGACCACGGCATGGTCAGTTCAAAAATAATGACGACGACTGCGACGAGTGTAAATAAGGCCGCCATAGTTTCAGAGGCAAAATTATCGGCGGCTTCTTCGCCTTCTTCTTCTATGCGTTTGGCATAAAGAGGCACAAAGGCGGCGTTAAACGCGCCTTCCGCAAACATACGCCGAAAGACGTTGGGTAATTTGAAGGCCGTAAAGAACGCATCACTGACGGCACCAGCGCCGAGAAATTTTGCGATTAAAATATCCCGCACGAGTCCCAATATCCGACTAACAAAAGTCAGTGAGGCAATAATCGCCGTTGATTGTATGAGGCGCGCCTGTTTCATGCGTGCATTATCATCAGGCAGCTTGTGCATCTTGCGGCATCAGCAAGTCTGTGAGGCGGCTTTTTAATGTCTTTTTTATGGACTCAGGCAGGGCGCAATCTTTCCCAGGAACACAAAGATAAAAGCTATCTATCGCTGTTGTGCCGACAACCTCAATATGGGCCGATAGAACCTCGACGTTTGCATCGCTTAGAACAGTTGCGATATCATGTAATAAGCCAGGTCGATCTCGGCCCTGTATTTCCAAAATCGTCGTGCCTTCAGATTTATTATTTGGAAACTTGACGAGAGGCTTCACTGGAATGGCGCCTGCGCGTCGAGATTCACGTGCCTTTTGTATTGTCAAATTTGTGACATCTCCCTCTGCTGCCCGTTGTGCGCGTTTTCGCAAAAGCTCAAGCGCATGATTGCTTTGGCGTCCAAAGGCAAGGCCTTCTGCATTTTGCAAATAAAAGACATTCATAACCCGACCTGAGTCTGATGTGTTGAGATGAGCGCCAACAATGGAGGCGCCAGAAGACGATATGGCTTTTGTCAGGTCAGCAAACAAACCTGATCGATCACGCGTTAACACCCATAATTCTGTGATGTCACGGTCACGCGTTAGACGCGTTTGAACCGCGCTCTCCACGCCATCTTCTGTGACTTGGTTAAAGAACCGTGCATGACGTATTAAGTCTGCCATACCAAAATTAAGCCAATAGTTTTGGGGCAACTCTTCAATAAGAGGTTCAATGCGAGCTGCTGTTTTCTCGGGTAGTTTTTCGCGCAACTGCTCAATTGCTGCATTGGCTCGAGACGCGGGGTCGAGTTCTTCTTTTCCTTCCAGATAATTCGCGGTAGCCTGATAGAGATTTCTCAAAAGAACCCCTTTCCAATCATTCCATATACCAGGTCCAACAGATCGAATATCCACGACCGTTAGCGCAAATAATAGGTTTAGGCGTTCGATAGAGCCTACAAGCTTGCCAAACTCTTCAATCGTGTCGGGGTCGGAAATATCGCGTCTTTGTGCTGTTTCGCTCATATCAAGATGGCGACGAATGAGCCATGCGACTGTATCAGTTATTTCTTGCGACATGCCGAGGCGCCGACAGGCGCGGCGGCCTAATTGTGCGCCTTCGATACATTGATCTCCTTGCCCTTTACCTGTGTCATGTAACAAACAAGTCAGATAAATCGTTAATCTTTGTTCTTTAGTGAAGTCTTTTGCGATTTCAGAAATGACGGGGTTTTCGTCTGTTAATCGACCGTGTTCCAGATCATGATAATTATTTACCAAGCGAAGCGTGTGTTCATCGACCGTATAAGCATGGTGCATATTAAACTGGGTGCGGGCGACGATACCGCCAAACTCCAAAAGATAGCGACCCAAAACACCTGACTCGTTCATCGCCTTCAAGGTGGCATAGGGGGCTTTTGAGCCCAGCAAGATTTTTTGGAAGAGTTTGGAATTAAAAGGATTTCGCCGGAAATCCGTATCAATAATATTGCGTCTGAAATCAATGGCCGAAAACGCATCAGGATGAATGTCAACATTGCGCCGTCCTGCCGTTTCAAACAACTGCATAATGATGGTTGGATCATGACGAATTTGCATAGGGTCCGCAAAGTTCAACCGCCCATGATCCATAATCAGGGCTTTGTTTTTTAGATTGCGTTTTGACCCTGGTAAAAGCGCATCAAGACCTGGTGGTAGCCTCAAGGCTTTTGCGGCCTCTAACTTTGCACAGGCAATTCGGGTGAGTGCGCCCACCTCTTTTGCATTCGTAAAGTACTCGCGCATGAATTTTTCGACAGCGACTTCAACGGGGCCGGAGGCATATCCCATTTTTCGCGCTAAAACTGTTTGTTTGTCAAAACTGAGGGTTTCTGTGGGTCGCTCTGCTGTAAAATGAAGCCAAATCCGCGCGCGCCATAGGAAATCTGCGGCATGAGTGAACCGTATAGCGGCTTGTTTATCAAACAGGCCTAATTCAACATAACCGTCTGCCAATTGCGGGTCTGTAATTTTGTTCTCTTTGTCAAGGAATCTGGCGATCCAATAAAGAACATGCAGGTCTCGTAATCCGCCTTTTCCTTCTTTGATATTAGGTTCGATGACATAACGCGAGTTACCTTCTCGCGCATGTCGCGCGTCGCGCTCTTCTAATTTGGAGGCGATATAATTACGCCCTTTACCCTTGGTTACATCTTTGCGGAACTTTGTATAAAGCTTGTCCGAAAGAACTTTCTCGCCTCGCAAATACCGCATATCCAACAGAGACGTCAGGATTGTTTGGTCTTCTTTTGCCAGCGAAATGCATTGATCAATAGTGCGAGTGGCGTGGCCTACTTTCAAGCCTAAATCCCATAGCATGTAGAGCATAAATTCTGTAACTTGCTCGGTATAGGTGGAACCCTTTTTGTCAGCTGTTAAAAACAAGAGATCGACATCACTTTGTGGTGCCATTTCGGCACGGCCATATCCCCCTACGGCTAAGACAGCAAACCGTTCAGCTTCGGTTGGATTAGTGACTGGCACTTCATGAGTTGTCGTGTAATCATAAAGTGTGGTTATGACGACATCATGAATAGAGGCTATGAAGGCCGCTGTTTCCAGCCCCCCAATGCGCCCCATGGAAAATAATTCTTTGGCTTGCCCCATACCCGTTGCCCGTGTTTGGCGTAGCGCTTCTAGAACACGCCCGCGCCTGTCCTCACCGCCATCTTTAGCAATTGAGTCGAGATGTTCTTTTAAAGCTATTTCGTCCAAGCCACTTTGCATTTGCACAGCGCGTTTTGGGATTGAAAATTTTGGAGCGCGGGCCATTAATTTAATTTCGCTTTCAAATCGTAAAGTAGATCAAGTGCCTGTCTCGGTGAAAGCTCATTCACATCCAATGCGCTCAAAGCTGTTTCAATTTCAGACGGTGGTTGCGGTGTGGAAACTGCTGGTGTCGCAGAAAATAAGGGGAGACCACCCAATAGACCATTTTCACTATACCCTTGATCCGCCTCTGCTTCGAGGCGTGATAAAACCTCTTGGGCGCGCTCTGTTGCTGCGTGGGGTAGCCCTGCCAGACGGGCGACTTGAACGCCGTAGGATTTATCGGCTGCGCCTGTTCTCACGTCATGTAAAAATACAAGATCGCCATTCCATTCTTTGGCGCGCAAACAGGCGTTGCCTGCTGCTTCTAAAGTTTCAGCGAGGTCCGTTAGTTCATGATAATGCGTAGCGAATAAAGCCCGCGCTTGATTGACACTGTGTAAATATTCAGTGGTGGCCCATGCGATTGAGAGCCCATCAAAGGTCGATGTGCCCCGTCCAATCTCATCTAAAATAACAAAGCTGCGATGGGTGGCTTGGTTTAAAATTGCGGCGGTCTCAATCATCTCAGTCATAAAGGTTGAGCGCCCTTTTGAAAGATCATCAGACGCCCCAACACGCGAAAATAGCGCATCTGCAATGCCAATATGCGCGGACTGGGCTGGTACATAACCGCCTGCTTGCGCCAAAACAAACATAAGCGCGTTCTGACGAAGGTAAGTTGATTTACCCGCCATGTTTGGTCCTGTAATAAGCGTGAGGCGATTAGCCGTCTCGCCTGCTGCATCTAATTGACAATCATTCGGCGTAAAATCTGCGGCTCCGGATTTTTGCAAGG
>CAYGSV010000129.1:0-7377 GCA_964352635.1 uncultured Algimonas sp.
GTTCATAATCCATCGCCGCGCGCCGCAACGCTTTTTCCGACAGAGGAAACCCGCAAGGTTCTATGACAGATAGCGGCACATTAAACCCTGCACACAGGCGCATAATTGCACCAAGATTGGCAGCGATATCAGGTTGGAAAAGGGTCACATTCATGAGAGCGCTTATACGCATCTTGTAACTAGGCTCAATCGTCTCATGCCGACTCGCCACAAAAATGCGTTAAATGGGGCTTTAGAACCTAAATGAATATGTATTTGTCATCAAAATCATTCATTCGTATCGCTAGAGAAACAGTGTAACTGCAATAAAACTGTGAATTGCGGCGACTTGCCGCGAATAATCTATGGTATTACAAACTATATAGGGTTAGACACCCGCCCAAAGACAATAATTGGACCGAAGGAGTGGACAGACCATGTCCGAGACCATCAAAACCGACGATAATGTTGACGAAGACAAGCGTGACTTTATTTTTATTGCCACAGGTGCGGTTGCTGCCGCAGGTGCGGCTTCTGTTGCTTGGCCACTCGTGGCTCAAATGGGCAAAGCCGCCGATACTTTGGCAGCAGGCTCTATTGAAATCGATCTGGCTCAAATCGAAGAAGGTCAGCAGCTTAAAATGTTATGGCGCGGCAAGCCCGTCTTTGTTCGTCATCGTACGCCAGCCGAAATCGAAGCCGCGGAAACAACAGATATTGATGCCTTAAGAGACCCTCAAGCGGATGATGCGCGTTTGGTTCCAGGGCCGTCTGGTCAAGTCGATCCAAAATATCTTGTGATGGTTGGGGTGTGTACTCACTTTGGCTGTATTCCTGTTGGCGCCGATGGCGGTTTCAATGGTGATTATAATGGTTGGTATTGCCCTTGCCATGCCTCTCATTACGATACATCTGGACGTATCCGGAAAGGCCCTGCGCCTTTAAACATGGCCATTCCGCCCTATGAATATGTCTCAGACACAGTTATCAAGGTAGGTTAAAATGTCAGGACACCCGTCAACTTACGAACCTAAATACGCCGCCACGAAATGGATGGATAAGCGTTTGCCTATCATCCGTATGGGTGCAGATTTCATGACATTCCCGTCACCCCGTAATTTGAATTACTGGTACACATTTGGTGGCATCTTGGCGCTCTGCCTCGTCGTGCAAATCATCTCCGGCATTATCCTTGCCATGCATTACGAGCCTAGCATTGAGGGTGCATTTGAATCTGTTCAACGTATTCGTCGTGACGTGCCATTTGGTTGGTTATTGCAGCCTATGCATGCTGTCGGTGCTTCGCTCTTTTTCTTAGCTGTTTACATGCACATGTTCCGAGGTCTTTATTACGGTTCATATAAAGCACCACGCGAAGTTCTCTGGATTATTGGGTGTTTGATATACCTTGTTATGATGGCGACGGCCTTTTTGGGCTACACACTGCCTTGGGGACAGATGTCCTTCTGGGGTGCGACCGTGATTACAGGTTTCTTTGGCGCCGTGCCTGTTGTTGGTGAAAGCCTACAGCAGTGGTTATTGGGGGGTTACGCCGTTGATAACGCAACGCTCAACCGCTTCTTTGCGCTTCATTACTTGCTACCCTTCATTATTGCCGCCCTTGTTGGTTTGCATGTTTGGGCTCTGCATCATGTTGGACAAAACAATCCCATTGGTATTTCAGAGAAAACAAAGTCTGACACGTTGTCTTTCCACCCGTTCTACACGGTAAAGGATGCCTTTGCTGTTGCTGTCTTCTTGCTGATATTTGCTTTCTTCTTGTTCTATCAGCCTGACGCTTTGGGCCATGCGGATAACTATATCGAGGCGGATGCTATGAAGACGCCAGCGCATATTGTGCCTGAATGGTATTTCTTACCCTTCTACGCCATTTTGCGGGCTGTTCCTGACAAGCTTGCTGGACTTCTTTTGATGCTGGGTGCGATTGTTGTGCTCTTCGTCTTGCCTTGGCTTGATACGTCAAAAGTGAAGTCTATGCGCTTCCGTCCGGTTGCGCGTTGGTTCTTCCTTATCTTCTTAGTGATGTGCTTCATCCTTGGTTGGTGTGGCGCGGGTACACCTGACGATATCGCTATTCCATTAGGTGACTCAGGTTTGACGTTCTATCGATTAGGGCAAATTGCGACGATTTATTACTTCGCCTACTTCCTAATTATATTGCCTGTGCTTGGCTTAGTCGAAAAACCGATTAAGCGACCGGACTCGATTACGAAGGCTGTGCTTGGGGGTCAGCCAAGGGGTGCGTCTGTACCTGCACCTGCAGAGTAAGACTGGACAAATAATTCATAGCCCGCATTTCGGTGCGGGCCTTAAAAATAAAGACTTAGGGACGGGCTAGACCATGGCTTCCAAAATTCTCAAATCTTTCCTTGTTGCAGGCGGCGCTATCGCCATGTTGGTGACAGGCGCTGCTTTCGCTGCAGGCGGCGGCAATAGCGACTATAAGATGGAACATAAACACTGGCACTTTAATGGGCCGTTCGGCACTTATGATCGCGCGGCCATGCAACGGGGTTATCAAGTATACCGCGAAGTCTGCGCGAGCTGTCACCAATTGAAATTCCTCTCCTTCCGTCATTTGGGCGATAAGGGGGCTCCGTTTTATGATGAGAACTTTCCTAATCCGTCTGATAACCCCTATGTGAAGAACTTCGCGGCAGATTGGACGGTTGAGGATATCGATTCTGAGACGGGTGATGTCACGGAACGTCCTGCTACACCTGCTGATAAGTTCCCGCCTATTTATCCCAATAACGCTGCGGCTCGCGCCTCAAATGGTGGCGCTCTTCCGCCTGAGCTTTCTGTGATGGTTAAAGCTCGCAATAGTGGTGCGGATTACGTTTATAATCTTTTGACGGCCTATGATGCAGAGATGCCTGATGATATGGTTCTAACGCCTGGTCTTCACTACAATCCTGTTATGGAGGGCGGAAAAATTGCGATGGCTGCACCTCTTGTTGAAGGACTTGTCGAATATGCCCCTATGCTCGATGCAGAAGGCAATGAAATTCCTGCGCCAGAAGCAACCGTTGAACAAATGGCTGCTGACGTAACAGAGTTTTTGGCATGGGCCGCCGATCCTAAAATGGAACAGCGCAAATCAACAGGTTTGATGACGATGATTTACCTTTTCATCCTCTCAATCTTACTCTTCCTCTCTTACAAGCGTGTTTGGAGAAACGTAGAGCACTAAAAGCGCTGTTAAATAGATTTGAAAAACCCGGCTTCAAGCTGGGTTTTTTATTGTACGATTTTTGTTTTCGCAGACAACTCAACAATATCAAAAAAGACTTCTGGCTTTTGATAAATACAATTCCGTCCAGCGCCTTTAATAACGCTAAAAGGGATACCAAGTTCGTTTGCTTTTTCTTTTATGGGAGCAAGAGAAATGCCGTGTGTGTATTCCCCAAAGATAGACTGAATGCTTTGGCTTGAAATGGCTTGCAAGTCAGCTTGTGGGTTTTCCAAAAATGAAGCGGCTAAATCATTACGACAGGCATTGGGTTCCGCGCTGAGGATCAGGTTCGCGCTCGCTTCAAAGGTTTCTGAATTAGTTGAGAGATACAAGAGGTCCTCTTCGCATGATTGATATATTTTTTTGTAAAAAGTTTTATAACTAATTACTTTCAACATGCCTTTGCTCATACGAAATGCGAATTTAAAACTTTCTGGAGAACCTAATCCAAATTCAAGCAAACCTCTTAACCAAACAGGTTTTATATGTTGGATTTTGTTTTTAGTATCGAAGGCATAGTTGACGAAAAAAGCCTGATGAATCTCAGCATTAAGAGGCAGTAAGTCTAATGCTGTTGGTGCTGACGTCGATAAAGCGACGAGGGTTATATTTCGCAAATCAAGCGATTTTAAAAACCTGTCTAAAATTTGGGCAGATTGCGTAATTGACTCTGATAGAGTAGTTCTCCCAAAGCCGGGGCGAACCGGTACATAGACACAAAACTCCTTTTCTCGTGCCAACTCTAGGAAAGCTCGAGGCGGCGAAATCCCATATTCAATGCTGTGCAATATAACTAATGGCCTGTCGCTAGGATTGCCATAGCGTGAGTATTCGACTTGGTAAGGTGTGGAAGGAAGCTTTGCTAAAGTGACATTTCGTTGTCTGGGAACATATTCGTTCTTGAAGTTTGTCGACCCGGATAATCCCGTAAGATGTATAGCTATAATTTCATGCGTGCTGGATATGACGTCTGTCAAACTGTTGCTACGAAATTTATTTTTGATGTTTTTTATATGTGTTCTGATTGTGTTGAGAGTTGATCCACGTATATCAGCAATTGCAGAAATTGAGTGACGTTGTAAACAAAGTTTTAATACTGCCATTTCAGCATTTGTAAGGTGTAGGTGCTTGCGAATATAATCATCCGCTTCAGGTGGAATATCTATTTTCCAAAGAGTAAATTTATACTGGTCTGAATTTGTGTGACCTCTGTTAACTTTCACTACAGAAGCTAGGTGGCGCGTTCCATCAACACCTATGACATCTCCAAAAGAGACCTTGTTATCAGAGTTCTCCGTAGTTTCTAAAATTTGGTATGGATCTGTTTCAAAAACACCTTTGGCCTTTTGCCCAACTGAAATGTTTAAAAGCTCTGAGGCATATTCCCCAGAAGATATTATTTCCAAATGTTTGTTTATTACGAAGCTATTCTTTTCAGTTTCGCCTTGGACACTCACTGAGGCGTTGGTGTTAGTGATGTCCCTATTCTCAAAGTGTTTTGAGTTTTGAAGGTAAACAGTATTAAGCAAGCTCTCAAAGTTTTTAAGAGACTCCTTGTCATTAGAATACTCGACCCATGCTTTACAAACATCAGAAAAATTCTCAGGGTGAAGGCCAACATCCACAATAGATTGCAATAACTCTAGAGAAGAGTTTGTCGGCAATTTTGATGGTGGCCCCGTAAATTCCATATCTACATAATATAGCAAACATAAAAAACGTCACTTTCATTTTACGACTATAGTTAATTTTCGTTAAGAAAAACTACTTTAGATAGATTTTTAAAGCTCTCACCAAATTTGAGTATTCATTTTTGTCTAAGAATATCGAATAGCTAAACATCCTTAAGTATTTAATTTCTTATGGGGGCAAAAAATGGGTATCAACATAGATGTCAATAAAGACGTCAAAATTTTCAACAATGCGGATACGGTTCGAAAGATTGTTGAGTCAGTTCAAAAAGCAGTTACAGGCAGAAATTTTGATATCATAGGGTATCATTGTTTACCGCCAATGGGTGTCGCAGATGGACCTGGCGCCTCATTTTTGACGTTTAAGGACTACACGGAACAAGATGACATTTTGTACCGCCAGAGCGGCTGTTACCGACATAACCCTTTTATAAGCGTACCTTTATCTAAAGGGACTGGTTTGCTCTGGTCTGAAATTGTGAGTGCGCCTGGACTAACGCGCCGAAACAAACGTTTCATTCAAGTTCTATCGCAAAGGTTTAATGGAGAGGGGTTGGCCATACCTGTCTATGGTCCTCGCAGTCAAAATGGCGTTGTGTTTTTTAGTTTTGAGGACCTTGATATAGTCATTAAAGACGACGAACTTCAGAAGTTTCAAATACCCTGCCAACAAGGGCACCTTGCTATTTGTAAAGCCTTGAATACGAAAGATACAGGTGCCGTCAAACTCACGCCGCGAGAGAAAGAAATTTTAGAAGCGCTTGTCTTAGGGCAGTCTAATTCTGAAATCGCCGCGATTTTAAAAATATCCGTACATACGGTTAATGGGTATCTGCGGCAGCTATTTTTAAAACTTGGAACTAAAGATCGCGTTTCAACAGCAATCCGTGGATTAGCCTTGGGTGTTATTGCTTGAGAAGATAAGGCAAAGAAATAGAGGGGCACCTCTGTACTGAACCGCCTAGGCTGAGTGTCCCCCACATGTCTCCCAGCCTAGGTGGTTTTTTATTGCGCCATTAGAAAATGACCATGAAGCGTGGCAATGGGTTTTTCAAAGTTTTCTTGCCAAGCGCGGACGCGGACATTGGCCACGCGACTGCCTTGTTTGAAAATCTGCGCACGGGCATAGGTCTCGATGGGTTTGCCGCGTCGCAGATAGTCAATATTGATACCAATAGGCTTGGGATATTTATCGCCTGCATTATTCATAATCAGTTGGGCGATAGCGCAGACTTCCATGAAACCACCAACGGCTCCACCGTGCAAAGCGGGTAGAGTTGGGTTGCCGATATTGCTTTGATCAAAAGGGAGAATGAGCGTGAATTCTTCGCCCATGAAAAAAGGCTTCACGCCAAGGGTCTCGGCATAGGGAATGGACTCTAAGAGCTCTCTTACATCGGGATGGGTTTTGCCAGGATCTGTCACGGTCATTTTATATCCTCCGCACTAATCCGCGGGCCCGTCGCCATGAAACAGGCTTGCGCCGTTGCAACGGGATTATTCTCATCGCCGTCATGGGCCACCGCCCGAATGAAAGCGACATGTTTGGTGGCCTTGTAACAATGGGCTTGGGCAATGATGGTTTTTTTCGGTGTCGCCGCCCGCATATAATCAATGCGTAAGGATAAGGTCGCCGTCGCGCCCAATGTTTCAAACCCTGCAAGGGCCGCGAGACCTGAGGCTTGGTCGAGCAGCGTGGTTACGGCTCCGCCATGAACGACACCCGTTTCTTTATCGCCAATAAGCTTTTTATTATAAGGCAGAGACATCGTCGCGCGCCCTTTATCAACCGCGATAAATTTCATGCCCAATGTTTGCGCGTGTGGGGTTCCAGAAATAAAGGTCGGCCCCATGTCCCACAAGCGTTCAAGAATTTTATCAACCATGAGAATGTCCTAACGCTTTATAGGCCGCATCAATAATATGCCGCGGTCGCATATCACCGAGCAGTGTTCCGTGTTGACGGTTCATGACATATGCCCCGTGAAGGCCGGTAACAGGATCAGCAAAAACACAAGACCCGCCCCATCCACTATGCCCAACAGTTGAAGGTGTTGTCCCATAAAACATATTAGGCGCATTATGCATAACGCCCGCCGCGAAAGTCAGCTCAAAAGGCAAGACTAAATCATGCCCAGAAATACGGGGTTTTCTAAATTCTGCGAGGCAGTCTTCGCTTAAGACGGGTGTCTCTCTGCAATATCCGCTCACCGCAATCTGCATTAATGTCGCCAAGCCTTTGGCCGTGGCATGGCAATTAGAGCCTGCCATTTCTGCCTCACGCCACGCTTTTATACTCATGCCCCCTGTTGAAGACCAAGGTTTCATAAAGGCGGCGCGGCTTGCTTCATTCAGCTCGCCAAGATCCGCCATAGTTTTTGGCTTTACCATTTCGGCGCACCGCGCAAGTTCATTTTCGGGTAAACCAATCCAAACATCAGCCTCAAAAGG
>CAYGSV010000130.1:0-7315 GCA_964352635.1 uncultured Algimonas sp.
GCATGAGAACGCCCAATTGTGATGGTGTTTTTGTGTTCTTTCGCCCGTTTTTCGAGGGCGGTTAGAACGCGGTCCATGCCGATCATCAACACATCTGTTGCACGGGCGAGTTGAACTGAAAGTGTTGTGTCGAGAATATCAGAAGACGTAAAGCCTTGATGCACGAAACGCGCATCTTCGCCAATGAACTCCGCCAAATGAGTAAGGAAAGCGATAACGTCATGTTTGACTTCGCGCTCAATCTCATCGATTTTGGCAACATCAAATTCTGCTGACCCGCCGCGGTCCCATATATTCTTGGCGGCTTCTTTGGGGATGACACCGAGTTCTGCGAGAGCGTCACAGCCATGGGCTTCGATTTCAAACCAAATACGATATTTTGTAGCCGCAGACCAAATTTCGGTCATTTCTTTACGGGCGTAGCGTTCGATCATGGCGCAGGACTCACTGTATAATAGCTATCCGCGCGCAATGCCGAGTTGACCGCATCCCGTCAAGGGGAGGCGGCCGTTCAAGATGTGATTAAGCTTCCGCTGCGGTCGCTGATGAGCCTTCATTACGCTCTTGGGCCGCCTTCCAATCACTTGGCAGCGTTTTAGCCGCGACGAAGAAACTGATGGCTGACAGGACGAGGGCAAAGGTGCAAATCGTAACCGCTAAGCGAATAGCATGAACCTGCCCGTGTGCTTCTTTGAAGACATCAGCGAGGAAGCCTACAGCTGTTGGGCCACCGCCGAGCGCGATGAGGTTTAATATCAAGAAGAACAACGCCGTTGACATGGCCCGCATGTTAATGGGGGCGAGTGTCTGTGCGATAGCAAATGACGGCCCAAGATACATGCCAAGGAAGAACAACAAGATTGACCCTAAAATAAGGTGCAATGTTGTGGTCGGCACCCAGAAGGCGCCTATGACTAAGGGAATACAGATGAGAATAGAAACAGCGGGAACGATTGCATAATAAGAGACGCTCTTATTAGCGAGCTTCTGTGCAAGGAACCCGCCAAAGAATGTACCGCCACCATAGAATATCATGTTCGCGACAGCGAGAACGTACATCATGTTTTGGAAACCGTAAGCCGCATCACCTTGCGATCCGTCGAAGGGGAGGAGGTAGTCAACTTGCCACGCTGAAACGGCGTAACCCACGAAAGAGGCAAAGGCGATACCAAAGCACATAGCCCACCATGATTTAATAGAGAGAAGCGTTTTTAAGGCTTCTTTAAAGGGAACTTGTATGGCTGATTGGTCTGCTTTTTCTTGTGCGCCCCGGACGGGTTCGCGGACCAATAATCGCGTGATGATACCGAGCACAATACCTGCAACACCCAAGGCAATGAGTAGGCTTCTCCAACTAAAATTGCTATTTGGATTTCCAAGCGCGTAGCCCGCCACGAAATAGGCAAAACCTAAGCCAAGAGGGATTCCCAAGGCATAAACGGCGAGAGCGCCAGAGCGTTCTTCTTTGGGGTATAAGTCAGAAATCATTGAATGGGACGGCGGGCTGCCTCCAGCTTCGCCAACGCCAACGCCCATACGTGCGAGGCCAATTTGTACAAAATTATTGGCCATACCTGTGAGGGCCGTAAAGGCACTCCACGCAATGACAGAAATTGAAACGATGTTCACACGACTATAACGGTCCGCGAGCCACGCAATCGGGATACCAACAACCGTATAGAATAGGGCAAACAAAAACCCCTTCAATAAGCCCATTTGAGAGTTGGAGAGCTCTAGGTCTGCTTGAATAAAGGGGGACAGAATGCCGATGATCTGACGATCAATAAAATTAAACGCATAAATCAGCGTCAACAAGAGCAAGACCATCGTGCGATAAGATTTGCTCGGCGTAGCAGATTTAGACGACATATATTTCCCCGAAGTATTTCAGAGCAAATGATAGCAAATAAAGAAGGGGGTCAAGTCACAAGATGAATTCGCGCTATTCAAAATTCCTATGGAATTTATAGTGGTTACATCAGGCCCAGAGTCTTAAAACTCGCTATATTCTCCCGACCAATAATCAAGTGATCATGCACCACGACGTTAATGGCTTTGGCGGCGGCGGTGACTTCTTGGGTCATTACGATGTCAGACTGGCTGGGCGTCGGGTCGCCGCTAGGGTGATTGTGTGCGAGGATGACGGCGGTCGCTTCGAGAGCCAAAGCGCGTTTGATAATTTCGCGCGGATAGACGGGCGCGCGGTCTATCGTGCCTTTGCCAAGGACTTCATCGGCGATGAGGCGGTTTTTACGATCGAGAAAAAGCACACGAAATTGTTCAATTGGCTCAAACTGCATAGCCGAGCGGCAATAATCGAGCAGAGCAGTCCAAGACGATAAGACAGGGCGGCCTAAAATACTTTCGCGTCCCATTCTGACAGACGCTGCATGTAGTAATTTCAAATCAAGCGCCGTCTTTTCGCCTATACCTTTGGTTTCTGTGAGGCGGTGAAGTGGCGCGGCGCAGACTTCGGCCAGGTTCCCAAAGGTCGCCAGGAGGTCTTTGGCAATGGGTTTTACATCGCGACGCGGGATGGAGTTAAACAAGAACAACTCAAGCAGTTCATAATCCGCAAAGGAATCACCGCCATGTTCCGCGAATTTTTCACGCTGGCGGTCGCGATGGTTTAGATAATGCGGCTTGTCCCCCAAGACGTGCCTCTAGACGTAGGGTGGGCGGTTTAAGCCTTTGGGAGAGAGGGTGAAAATCTCACACCCCTCTTTGGTCACGCCAATAGAATGCTCAAACTGCGCCGTGAGTTTGCGGTCACGCGTCACAGCCGTCCATCCATCGGAGAGGATTTTCACATCTGGTCGGCCTAGATTAATCATAGGCTCAATCGTGAAGAACATACCCTCGCGTAGAACTTCACCTTCTCCGGGGCGTCCTAAATGCAAAATATTGGGTGAGTCGTGGAACAATCGCCCAAGACCATGGCCGCAGAAATCTTGCACAACGCCGCAGCGCTCGCCTTCTGCGAACTTCTGAATAGCGTGGCCAATATCACCCGTCGTATTACCAGGCTTCACCGCCGCGATACCGAGCATGAGGCTATCATATGTGATGTTGATGAGGCGTTCTGTTTTACGGTCAATATCTCCGACAGGGTACATGCGCGAGGTATCGCCGTGCCAACCATCGACGATGACGGTTACGTCGATATTGACGCTATCGCCATTTTTAAGCGGCTTATCGCTTGGAATGCCGTGACAGACGACGTGATTAACTGACGTGCAAACCGTATGTTGATAGCCACGATAGCCCAAACAAGCCGGAACAGCGCCATTATCCACAACAAAGTCAAAGGCCGCTTTATCAAGGGCGGCTGTCGTCACACCAGGCTTGACCATTGGCACAAGCATATCGAGACATTCAGCAGCAAGGCGACCCGCCTTTCGCATGCCTTCAAATCCGTCAGGCCCATGCAGCTTTATGGCTCCGTCGCGTAAATCTTCTGCTGAGTTTGCATCTACATAATTCATGCGCGCCGTATAACAGTGGACGCTAAGATGCGCCACACCTAATAGCGTTGCGATAACAGGAGATGAGAATGCCTCAAAAACAGGTCAAAGCGGGAATTATTTTGATCGGAGATGAGCTGTTGTCAGGACGGACTCAGGATACAAATCTCGGGACTATCGCCAAGTTCTTAGCACCGCTCGGTGTGAGGGTTGGTGAAGCTCGAATTGTAGCAGATGATGCACAGACGATCACAGATACAGTGCGCACCTTTTCCGAACGCTTTGATTATGTCTTTACGACCGGTGGTATTGGCCCGACCCACGACGATATAACGGCGGATTGTATCGCGGCAGCTTTTGGTGTCGGCATTAGCGAGCGTGAAGATGCGCTGACTGAATTGAGAGAGCGTTATAGCGAGGCAGAACTAAACGCGGCACGTCGCCGAATGGCGCGTATTCCTGATGGGGCGAGCCTTATTAAAAACCCCGTCAGCCAAGCGCCAGGGTTTCAAACGGAAAACGTCTTTACACTCGCGGGTGTACCACAAATTATGCGCGGTATGTTAGAAGACATTGCTCATCGTATAGAGGGCGGGGCGAAGACCTATTCCGTCACGGTCACCGCTGAGGGCATAGGCGAGGGTGATGCGGCGGCGCCTTTGGCTGAGATTGAGAAAACCTATCTGGGGGTGAGCATTGGCAGCTATCCGTTCTTCAATGATGAGCTTCGCGGTGTGAACTTCGTGGCACGCGGGACGGATGAAGAGGTTTTGGCAAAGGTCGAAAAAGCGTTAAGGCGTTTGCGCGAAACATTAGAGGTTTAGGATAAACTCAAACTCACAGAATTGTGTCGCGGTCTCTCTGTGTCGTGAGATTACATTTGAAAACAGACTGCTAACACGGCGTCATCAATCATTTATGGAGGACACTGTGTTTACTAAATCATTTATTTCAATTCTGGCGGGCATCGCAATTTTAGGCTTTGCGGCACCGAGCTATGCGCAATATGGAAGCGGAAGCTCTTATGGCAATAGTTCGCGGACATCGACGGCGCAGAGCGACCTAGAGCGCAAGAAAGCTCGCGCAGAACGCAAAGCCCGTAAGGAAGCCAAGAAGCAAGCAAAAGCCGAAGCGATAAAGCAAGAGGCGCTCGCCAAGGAAGCGGCTATGAAAGAAGTCGAAATGATGAAGGCTGATGCTATGAAGTCAGATAGCATGATGAAACATGATGTCATGAAAGAGGGCGATATGAAGAAAGATGTCATGAAAAAGGATGCTATGAAAGCGGCCTATGGCTCTGGCACAACCGCAGCGTCTATGGAAGAAAAGGCCATGAAGGATAAAGCCATGAAGTCAGAAATGATGAAAGCGGACGCTATGAAGTCAGAGGCAATGATGACCAAAGACAAAATGGTCGGCAAACCTGTGAACTGCCCCACGGGCACTATGGCCCAAGATAATGGGACGTGTCTGTTAATTGAAGACATCCAATCTGGCACTTAGGTTCACTCTGAAACTCTTACGCTCATATTATTTTATAGGGTCAGCTCTCATGGGGCTGGCCCTTTTGGCACTTCGGTTTCTCTCGCCCGAATTTCGGCTTGGAACGACGACGGAAACCCATCCCGTCCTCGCTGTCGTGCTTTTACTGATCGGGGCAGGTATTATTTGGATGGGATTTATTCCCGCTATTAAATATAGCCTCAAGTCGGGCTCGATTAAGTCAGAAGTTCGCCTTACACTTATTGCCATTTTGATTGGGTTAAGTTTCCGAGCGCTGTTCATAGGGTCAACACCGATTTATGAAGATGATTGGAACCGTTACCTTTGGGACGGCGCGGTCATCACGCAGGGTATCAACCCTTATGCCTATAGCCCAGAAGAGGTGTTCCGCTATTCAGGTGAAAATGATAACTTACAAGCGCTTAGCGCGCTTTCAGAAGCCAATGACGATTTCGTCCAGCGTATTAACAATCCGCAGCTGACTACGATTTATCCGCCAATGGCTCAGGCTATTTTTGCACTGTCTGCTTTAATTAAGCCGTTTGACTTGGATGTGTTGCGAGGGCTTTATTGGCTATCGGAGCTTTTGGCATTATTGCTATTGGTCAAAGCGCTCATGCTGTTTGGGCGCTCGCCGCTTTGGGTGTGGCTCTATGCGCTCAACCCGCTTGTTATCTTCACAGCCTTTAACGGCGTGCATATGGATATTCTTTTGGTGCCTTTTATTTTGGGGGCCCTTATTCTTGTCAAACCTCGTCCGATTTGGGCCGTGGTGAGTTTGAGCCTCGCCGTTGCAGTAAAGTTATGGCCCCTCTTATTGGGCCCTGTTTTATTCAGGCGGTATCGCAAAACCTTTGCAGACTATCTAGGTTATGGGGTTTCATTAGGAGGGCTATCCTTGGTTTTATGCTCGCCCATGCTGATGTATATTGGAGGGGATAGCGGGTTGAGCGCCTATTCCGCACAATGGCAAAGGAGCAGTTTTTTGTTCCCCTATATTGAAACGATTATTACCCAATTCAACGAGAATGGCGGGTTTTTTGCGCGGCTTTTGGTGGGGGCTATTATCAGCGGTGTGGCCCTCTGCTATGGCTTGTTTTGGAAAGCTAATGACAAAACCCTGCCCCTCGTCATGATGGTGATAACGCTCGTACTTTATCTTTTGTCGCCAACGGGTTTCCCTTGGTATGTAATATGGTTTGCTTTTCTCCTCCCATTTGTGCCGTCCTATGGTGCGGCGTTATTATGCATAACGGTTAGCCTTTATTATACGCGGTTTTGGTTTGGCGAAGACGGCCAATATAGCACCTATCTGAACATTCTTGTGCCCCTGCAATTCGGATTGCCTATGATTATCATGATGTTCGAAATGTTTAATGCGAGGCAGAATGGCCGCCTTTAGCATTAAAATCATTATCCCTGCCTTGAATGAGGCCGAAGCGATTGCGGGCGTTATATCTTCAGTCATTGGGCAGGTGGATGAAATCATTGTTGTCGATAATGGTTCGATAGATGAAACGGCAAGTATTGCCAAAGAGGCAGGGGCGACGGTCGTGTCTGTACCGAAACCTGGATATGGGCGGGCGTGTTTAGCAGGCATAGAGGCCGCAGGGGCGTGCGATATCATTGTGTTTATGGACGGGGATGCGGCGGATGATCCGAATGATTTGCAAGCTTTGCTAAATCCCATTCGTACAGGTGAGGTTGCCTTTGTGCTCGGCTCGCGTCTAATTGGTGATGTTGAGAAAGGAGCGCTGACGGCGCCGCAGCGCTTTGGCAATAGCCTTGCGTGTTTTCTCATGCGAATAATATGGGGTAGCCGATTTACGGATCTTGGCCCATTCCGCGCTATCAGGCGAGACGCATTAGAATCGCTAAACATGGAAGCGCCAACATTTGGTTGGACCGTCGAGATGCAGGCGAGGTCTTTGAAACAAGGCATTTCTTACAAAGAAGTGCCCGTGCGTTATAAAAATAGAATTGGGACGTCTAAGATTTCAGGCACGGCAAAAGGTGTTGTTTTGGCAGGTTGGTATATTTTGAGCACGATTTTTGTAGAGGCGGTGAGGAAGTAAATAAGCCGGCGCACTTCGTGCTTCGGAGCCATCCTAAATTTAATCCCCAGGATTAAATTTTCATCGAAGATGATTGGATGGCTGGTGCGGGCGGCCGGAATCGAACCGGCACTCCTATAAAGGAACAAGATTTTAAGTCTTGCGTGTCTACCAATTCCACCACGCCCGCTGACTCATGTAATTTAAGAGGCTGACATAAGCCGCGTTGCACGGGCGGGCAAGTATTTTTATCGCCTTTGCTTGTGGATTTTGCTAAGGGCTTAGGTGTCAGAA
>CAYGSV010000131.1:0-7216 GCA_964352635.1 uncultured Algimonas sp.
GTTCTGGGCGTCCCCTGTGCGAATGAAATCAGACCATGCTGATTTGGTTTCTGACGACGCGGCAGATTTAAACGCAGGTACAGACAAGCCGATTGCCAGATTTTCGATTTGTTTGGATTGGGCATCTAAGGCCGCATTTAATCGCGCGACCTTATCATCAATTAATCCATCGGAGGATTTGGACTCTAAGGCCGAGAGGCGTTCGTCATTAGCGGATTTAAACGCGTCAAAGGTCTTGGCGAAATCCGCTTGCGCATCTTTCATTGAAAGGTGTTTTGTTTCTAATTCAGGCATAAATATGCGCTCCAGTTTCTGTAGCTGTGGGAGAGGTTAAGTCGTCAATTTGAGTGATGCGCGCCGTGCGCAACATTGGGAACGCCACGACCGAGACCTCCCAAAGATCAAGTTCTAATAAATGTCGGCCCGCCGAAGTTTTACGACTGCGCTTAACACGATATCCAATTGAAAGGCCCGAAACGGCGCGTTCTTTTATTAATCGCACGAGGCGAACCGCGTTTTCTGTATCGGCAAATAAACGCCCAGAGACGTACAAGCCCTGGCGGTCTTCAAACACTCTGTCCCATACGCCTATGGGCGTTTTCGTTTCATGCCCGAACAACATGGGTAAGCGCGCATCTCTGAGCGCTAGGATAGAGCCAGAAAAGGCCCCTCTCTCGATAGTATCACCTGACAAATCCGTCTGCCCAAACAGGCTCGCATAGCCCGAGATACGCAAAAGGCCGTTTTCGTTGAGGTCTGTCATGGGCGTCTCTCCATCGTTGAGGCATTCGCTGTGACTTGCTTTTCAATGCGGCCCAAGCTGTCACGTATCATGGACATTTGGCCTTCAAGCGATGCGAGGCGTTGACTATCCTGAAGACTGTATGAAATTTGGGCCTCAACAGCCTGTAACCGCGCATTTGTAGCGCCCACCCAAATCAAACCGCTGCCGGTTTGCACACACAGGGTAAGCAACACGCCCAAGGTCAAACTTCGATTAAGCTTTAATTTTGCGGTTGAGTTAGTCATCACGACCTCCAATAGAGGTCACGCCTGCAAGACGCCGCTTCTCTTCATCAGACAGGAAATCAACGGCAGATAATCTTTGCCACAATGCGTTTCTATCTTCTGATAAGGCAGGGACTTTTTCGAGATCGACTGAAACGCTCACATCATCGTCAAACCAAGGCCGCATCCAATTTTGTAGACCTGTTGCGGTTTTATTGACCAAAGGAATGATTGTTTGTCGCCAAAAGGCGAGATTTGCTTCGCGGTAATTCGCGTAAGTATTATCCCCTGGCAGACCCAACAACATGGGCGGCACACCGAAAGCCAATGCAATCTCACGTGCGGCTTCGCGGCGAGCTTGGATAAAGTCCATATCTGTAGGCGAGAGACTCATGGATTTCCAATCCAAGCCGCCTTCTAAAACCAGAGGTCGCCCTGCATGACGCGACCCCGAATGCTTAGACTCTAATTCAGATTTCAAACGGTCGAATTGATCATCTGTTAAATGGTCGGATCCGCCAGTCCCTTTGTAAATCAAAGCCCCACTTGGGCGAGCCGAATTTTCGAGTAAGGCCTTGGCCCATCGCCCGCCTTCATTATGCAAATCAATCGCCTGCGCAGCCGCTTCTAATGGAGACAAAGTTTCACGCGGTGAGAACAAAGACATATGAAGCAAAGGGGATTGACCCGTTGCAACATTAAGGGCTGCGCGCCGTTTCGTGCCGTTACTTTGCGCAATCTCCCATCCCGCGATACGCCCATTTTTTGTTTCTAAGGGCGTAACGTCTTCAGGACATAATGCTGTGATGAAACCGAGCTTATCTCCTATATGCCCTGCCTCTAGATAGGCCTCACCAGAAAGTTGTAGGTATCCATAGAATTGTTCAAATGTCGTTGTAACACCCTCTTGTGAAGACGTTCGAGACAGACAAAGTTCCGCCTGGTTATCGCCCTCTAGGTTAAACGGCACACTCGCGGCTGCCTCCGCGATTAGACGTACGCACCGATAAACGATTGGATTACGCGCAAAGCCCTCCCGACAAAGAGACGCGTAATTCCGCGGGGTCCAATGAGCGCCTCCACCGAGTTGTAAGGCAATAAGCGGTTGCGCTGATTTTGTGTTGGGCACAGCATCAGTCATCGACGCGCTCGGCGACGACTTCATAAAATTAAACATAGAGGCTTATCCTGTTAGGGAAGAGGCCGTTTTAAAAACGTCTCAATTCCGGCGATAAGCTGTTTATAGGGGCGAAACCCCTAGGTGCGGATCATTTACCGTGTTTTTCTGATAAGAAATTGAAAAGGCTAGGGTTTAGGCAACCTTAAACAGGGATGGAGTTGGGCGGTGGTTGCCCAGCAATGTTGACGCTAGTTTATAATTGATCTTCAAATCCTGACGGCGGTCCTCATCACCGACTAAAGATGCGAGCGTAATCGCACTTCGGTAAGCCTCTATTGAACTCTCCAACGCATCACGATCTTCATTTTTACGACCCAGGGCTAAGAGCGTATCCGCCAAGGCTTGTTGTATCTCGACAGCTTCAACTGGCGCGGTATCAACAGCGTAATATGTTTTTGCTTTTCGCAACGCTTGGACGGCTTGTTGAAGCGGTTCAGTATCCCCTGTTTGACCTGCCAATTTTATCATTTTAGCGGCAAGCTCTCGGTTCAATTCACCGAGTTGGGCATTCGTTTTACTAAGTTGAGCGTGTAAAGTATCTCTTAGACTTTTTTTCGACTTACGTCCCACAACACGTCTCCCAAAATCCTGCTAGCACAGTGCTATACGGGCCCATAATGTGGGCCTTCTTGGTTAAGGAGCTGTTAAACAGGCAATAAAACCACAACAAACTTAACTATAATTGTCTGATTTTAGGGCCCGATTTTAGGTTTAAGAGTAAGTCAGTTACAGCCCAAATCAGCGCATCTGCCCTATCGGGACTGTGAGTCATCGTCTCTGTTCCCAATAATAGAAGCTCAGTTTCTAAGTCTCTAAACGCGCGAGAGTGAAAAACACGCCCCTGTTCATAAAGCATGGCAACAGGTTCAGCCCGCATCACCTTACTCTTAGTCGCAAAAACCTTTTTGACAGGAACCGTCGGGTCTATCGTGTGGATTAATGTTGTGACGAGATCGCCCCCTTGATTAGTCTCGACCAAGAGACAGTCAGCCTCCCACTTATGATAAAGAGCGATTGCTCTTCGTGCCCACCGCTCTGGTGAGACCCCTTGTAATGTTGCATCCTGCAAAATGTAGGCATTTGCCTCTCGATCTTTCCCAAGGCGTCCGGCAACTATGAGCCCGCATTTGTCTGAATTTTTCCCTGACGTCACAGGGGGATCAACAGACACAATAATTTTATCAAGCTCTGGTACAGGCCCTCGCCGCAAAGCCTCTTCCAAAAGAGCATGACTCCACAGTGCCCCCTCCTGCGCTTCGAGAAGTTCACCGTCTAATTCTTGTCGCCCTAATCGCGTATCACCATAGGTTTCATTCATCGCAGACAGGAACGTGGGGGAAAGATGAAGATTGTTATAATCCGACTTTGCGTGCGTGCTGACTAAGCCCTGCGTCGTCATTAAGTTTAGCATCGACTGTATAGGACGCGGTGTTGTAGTGAGAGTCAATTGAGGGTTATCGCCCAAGCGCAACCCTAAACGCAAATTAGACAACGCCTGTTCTGGATAAGACCAGGCTGCAAATTCATCCGCCCATGCCGCCCCAAATTGCGGTCCTCTCAAGCTGTCCGGGTCTTCCGCGGAAAACAGATACCCAACAGCCCCGTTGGGCCATTCAAGTAAGCGACGTGACGCAATAAACTTTGGTCGCTCTAAAGGGAGCCCAATATTAAGAAGGCCGCTCTCCCCTTCTAACATCACCTCTCGGGCATCATTAAAAGTCGGCGCGACCAGCGCGATGCGCCCTGTTTGTCGGGATTTATATCGAACCCATTCAGCACCGGCTCTGGTCTTTCCGCATCCTCGCCCGCCCATAAGCAACCAAATCAGCCAATCCTCTTTCCTTGGCGGGCATTGATCAGGCCGTGAATGCACGTACCAGCAATGCCATAGCTGGGCTTTTTCATTAGCAGAGCATGAAGCCCAAAATTCATCTAGGGCCTCTCGCGTCTGACACACGCTCAGCGAGAGAATAGAACTGCGCTTTAAGTCTCGCTTCGTCTTCGGGACAGAGAGGAGGCAGGTCTTCAAGTCTGGTATATTTCTGATCATCATTTCGTTTCGCCATCTTGTCATTAAAATCCAAGAGGTCAGATCCTGCTTTAAGAATTGAGGACAAGGCTCGTGCACGTTTTTCCAAAAGCTCATAATATGGCTTTTTATTGTCATTGCCTGACACATGCATGGTATCAGCGTCGCCTGTCTCTCCCATATGATAGACGTCTTCGAGCAGTCTATTCGTTGCCAAAACGAGCGCTTTTGTATCGTAAGGTTTCACAAGACTTCCTTTCTGGTTTGATGCCTGCAATAGTCCCATAGTGAACAGACAGGCGCGTTAAGCCCATTTTCAAAATCGTCAAACCTGTGCCACTTGCCCATGTTTCAGCCCTCTCAACAACGTCTAATGATTGATCCAAACAACAGACGGCGATAACCGCGCTGTCTAAGTCAGAGCCCATTGCCTCTCTTGCGGCTTGCAAACGCGCTTTCGCATCTAAGCTGCGAATAAAGCCGTTCTCAATATGATCCGTGTTTCGCCCCCCATCGACCCCTGCTGAGTCATAATTTTGGGTCGCTGTAACGCCGTGTCCGCTCTGATTATAATCTTTCGAAATGCGCTTACCGGCTTCAATCAAAGGCGCCTCCAAAAGCGGATTTCCGTTTAAGTCTGTGCGGTGAGCCAGCCTATCAAGCGCTGACAAACGGCGGTTCAATCGGGCTTTGCGTTTCACACCGCCCTCAACAAAGAACTCTCGGTCTTCGAAGTCATAATGTTGATGGGAGACTGTCTCGTTTTTGCCTTTTAATAAGCGCCGTTTAACCGATGGAACGACGACATAACCAACTGTCCCAAGCTCAACAGACCCGCTAGCTTTTAGGGCCTGTAAGTCTTCTGCAGGCACCCAAAAGGCAGGACGTTTACGACGATCACCATTCGGATGCGCGGGAAAGGCATCACATCCATTGGCGACGCAAATACAGGCTTTATGGTGCAATAAGCGCCGCAAAATTTGTGTCTGTTTATAAGAATTCATCTAAGCTGCGACCTCAATGGAAATAGCTGGCCGTGGCGCTTGACGTAGGAAATTCTCAAGTCGAATGAGCTTCATATCAAACACCGCATCATCTCTGCTTTCTTCAACGACCTTACAAGCATGACTGACCGTTGAGCGGTCTTTATTAAAGAGGTTAGCGACATGCGTGTGGTTTAACTCATAGACGACATGAGAGAGATACATGGCGACCTGACGCGCAAACCGCAGATGAGGACTTTGCTTTCTTGGACGGGTAATGTCCAATTCGGTTAACCCAAATTCCAAAGACACAGCCCCAATTACAATGCTGATCTGATGCGCTTGATTGGCCAAACGTGCAGGGTCTGAATGTCTTTTATAGCGTGTCATATGTCCTCCGAGCTATGCGTTTGAGCCATATTAGCCCAACACACATATGTGAGGATTATATTCCTATAAAAGAGAACAAAAAGTCAACATCCAAGCCTGACTTATTTAGGATGTAATTGACTAAGGGATTGATATTAAGCGTAAATTTTATTCACTTGCGTGCGGGCTTCGGTCTCGGCATCCATTTTGACAAAATGGTCATAACCGAGGATCATTGTTACATTATGGCCTTCATCCGCTAATGGCAGACGAATCCAAAATTGTGCGAGATGTCCGCCGTTCGGCGTACCTGGACGCGTCACGCCAACATAAGGACGTTTATTGGCCACGACCTTATCCAAAACAGAGGCCCAATAAGCACTGCGGCATCCAATCGGCAGTTCATCAATGTGACGCCCCTGAATTTCATCGTCAAAAAGATTCCAGAAACCTGTGCCCGCCAGACGAATATGGTAACGCCCTGTGTCTTGCGTGACCTCTGTCAGTGTTGTTGTGGGGAGGAGTTTTCCGATATCTTCGGGGCGAATATCGTGGCGAGAAGGAAAGCCATTGGCCCTACATTTAGAGCGCCAATAATCATAAATTTTTTGCTGCTGAGGGAGCACCATTTGATGCCTCAACGCGTTTCCTTCTAACATATAATCTCCCCTTGACCGCCCTAATCAGTCTGTAACTCTGTATTCGGTATGGAGAGTCAGCGGGCAACGATTTGTTAACTATAAATTAGGATTTTAGGTCAGAAAAACACGGTTTTTTGAATCGCTTCCGATTCAAACTAGGGGAGACTACAAAATCTCAACGAACTCGCAGGATGTAATAGTAAGTTCCAAGGCGGGCCGTCACTCTAAAGGCGAGCAATTCTACCTAAGGGTAGGTTTACGAATCAAGATTTTTAGGGACGATTCTTTCCAAGCCCTGTGCGCTTCGCAAGTTCTGATCGGCGCTTGGCGTAAGCGGGCGCGACCATCGGGTAATCAGTCGGCAAGCCCCATTTTTTGCGATACGCCTCAGGCGTCATATCATATTTGACGCGGAGATGATGCTTGAGGGATTGGAACGGCAAACCATCTTCAAGACAGATAATCACGTCTTCGCTTAGAGAGTCTTCAATCGGAACGGCAGGGTCTAACGCCTCCGCACTCAACGCCTCCTCTTCATCCGCAGCAGCGTCAACTAGTCCAATATATATAGCGTCCAAAACTGACGGTATATCATCAGCTTTTACGCTATGGTTCGAAAAATAAGCGGCTGCAATCGTCGCTGTATGGGCGAGAAGAACATCCTTTGAGATATGACCCTCTTCGTCCGACATGCCCTTATGCGCCTAAGACATAAATCACGAGCAAGGTCAGCAAGAGCATCCCCGCAGTCAAAACAGCCGAGAGACCCGAGGGGGCCGCTTCGCTCATCGCGCCAGCAGGACTAAAGACTTGATAGAGTTTTTGCCCCATTGCGGAGAAGGTTTTATGCGTGAAGCGTTTCGTATGAATGTTCATTCGATCCCACATGGCCGAAATCCACTTAACCGCGCCGAACCCTGCACGACGATAGATCCAATCGGCATCCAATATCTCAGCACGACGTTCGGCGGGATAAAACTTGTAACGCTTCAGCAAAGTAAAGGCG
>CAYGSV010000132.1:0-7183 GCA_964352635.1 uncultured Algimonas sp.
TCACCATATCAATATCATAACGCGTTGTGCGGCGTGACCCGTCAGGACGAGGCTCAGCCTCAATCATAATGGCTTGTGCCGGGCAAATCGCTTCGCAAAGTTTACACGCGATGCAGCGTTCCTCTCCAGACGGATAACGACGCAGCGCATGTTCTCCACGAAAACGCGGCGAAATAGGGCCTTTTTCAAACGGATAGTTAATGGTGACCTTTGGGCGGAAGAAATACTTCATAGCCAAGATAAAGGCACTGCCGAACTCTAAGAGCAGAGCACCGCGCGCGGCTTGTTTAATACGGGCAATATTCATAGCGCGCTCCTTAAACCTTATCGCCGAGGAAGACCACGAAAGTGGACACGAAAACCACAGCCGCCAAAGCCGTTGGCAAGAAAACTTTCCAACCCAGACGCATCAATTGATCATAACGGTAACGCGGTACAATCGCCTTCACCATCGCGAACATAAAGAACAAGAACGCGGTCTTTAGTAAGAACCAGAAAATAGGCGGTAAGAATTGGAAACCAAGTTCAATCGGCGCTTGCCAGCCGCCCAAGAACAGAATGGTCATCATAGAGCATAGCAACATGATGTTCACATATTCTCCAAAGAAGAACATCAAGAACGGCGTAGAGGAATACTCAACCTGATAACCCGCGACCAATTCCGATTCCGCTTCTGGCAGGTCAAATGGCGGACGGTTCGTTTCGGCCAAAGCCGAGATAAAGAACAAGATACCCATATAAAACATGACAGGAAACAATAGGAGATTCCAAAGACCATACTCACCCGCAGGGTTAAGACGGAACATATTCCAATTAAATAACCCACCTGCTTGTTGGTTCACAATCTCTGTTAAGTTCATGGATCCCGCGAGGAAAATTACTGTCAGAATAATAAAGCCGATAGAGACTTCATAAGAGACCATTTGCGCCGCAGAGCGAAGCGCGCCCATAAACGGATATTTCGAGTTAGAGGCCCACCCCCCGATAATAATGCCGTAAACGCCGAGCGAGCTAATCGCGAGAACGTATAAAACACCAACATTAATATCAGAAATCACCCATCCAGGGGCAACAGGAATAACGGCCCAAGCGAGAAACGCCATAACGAGCGTTAGGACAGGCGCGAGGATAAAGAGGAATTTGTCAGAGCCCGCAGGCACAACAATCTCTTTGAAGAAGAATTTCAACGCATCCGCGATGGTCTGCAAAAGACCAAAAGCGCCCACCACATTCGGGCCGCGACGCATTTGAACAGCGGCCCAAATTTTACGGTCTGCGAGAACAAGTGCGGCCACCAAAAGGGCCAAAACTAAAACAAAAGCAAGAACTTGTGCTGCTTTGATGCCAAACCAAACCAGAGGTGAAAGTTCACCCCAGAACCCGCCAACGGCCTGTACGGACGTCATGATTGTCATTAGGTCAGCCATTATTCTGCCGCCTCTTTCACATCGTCACCTTCAATAACAGCAGAACACTCCGCCATCACTGTTGACGCCCGCGCAATCGGGTTTGTCATATAGAAATCTTTGATTGGGTTTAAGAGCGGCGCATCTGACAGTGTGCCCGCCTCTCCCATCGCTTTCGGATCAAACTCTGCAACACCTTCTGCGCCTGGCGCAGTGCCAAGGCTCATAAAGCTCGGGAATTCTGCAAAGAGCGTTTCACGAAGCGCTTCGAGATTATCATAAGGGAGTACGCGGTTTAAGTGACCAGAGAGCGCGCGAATAATCGCCCAGTCTTCTTTCGCTTCACCTTTCGGCGCAACAGCACGCGAACCAAGCTGTACGCGGCCTTCCATATTGACGTAAATGCCGTCTTTTTCAGTATAAGCTGCGCCCGGTAGAATAACATCAGCGACATGTGCGCCAGCATCACCATGGTGACCTTGGTAAATCACGAATGTCTTTTCGAGCTTAGACGTGTCGAGTTCATCAGCACCCAAGAGGTAAACCGTTTCGATATAGCCTGAGGCCGCAGCGTCCAAAATAGCCTCAGTGCCTTTGCCGCCTTCACTTGGAAAGAAGCCCATATCAAGACCTGCAACGCGTGACGCCGCCGTGTGTAGGACGTTAAACCCGTTCCAATCTTCACGTACGACCTTCGCCGACAGTTCACCCACGGCCTTCAAAAGCGCAGCACCATCTTTGCCCGTCAGTGCGCTCGCCCCAACAATCACAACAGGGTTTTTGGCGTCTTTGAACGCTTTTGCAAAACCTTTGCGAGACTTTGCAAACTTCGTCACATCTGCTGCTGATTTCCCAATATGTTCAAAATCATAAGTTAAGTCAGACGCTTCACCAATCACGCCAATCTCTGTTCCGCCGGAAATCCAAGCTTTGCGGATACGGGTATTGACCAAAGGCGCTTCATGACGCGGGTTAGTTCCAATCAATATAATAGCGTCTGCGTCTTCGATGCCAGCAATTGTCGTATTGAAGAGATAAGACTGACGTGCGCCCTCACCCAAAACAGAGCCATCTTGGCGGCAATCAATATTTTTAATGCCGAGACTTCCAGAAAGGTCTTTAAGCGCTTTCATAGACTCTGCATCGCAGAGATCACCTGCAATCACACCAATTTTCTCTGGGTCACCTGACATTTTCTGTGCGACTAGGCCAAGGGCCTCGTCCCAACTGGCGGCACGAAGCTTTCCATTTTCACGAATGAATGGGCGGTCGAGACGCTGACGCGCCAATCCATCCCAAACAAAGCGTGTTTTGTCTGAAATCCATTCCTCGTTCACATCGTCATTGACGACAGGCAGAATACGCAGAACAGCACCGCGGCGGCTATCGACACGGATGTTAGAGCCAACGGCGTCCATCACATCAACGGACTCGACTTTTTCCAATTCCCAAGGTCGCGCATTGAACGCGTAAGGCTTAGACGTCAGCGCACCAACAGGACAAAGGTCAATCACGTTTCCTGACAATTCAGACGTTAGCGACTCTTCTAAATATGTTGTAATTTCAGCATCTTCGCCACGGCTTGCTAATCCAATTTCTTGAACGCCAGCGACTTCTGTGACGAAACGCACGCAACGCGTACACTGAATGCAACGCGTCATGATTGTATTTACCAATGGCCCCATGTGTTTGTCATCAACGGCGCGCTTATTTTCTTCGAAACGCGAACTATCACGTCCATAAGCCATGGCTTGGTCTTGCAGATCGCACTCGCCGCCCTGATCGCAAATCGGGCAATCAAGCGGATGATTGATAAGAAGAAATTCCATCACGCCTTCGCGCGCTTTTTTCACAGTCTCGCTATTGGTGCGAATATGCGCGGGTGTGCCGTCACGATTGGGACGCAGATCATTGACCGTCAAAGCACATGATGCTTGCGGTTTCGGCGCGCCGACCCATTCGACCAAACACATGCGACAGTTACCCGCCACGGATAGGCGTTCATGATAACAGAAGCGCGGAATTTCCGCGCCGCCATATTCTTCACAGGCTTGCATCAGCGTGTAATTGCCAGGCACCTCGTGCTCGACACCATCAATCATGATTTTGCGAAGTTCAGTCATTGGAATTGGTTGCTTCCTCAATGATGCTGTTTGTGAAAATAAATATCACCACAGCTGAAATTATAGCAAATATAGGCGCAAGCAGCATGCTTGCGAATGGCCCTGTAAAATACATAATGAACATATATACGAGCACAAAAGACGCTATTGCTGCCAAAAATGGCAAGGATATGAGAAATTTTTCTCTCACCTAACTCACTCCGCTGCCTGAACGAAGTGGGGTTTATTCCCCCGGTAATTATCAATGCGCTCTTCAATCTCGTGACGGAAGTGACGGATGAGGCCCTGAATAGGCCAAGCCGCCGCATCACCGAGGGCACAAATTGTGTGGCCTTCAACCTGTTTTGTCACAGACAAGAGCATATCAATTTCAGACGTTTCCGCCTCACCCTTGACCATGCGCTCCATAACGCGCCACATCCAGCCTGTGCCTTCGCGGCACGGCGTACATTGGCCACAGCTCTCATGCTTGTAAAAATAAGAGAGCCGCGCGATGGCTTTGATAACGTCCGTGGATTTATCCATAACAATCATAGCCGCTGTCCCGAGACCTGACTGATGTTCGCGTAGCGCATCAAAATCCATCAAGACAGTATCACAAATCTCTTTCGGCAGGAGCGGTACAGAAGACCCCCCCGGAATGACGCATTTCAAGTTATCCCAACCGCCGCGTACACCGCCCGCATATTCATCAATCAGCGTTTTCATCGGAATAGACAGCGCTTCTTCGATATTACACGGCTTGTTCACATGGCCAGAGATTGAGAAGACCTTCGTACCTTTATTATTGTCGCGACCAAATTGCGTCCACCAATCGACGCCGCGGCGCAAGATTGTTGGCACAACGGCGATTGACTCAACATTGTTCACAGTTGTCGGGCAACCATAGAGGCCCGCTCCGGCAGGGAAAGGTGGCTTCAAACGGGGTTGCCCCTTTTTACCTTCGAGGCTTTCCAAAAGGGCTGTCTCTTCACCACAAATATAGGCGCCTGCCCCGTGGTGCATGTAGATATCGAAATCCCAGCCCGTGCCACAAGCGTTTTTACCGACGAGACCCGCTGCATAAGCTTGCTCAATCGCGGCTTGGAGGCGTTCGCGTTCGAGCACATACTCGCCACGCAGGTAAATGTAACACGCATGGGCCTGCATGGCGAAAGACGCAACCAAGCAGCCCTCGATCAACAGATGCGGATCATGGCGCAAAATATCACGGTCTTTACAAGAGCCTGGCTCTGATTCATCAGCATTGACGACGAGGTAATGCGGGCGATTGCCGACTTCTTTGGGCATGAAAGACCACTTAAGGCCCGTCGGGAAACCCGCACCGCCACGACCACGCAGACCGGAGGCTTTCACTTGGTCAATCAACCAATCTTTGCCCTGTGCGAGCATAGCGGATGTACCGTACCAAGCACCACGTTCGCGTGCCGCGTCTAGTGCCCAATCATTCAACCCATAAAGGTTTTGGAAAATACGGTCTTTATCTTGGAGGAGTTGTACCATTATGATTTCGCCTCCTTCTCAGCGATTTTAGCCAAAGCCTTACCTTGCTTGACCCATTCATCGCGTTTGATGCGACCTGGGAATTTTTCAATAATCGCCTCGACGGTTTTCACGTCAGCCGCTTTCCACGCACCGATTTGGCGGAAGTAATAAATACCTTTGGCGTTCAAATCTGATTCAAATTTCGGCCCTATACCTTTGATTTTCTTAAGATCATCAGGCGTACCGTCCGTTGGGCCATCTTTGTATATAACTTGGGGTTTCTTATTCGATGTCTTTTTAACGATGGCTTTACCTTCATTAGCAGGACGCTTTATAGTCGCTCGAAGTTCTTTCGGGTCCCATTCGTAATAATTGACTTTCGCCTTCTTATCCGCATTCGGCAGTTTCACGAGTTTCGGACGCGCCTTAGATAAGTTCTTGGTCGTCAGCGCCATCGCGCCGCCTTCGGGCTCAGAGGTATGACGGTCATTTTGCGGGCCATACTTAGGCGTCTTACCGGCCACCAAATCATCAAGCACAGACTCAAGGTTTTCCGCCGATAGGTCTTCGTAATAAGAATCCCCTGCCGCGTTTGAAATCTGCACCATGGGCGCATTCGCACAGGCGCCAAGACATTCGACTTCAAGCCAAGAGAGCTTTCCATCTGCCGACACAGTATTTTGCGGGCCAATCTTACGCTCTAACATCGCTTTCAATTCGTCAGAGCCGCGCAACCAACACGGCGTCGTGCCGCACATTTGAACGAAATGCGTTCCAACAGGCGACAAAGCAAACATCGTATAGAACGTCGCCACTTCATAAACGCGAATATAGGCCATGCCGAGCAAGTCACCGACCGCTCGCAAGGCCTTCTCTGGCAACCAACCACCTGCATCTTTTTGGGCAATCCAAAGCGCAGGAATAAGCGCCGAGCGTTGACGCCCATCAGGGTATTTTTTTACCCAAGTCGCAATTTCTTTTTTCGCTTTAGCTGAGAGCTCAAAACTCTCGGGTTGGCGAATGGCTAATCGGCGAGCGCTCATCGGTCAATCTCTCCAAACACGATGTCGAGTGAGCCGAGAATGGCTGACACATCGGCGAGCATGTGGCCCTTATTCAAATAATCCATCGCAGCCAAATGCGGGAACCCTGGTGCGCGGATTTTACAACGATAGGGTTTGTTCGACCCATCCGACACCAGATAAACACCGAACTCACCTTTGGGGGCTTCGACACAGGCATAGGCTTCACCCTCTGGCACGTGGAAACCTTCGGTATAAAGCTTAAAGTGATGGATAAGCGCTTCCATGCTTTGCTTCATCTCGGCGCGGCGCGGTGGCGTGAATTTATTATCCTGCACCATGACAGGGCCTTCGGGCATATTTTCGAGGCACTGACGCATGATTTTCACTGACTCATACATTTCCTCAACACGGCAGAGGTAGCGATCATAACAATCGCCGTTTTTACCAAGCGGGATTTTGAAATCGAGCTCGGAATAGATTGAATAAGGCTGATTACGGCGAAGATCCCACGGAATGCCAGAGCCACGAACCATAACACCAGAGAATCCCCAGTCATAACAATCTTGCTTGGACACAACGCCAATATCGACATTGCGCTGTTTGAAAATACGGTTTTCTGTCAAAAGCGTTTCAATATCTTGGAGTTTTTCGGGGAATTGATCACACCATACGAGCAAGTCATTGATGAGCGCAGGCGGCAAATCTTGATGAACGCCACCGGGGCGGAAGTAATTGGCGTGCATACGCGAACCACAAGCGCGTTCGTAAAACACCATCAGTTTTTCGCGCTCTTCGAAACCCCAGACAGGCGGCGTCAACGCACCGACATCCATGGCTTGCGTTGTGATATTGAGCATGTGCGAGAGGATACGGCCAATTTCAGAATAAATAACCCGAATGAATTCCGCGCGGCGCGGTACGCCGATATTGGCGAGCTTTTCAATCGCCAAGCAAAAAGCATGTTCTTGGTTCATGGGCGCGACGTAATCGAGGCGGTCAAAATAGGGTATCGCCTGCATATAGGTCTTATGCTCAATTAGCTTTTCCGTGCCGCGATGGAGCAAACCGATATGCGGATCAACGCGCTCTACGATTTCGCCTTCGAGTTCCAGAACAAGACGCAACACCCCATGCGCCGCAGGAT
>CAYGSV010000133.1:0-7183 GCA_964352635.1 uncultured Algimonas sp.
TATCAATATTTATAGGAACTTGACGCCAACCGTAAATGTAGAAACCCTCTTTCAAAAGCTCTGACTCTACGATGGTTCGCGCCGCTTCTTGTGCGCCGAAATCCGTGCGTGGTAAGAAAATCATGCCAACAGCGATTTTCGCATTACTGGCTTTGTGGCCCGTTTTTTCGACCTGTGCGCGGAAGAATTCCTGCGGTATATCAAGACGGATACCCGCCCCGTCACCTGTCTTACCATCGGCATCGACAGCCCCGCGGTGCCAAACATTCTTCAACGCTTGAATCGATTTTTCGACAACGTCGCGACGCGGCGTTCCATCAATAGACGCCACAAGCCCTACGCCACAATTCGCACGTTCATGCGCGGGGTCATAAGCATTCGCTTCGATAAGCGCATCGCGCTTTTGTTCAAAATCTGTAAGCCAATTAGTCATCGTCATTACCTACTGTAAATTCTGCAAAAGCTTCGGCACCTGTTAGGCGGGGGTGTTCACCAGCCAATTCGTAATAATCAGGTTTTTCATCAATGAAGATTTCTTTTCCGAGCGTTAAACCTTGGGGCAATTCAAGTGCACCACCCGCTACACTCCAGAAATTCGGGTCACTTTTGAGACAATAGAAAAGACTCGCACCACATGTTTTACAAAAACCACGTTTTGCCCAATCAGAACTCTCATACCATGTTAGCCCATCACTTTTTGTAAGGGTTATGCCAGCGCGAAAGTCGGCGCCAATAAAGGGGCCACCATTCCAATTCCGACATGTTGTGCAATGGCAGGCGTCAATGTGACCTGGCATAGTCGTTTCAAACTGCACGTCCCCACACAAGCATTGTCCTTTAATTGTGGTCATTATTCCGCTGCCACTTTTTGCTCTGCACGCTCTAAACCGCGTAAATATGTATGCATGTGCGCGGCCGCATCACGGCCTTCGCGAATGGCCCAAACCACGAGGGAGGCTCCGCGAACAATGTCGCCTGCCGCATAAACACCTGGTAAATTCGTCTCAAACGTTAGCGGATTAACGCGCAACGTACCCCAACGGGTCACAGTTAATTCTTCCGATAATACTTTCATATCCTCAGGTGAAAAACCGAGCGCTTTAATTACAAGATCCGCTTCAACATCAAACTCACCGCCGTCTAAAACAACAGGACTTTGGCGACCAGACGCATCTTTAGGGCCAAGACGCATACGGTCGGCGCGCACCGCACTGACATTGCCACTTTCATCATGGATAGATTTTGGCGCGGCGAGCCATTCAAACTTAACACCCTCTTCTTGAGCATTTGCAGTTTCACGTCGAGAGCCAGGCATATTCGCGTGGTCCCGACGGTAAAGACAGGTCACCGATTTAGCACCTTGGCGAACAGCCGTCCGCACACAATCCATCGCTGTATCACCGCCACCAATAACCACGACATTTTTGCCTTCTGCGGTTTCAGAATTGATTTTATCACCAAGGCCGCGTTTGTTTGAGTCAATCAAGAATGGGAGTGCAGGCGTGACACCGTCTGCTCCACTGCCGGGGCATTCGAGGTCACGCGCTTTGTAAACACCGGTCGCTATCAAGACGGCCTGATGTTTTTCACGTAATTTATCGAAAGTAATATCCACGCCGACGTCACAGTTAAGAACAAATTCAATCCCGCCTTCTTCAAGACGTTTTGTACGGCGTTCTACAATCTCTTTTTCAAGCTTAAAGTTTGGAATACCGTAAATCAGCAAACCGCCCGCACGATCATGACGGTCATAAATGGTGACCTGCCAACCTTGCTCGCGGAGTTGTTCTGCAGCGGCGAGCCCTGCTGGCCCTGCTCCAATAATACCAACACTCCCTGCCCGTTCACGTCGAGGCTTAATGGGCTGAATCCACTCTTCTTCCCATGCTGTATCCGTAAGATAGCGTTCAACAGAACCAATTGTGACTGTCCCGTGGCCTGATTGTTCGATAACGCAAGAGCCTTCGCAGAGACGGTCTTGCGGACAGATGCGGCCACAAATCTCTGGCATATTATTAGTCGCGCTAGAGACCTCCCACGCTTCTTTCACACGGCCCTCGGCGGTTAGTTTCAACCAATCAGGAATGTTGTTCTCAAGCGGGCAATGGTTTTGGCAAAACGGTACACCGCACTGCGAACAGCGTGAAGCTTGCTCTTCAGCCTTGGCTTCAACGTAATCACCATAAATTTCTAAGAAATCCTCGCGACGTTCGCCCGCGGGCCGCTTTTTGGGCATATCCCGCTCGGTGCTGACGAATTTCAACATTTTATTTTCTTTTGCCATAAGGCCCTCACAAGTCTTGAGAGCGTCGCCTACATGTTTAATTCTATATTGACAAGATGCGACAATTTGTCATTTTTTGATATAATACAAAAAATAAAAATTACCTATATTGTTGATTTATATAGTTTATTATCACAATGACTGCAGTACAATCAGGTAATATAAATTTATTAAAATGATATATTTTTCCGCACAAGCAAAAATTGAGCTCAAAATAGGCAAAATTCCTGTCTGAATCGCCGTCGAAATTCATCTTCGCCCTAATAAAGCCGTAACTTTAACCGCATAGACAGCGCTTATGTCATGGTTGCACCTTACGATTTTAGCAATTATCCAAGGGCTTACGGAATTTTTGCCGATTTCGAGCTCGGCGCACCTTATTTTACCTGCCAAAATTCTTGGCTGGCAAGACCAAGGGCCTCTTATCGATGTGATGGCGCATTTCGGATCACTTTTCGCGGTGATGCTATATTTTCGCAAAGATATCGGGACAATATTAATCGGTCTTCGAGACCTTGCGAAGTTGAAACTTAATAAGGGTTCAGCTCTCGCGCTTAATCTGATTATCGCGACCCCTCCCGCCCTCGTCTTTGGAGCATTCCTTCGATTTGGAGGGTATGATCAAGCTATCCGCTCACCTCTCATTATTGCCTTTACGACAATTTTCTTTGGCATTTTACTATGGCTATCAGACATTTGGGGCAAACAAACGCGTACAACCGAAGACCTGACGTGGAAAAGTGCATTCGGCTTAGGTCTCGCGCAGTCTATAGCCCTCATCCCCGGCACATCGCGTTCTGGCATTACGATGACGCTAGGACGCGCCATTGGCCTGACGCGGGTTGAAGCGGCGCGATTTTCCATGTTGATGAGCCTGCCGATTATAGGCGTAGGCGGACTATTTGCGCTCTACAGCCTAATGCGTGCAGATGAGGCCACATTGGTAAAGGCGTCATTATCCGATGGCCTTTGGGTTGCAGCGTTGTCTTTTATTGCCGCCTATAGCTGCATCACGCTCTTTATGAAATGGATCAGCCGCATTGGTATGCTGCCCTTCATGCTCTATCGATTGGCTCTTGGTGGAGCGCTTCTGACGTGGATCGCTCTAACATAGCCCCCCACCTTTCAGACATCTATCCTGAATTTAATCCAAGTGATGCAAGACGTTATAGACTGGTTAACCCGAATTGTTTTAAGGCTATTATAATGTTCCTCCGCTCCCTTATTGCTTCAGCTATCGCTCTTGCTTTTACGACGAATGCTTCATCGCAGGTCGTGCGCGAACCAGGCATTGATACAGCAGAGATTGATCGGCGTGCCCAAACCTTAATGACCCAATTAGAAATGACGGGATTGGCCGTTGCGATAGTCGAAGACGGCAAGATTAGTTTTGCGAAGGGCTATGGTGAAACACTCAGAGACTCGGGTGATTTCGTGACGGCCGACACCGTCTTTCGTTGGGCCTCCGTCTCTAAAGGCGTGGCCGCGCATGTTGTTGTCTCCATGGCGGCGGAGGAGAAACTCTCTTTAGACGCCCCTGTTAAAGATCTTGCCACATCCCTCGCCCTACCACCTAATGAAACAGAGGTGTCCGTCTCAAATCTTTTGGCACATCAAGTCGGCATCGTCCGGAATGCCTATGACAACCGTATCGAAGGTGGGCGCGGCGCGAAAGAAACACGGACAAAGCTTGGTGAGCTCTCTTATAAATGTGCGCCAGGTACCTGTCATACTTATCAAAACGTCGCTTATGACTCGGCGTCTGAAATTATCGAAACGGTCACAGGCCTGCCTTATAAATCCGTTGTGCAAACTGAAGTGTTTGCTCGCTTCGGCATGAAGACCGCAAGTGTCAGCTATGAAGGATTGTTGCAATCTAAGGATTGGGCACGGCCACATAATCGGTTTGGTGAGCGCATTAAATCAGTGAAACCCACCTATTACCGCGTTCCAGCTGCGGCAGGTGTTAACTCCTCCGTCAAAGACCTGGCCCGCTGGATGGTGTCACAGATGGAAGATGATAACCCTGAGAGTATGTCTCAAGCAGAAGCCATTCAACAACTCATCCAAACGCCACGCGTCGACACACCGCGAGAGCAGCGCTTTTTAAACCGTCGATTTGGACAATTGAAAAACGCCCAATATGGGATGGGTTTTCGCATTTATGATTATGAAGGACACAAAGTTGTCGGACATCGCGGCGGCGTTGAAGGTTACCGTGCACTCATCTTGTTTGATCCTGAAAAACGAAGCGGCATTGCGATGATGTGGAACAGCCCGCACACGCGCCCGATTGGCTTGCAACTCGAATTTATGGATCAGCTTTACGGCCTGCCAAAGCGGGATTGGTTACGCCTAAACGAGGTTCGCTAAACGTCTGCCGACGGTTTATTCTCAAACCGTTTTTGGAGCCAGAATGTCATGCCAATCGCAATTACAGCGAGAGCAATAAAAGCCAACGACATCAGACGACCATCTAAGCCTGCAAATACACCCTTCGCAATCAACGCCATGACGATGATTTTAGGGATAATACCCAACGCTGTGCCTGTAAAAAAAGAGGCATAACGTATCGTCGAAATACCTGCGGCGAGATTCACAAGAATAAACGGCCCGGTCGGCACGAGCCGCACAACAAAACTCCAAAGCAATCCGTTCTTTTCAACACGGGCCAAAATTGCGTTTATTTTTGGGCCTGTGAATCGAGATAAGCGCTTCTGTCCTAAAAGACGCGACAGACCGAAATTCACTGACGCAGAACTCATTGTCGCCAACCAAGCATATAACGCGCCGAGCGACGGCCCAAACCCTACCACGCAGGCCGTAATTAAAGCCCATTGTGGCGCCCCTAAAAAAGAGCCAGTTACGAAAATAAAAATGACAATAAATATCGCATAATTTGAATCGCGGATATCCCCCATCAGAGACTGAACGGCTTCAAAGTTCATACTCTCACCAGAAAGCCCCGCCACTAATAAAGACATGATTATCAGCGAGACCAAAATCGTGAATATGAGTGAAGGTGAAAGCTTCATGACAGAGACCAGGCTTTGATCGCCTCTGACACGGCACCTACATTCAATTCGCTTTCATGCACCCAGTCTGGGCATTGATTTCGGAACCACGTTAATTGTCGCTTGGCGAATCGGCGTGTATCCCGCTTGGCGAGGTCAATCGCCTCGTTGTAAGACAATTCGCCTTTCAGATGCCGCAATAAATGTGACAGACCAATCGCCTTCATCATAGGCGCGTTAGAGTCTGGGCTGAAGGTTTTCAAAACGGATTTTGCTTCTGCCATGCCGCCTTGCTCTACCATTGATCCAAATCGCGTATTTATTGTCTTATAAAGCGTTTCGCGCTCGGGCCGCATTACAAAACGCAGAGCATAATCACTTGGGATTTCAGGATGTGTCTGCGACTGCCAGTCTTGGAGCGTGCGCCCCGTCTGTTTAACTACACTCAAGAGGCGTGTCAGCCTTTGCGGATCTTCTCCAAGCAATCGTGACGTGCCAACAGGGTCGAGCTGTCGCGCTTCACTCATCACAGACTTAATGCCATCATTGGCAATACGGCCATCAATCTCTTTTATTAAAGTAGGGTCAATCGCAGGGACTGAGGCCAAACCTTGAAAGAGTGATCGAAAATATAGCCCTGTCCCTCCAACCAGAATGGGAAATTTACCTCGTGCCAGAACATCTAAGACAACAGGCATAACATCACGCACCCACTGCCCGCCTGAATAATGCATGTCTCCACTCACATAGCCATAGAGGTGATGTGGCACAGTTTTCATATCTCTATCTGATGGTCGTGCCGATAAAATGCGTATATCACGAAAGACTTGCAACGCATCTGCGTTGATGATTTCACCATCAACAGATTTCGCCAATTCAAGCGCAACGGCGCTCTTGCCGCTCGCGGTTGGCCCTGCAATACAAAGCACGGGCTTCATCCTAGGAACCCTTTATTTGGAGACAGTGCAACATGGCTGACGCGTTAGACCAAATCCTTACTCTTGTCCTAGAGAAAAAATCACCTCGTGATTTGCACGCTCTGGCGAAGGCCTTTGAGTTAACGGAGCTAACCGTGCTGTCAGACGGTATTGCGGTTGAAGGCATAGCCCCAAATAGCCTGACGAAATCAAAACTCGACGCTGTTTTAACGACTTCTGATCTGAAAATAGATGCCTGCCTTCAAGCTAATAAAGACCGTAAAAAATCACTCCTTATTTGCGATATGGACTCCACGCTGATTGGGCAAGAATGTATCGATGAGCTGGCAGATTTTGCAGGGTTTAAAGACCAAGTGAGCGAAATTACGGAACGCGCTATGCGCGGTGAAATCGGCTTTGAAGGCGCATTAACAGACCGCGTAGCCTTACTAGCCAACCTCCCACTTAAAATTCTTCAAACCTGTTTTGATGAACGGATTGTCGTGAATGAAGGGGCCAAAACACTCTGCGCGACGATGAAAGTCAATGGCGCGGAAACAGTCGTCGTCTCTGGTGGCTTCACATTTTTCTCTGAACGAGTCGCACAAGTCATCGGGTTTGAAAACCACCATGCGAACGTTCTTTTAGATGATGGCAAGGCGCTGACCGGTAAGGTTCAAATGCCTATCTTGGGGCGTGAAGCGAAGTTAGAGCGCTTAAACGAATATTCTAAAGGCTTAGGCGGGCCCAATAGCGCCGTAGCTATTGGTGATGGTGCGAATGACCTCGCTATGGTTACCGCCTCTGGTCTCGGCATTGCTTATTACGCCAAACCCGCAGTCGCCGCAGCGGCACATTGCGCGATCAATCACACAGACTTGCGTACGGCGTTATACTTCCAAGGCTACAAACAAAGTGAATTTGTTGAGCAGGGTTAGTTAGCTTTACGATGTCACATTCAGCGCGTA